>PIXT01000072.1 GCA_003096235.1 Candidatus Bathyarchaeum sp. | reverse complement strand
CTTTTATGTAGTCGTAAACTTTCTGCTCTAATTCACTCATTTGTTTAGCCAAACTTTTCCCCCCTTAATCAAACAAAGTCTTGATTAACGACTTACACATACAAGGTTATACACGTTTGCGTGCATTAACTAAAATTGTGTCTAATTTTTCAAAAAGATTAAACTACACAAACATTCAAACTGTATATTATAGAAAAAGATGACTTTCAAATAACCAGTAAATACAAAACCTAACGGTAGCCTTGGATTAAAACAGGAGAAATGGCTTTTTGGACAAGAAAACTGTTTTAGTTGCCCTATTAACTGTAGTTATTGTGCTGATTGTTTTTTCGCCAATTGCATACTGGAGCAATTCAGATTACTCAAACAAGACAAAGCATGAAACGGACCGATGGGCTGTAATTGTTGATTCAAAAGACGATGTTATTGCTGTTGAAACCGTTGACTCAGAGGTTTGGAGCGCGTTAGCAGATCTGAATGAGAATCAAACTGAACTGTGGATTGGCGGAGTTATAGAAGAATACGATAACTATTGGGGATTTCGTTTTATTCCTGACACTATTGTTATAGCAGAGATAACAATAGAGGGCGCACAAGCAAACATCCAAGCAATAAGTGAAGACTTGAACTATTGGATTACCACTTGGACAAAACAAGTTTATGTTTTCGCTAAAGTGGCAGAAATTTACCAGTAACCATCGGCTAACCTTGATTGCATCAGTCAAAAGGTGTATTAGGCTTCTTTAGGCAAAGCTAGTAACGGTTAAATAACGCTTCCTTACAAAACTGAAATGGCTCTATACTGCTTTAACATATAAAACGACTGTTTGAAATGGTGAAACCTAAATGAAGATAGCTGTGTTTGTTTATGAGTATCCACCCAAAATTGTTGGTGGTCTAGGAACTTATGCTGCGGAGATAACGCGCAAGTTCGTTTTGCTTGGTCACGACGTCACCGTCTTCACCATGAACGATGACAAAGGAAGCCTACCCACAAGAGAGCTTTTACGGGGCATAGAAATTCATCGTCCAGTTCACATAGATGTGTCTGATTCTTTGCCGGATGTATTAGCTGAAGACGTTAAAAAGTGGGGTAGGGGAATTCAGTTCTTCTCAAAGATTTTGATGTACAATTATCTAAGCTCTGCAAAGATGATAAACGAGCTTGTTAGAGGCGAAGACTTCAAATTCGATTTGGTGGTCGCTCATGACTGGCTCTCAGTTATTGCGGGAATCACAATAAAAAAGGAGCTTGGGATACCTTTGGCGTTTCATGTGCACTCCAATGAGCGAGGACGCACACTAGGCAACGGTTCAGCTGTAGTAAGCAGCATCGAAAACCGTGGGGGACAGATGGCTGATATGGTCATAACTGTTTCTTATGCCATGCAAGATGAGCTTATACAAGCTGGGTTTCCTGCAGAAAAGATCAGGGTCTGCTATAATGGTGTTGATCCAAAGAAGTATAGTCCTGATCAAGTAAGTCAAGAGCGAATCAGAGAAATCAAAAGCATGTATGGACTCAGCGACGATGATATGATGATTCTTTTTGTTGGACGACTCGTGTGGATTAAAGGTGTAGATAAACTCATCAGGGCAATGCCTCAAGTTTTGCAAAAGATTCCAAACGCAAAACTTGTGGTTGTAGGCTTGGGTGACATGCGAGACTATCTGGAAGGATTAGTTCGTAACCTAAAGCTTGAAGATGTTGTTAACTTCCGTTTCGAGTTCATACCCGAGGAAGAGCGAATCGCACACTACGCCGCATGTGATGTTGCAGCTTATCCTAGCTTATACGAACCCTTCGGAATCGTCACTCTAGAAGCAATGAGCATGGAGAAACCCGTAATTGTTGGAGCTGCAGGCACAAGCGGAATGAGAGAAATCGTCAGCATAAGCGGCAATGACCACTGTGGATTCCACATTAACCCAAACGACCCCTCAGACATAGCTTGGGGAATTATAAGCGCCATCGAAGACCCTAAAAAAAGAATCCAGTTAGGACGCAACGGCAGAAAACGTGTCATTGACCTTTTTAGCTGGGACTCAGCCGCCAAGTCAACAATTGACCGCTACTCTGAAGTCTTAAAACAAAAAAAGATTAAGGATTCTTCTACATGAACAGGTCTTTAGCTGGAAGAAAAAATGGCAACTAACCAAGTTCGAAAAGATTATTTGCTGAACAGATGGGTTGTCATCGCTAAAGAACGCAAAAAAAGACCTACAGATTTTCATACAAAAAAGCTTGCAGAGACTAGCGGAGTTTGTCCTCTTTGCCTCGGTAATGAGCATATGACGCCCCCCGCAGTGCTAGTGTATCTTTCTTCGGATGAAGCACTCAAAAAGGAAATTGACCAAAACGGTTTTTGCCACAAAAACTGGCTGGTGAGGGTTATACCCAACTTGTATCCTGTTTTTGCGGCGCCAACAAAAAAAGATGAATTAATCAAACAAAGCCCCAACTTAGCACGAGCAGTAGGTCACCACGAAGTCATCATAGAATCATCTTGCCACAATGAGCACCTTGGGGTCGCAAAAATTTCGCAGATTGTCTACACAATAAACGCGTACCTTGACCGATTGGCTGCCCTTTCCAAAAAATCCTACGTGAAACACGTTTCAATCTTCAGGAATCACGGACACAACGCAGGCGCATCTTTGTCGCATCCGCACAGCCAACTGATTACAACTCCGTGTATTCCAACAACTCTAGAAGAGGAACTAAACGCAAGCAAAAGTTACTGGAACAAAAACAGGGAGTGCCTGTTTTGTGATGTTTTAAAGAAAGAGTCTGTGGGTTCACGTTTTATTTGGGCGAATAACAGTTTTGTGGTTTTTGCTCCGTGGGCAAGCGTTAACCCCTTTGAGTTTTGGGTTGTTCCTAAGCGTCATTGCTCGAACATGTTGGGCATGTCTGGTGGCGAAGTTAAGGATTTGGCTGAAACTATGCGGGTCTGTTTAGGGGGTTTACGGTCGTTGTTGAATGATCCGCCATACAATTTTGGTTTCCACACAATACTAACCGAGGATGCACAAGATTGTTACCATTGGCATCTTGAAGTTTATCCCAAATTGGTTACATGGGCGGGTTTTGAGAAAAGCACAGGAATGTTCATTAACACTATTTCGCCTGAAGACGCCGCCGCAGAACTACGGTCTGCAGTTCAGGCAGAGAAAAAATCTTTGAAGTAGCAGCCTGACTTTAACTGTATAAGCTCAACACTTTTCGGATGCCATCAGTTGTAAGATGGTATTTGTCAGTTTCTTCTGAACGAAAATGCTGAGCGTAACCTAGCTCAATCAGTTTTTGAAGGTGAACTTCCAGTTCAGGTGCCTCCATTCGGGTCCACTCAGAAATCTGGACTATAGTTAACGCTTTTGAGGCTTCAGTTGCGCCGATGTTGTGGAGCATAATTAAAAGACGTAATTGATTGGGCTGTTCATCAGGTTGCGAACGGAAAGAGTGATTTTCGCCCATTTATTCCACCACCTTTCTGTAGACCTCAACAGTCTTCATAGCAACTGCTTCCCAACTATAAGCCTTGTGGAGCTTTTCTTTTGCGTTCTTAGCCAACCATTTAGCGTGATCTGGATCAGATAATATTTTGCCGATTCCCCACGCAATAGACTCTGGGCTTCGCGGATACACGAAAACGCCTGTGCGGTCATGATCTATCACTTCAGCTAAGCCTCCCACATTACTGGCTACCACAGGAACACCAGTAGCCATTCCCTCCAAGGCAACTATGCCAAACGGTTCATAAATTGAGGGCACAACCAGAACGTCTGCGCTGGTCATGAGTTCGATTACTTCTTTGTCAGGGGCAAAACCTGTAAACTTGATCTTGTCGGCATGTCCGCTGGCGCGGGCTTCTGCTTCTAGGATGTCTCGTGACCATCCTTCTCCGACGATAATGTATTTTGCTTCTGGATAGCTTTTGGCTATGGCGGGTATTGCTCTGATGAAGTATTCTACTCCTTTTTGTGGAACCAAACGTCCTACGCACAAAATCAGTTTTTCTCCCCAGCCTACGCCGTAACGTTGTCTTACTGCTCCGCGGTCAGCAGAAGTTTGATACTTTGTTGGGTCTATGGCGTTTGGAATCACGTCAACCTTTTTTTCTGGAATGTTAAAGTGGTTGCATATTTCATCTTTCATAGATTGACTACAGACTATGACTCTGTTGGCTTCGTATGTTGACCACCATTCTATTCCATTAATAGAAAACGAATCTGGGCTATGCAGACCCTGTGCACGTCCAACCTCTGTGCTGTGTACCGTAAGAACCATTGGCTTTTTTATGTAATGCTTAAACGAGATTCCTGAAAAAGCGGCTAGCCAATCGTGAACATGCATAACGTCAAAGTCAACTGTTTTGGTAGTGTCAGCCATTCTTTTTGACAAGAAGTGATTAAACAGCAAAACCCATGTGAGAAAGTTGGGGTGCCCCAACTCTGTGGAGGCACGGTATACTTTGACGCCGTCCATTTCTTCGTAGTCGGGTGACCCCGGAAAGTCTAGTGTAAAAAGATGTACGTCATGGTTTTGCTTAACAAGGGCTTTGGCTAAGCCTTCGCAGTGGCGGGCTATTCCACCCACGACTCTTGGCGGGAATTCCCATGTTAGTGTGCCCACTTTCATTCTTGTTCACCAGTTGCTTTAGTTATATGGTAAATTACGTTAATATGTTGTTCAGTTATTTTGTGAATTGAATCTTGTTATTAGCTTTATTGAATCTGTAATATGGTCACTGGATATAAGTTTCTTTTCACTTGACAAAAAGTTGGTGTTTATTAGGTGCGAAATAATTAATGTTCTAAAATCTTGAGAGGCTCCCGCAATGAAAGTGTTGTTTGTCTGCACAGGTAATGCTTGCCGAAGCCCATTAGCTGATGCACTGTTGAAAAAGTTTAGACCAGACATTGATGTTGATTCTGCTGGAACCTACGCATACTACAAAGTTGTGGACCTGACAAGAAGATACGCAGAACAAGAACAAGCCACCGAATTCTTGAAAACAGTTCCTGACAGTTTAGACTCCAAGAACCTTTGCGTATACGATCTGATAGTGGCTATGGAAAGGGAACATGAACGGGCAATTCTTGATCAGGCACCAGATTGCGCCGACAAAATTGTGGTTTGGAACATCAACGATCCATATCAGCTACCGTTTAAACAGGCGTCACATGAGTTTGACAAAATAAAAAGCAAAGTCGCGAACCTAGCAAAAACACTGTAACAATTTATTTTTTTAAGTAAAAAAGCATTTTAGAATCTAATTCAGCTTCTTTGTTTCGGTTTTTGATATGTGTCACTAACTGGAATTCTTCTTTTTTAGGGCGCCCCGAAAGTGATTTAGACTATCTAGTAATCATCAGAAAAGTTCATTTTTATCTGGAGGAGAAACAAGAAATGAAAAAGTCGCGATCAAGCGCTATCAAAGACATAGTTAATCCTGTCAGGCAGCTGATTACTTCAGATAAATTCTTTTTAACAAAAATTGTACACAATTTTCCGTTTCAGGAACCATTGATTACACGATGCCTCGCATTTAGCATCGATTATATTCTACTGTTTTTTGTAACTGGACTCCTAAAAGACTTGGTTTTCCCTACATGGATTTTCTCGTTTATTGATTACATGCTTATGGCTGGAGTACTCTCCTTTTTCTACTTTGCAATAACTGAATCAATTCTTGGATACACCATAGGAAAACGATTGTTTTACCTCAAAGTTGTGAGCGTAACGGGCGACAAACCAGAATTCAAGAACGTTCTCATCAGAAACATCAGCAAAATCTTTTTTGTTTTCCTGATTTTGGACATAATAGGCAGCTATTTCACAACTGACAAACTTCATCAAAGATACATCGACGAAATTGCACACACCACAGTTGAAAAATGGTAACACAACCAAAAAGGCGTCTTGTTTTTTGTCTTTGGCGTACACAATCTTGCCTTGGAACCCTAATTATTACAGAATCGAAAAATTGAACGTGTGTTGTTGTTTAACTTAAGCCTCAAAAATGCGGAACCATTCTTTGACTAAAATGGATAGTTTTGGATTTTCGGGCAAACGTTATCTTGGCGATGTCTTTATCTTATTTTAAATGATTCATTGTTACATGTTATATCGTGTCTGGATCGGTGAATAATTGCATGACTACTGTTTTGGACAATCCAGAAAAAATTAAACAAATTGACAAGAGCAACATGCTAAACGATTTAGCTAAGACCCCCGATTACTGCCGAGACGCAATAGAGCGGGCTAAACAGGTAAATGTGCCTGAAGGCGTGAACCCAAAAAATATTGTTATTGTCGGCATGGGCGGATCAGCCATAGGCGGAGAACTCCTACAGGGTTGGCTACGAGAAAAACTTCCAATTCCAATAGAGATCTGCAGAGACTACACTCTCCCAGCATACACAAACAAAGACACCCTAATTTTCGCCAACAGCTACTCAGGCAACACAGAAGAAACCCTGACCGCTTTCCTAACCGCAATCCAAAGAAAATGTACAGTAATAACCGTAACTTCGGGCGGGCAACTCGCCGCCTTTTGCAAGAAACTACAGGTGCCCCACGTGCTAATACCGTCTGGCTTGCAGCCCCGCGTTGCTGTTCCATACATGTTCTTTCCTCTTCCTGTTCTCATGCAAAAGCTGGGAATACTTTCAGACATAGAACCTGAGCTACAAGAAGCGATAGCGGTTATTGAAAAGGTAGCTAAAGCAAATGCTCCTGCAATTCCTTTAAACAAAAACAGATCAAAACAGCTTGCCACAAAATTGGTGGGAACAATGCCTGTAATCTATGGCTTTAGGCAATACATCGCCATATCACACAGACTAAAAGCACAATTCAACGAAAACAGTAAAGTTCCAAGCAAATCTGACGCGTTCCCAGAACTAAACCACAACGAAACCGTGGGATACGAAGCCCCTGAAGCGCTCAACAAAATGCAGTCAATCATTTTGATTCGAGATTCAAGAGAGCCTCCTGAAATACGGAACCGTATAGAAACAACCACCGATTTGGTGTTAACTAGAGCTAATAAAGTTCTAGAAATTGAGGCAGAGGGAGACGGAAAACTGGCGAAAATGTTTTCTGTTTTGTGTCTTGGCGACTTTGCAAGCGTGTATCTGGCAATATTGCAAAACAAGGATCCAACACCTGTGGATATTATTGTTAAAGTGAAAAAGGAGTTAGCCAAGAAAAGCGGCATGAAAGAACGGTTTGATTCTGAATTGTCAAAACTTGGATGAATATTGTTTTTATTGCTGTAATACTGTAGGAGTGTAGATTCCCACATAGATACGGAGCGTAAAAAGATGAAACCACCAAAAGACAAATATGAAATAATAAGCGAGATGGGAAAGCGCCGAGGCTATTTCTGGCCATCCTACGAAATATACGGGGGCGTCGGCGGATTCATAACTTATGGTCCACTTGGCTCATTACTTAAAAGACGGCTGGAAGAAAAGTTCAGAAGATTCTATCTCCAGCCCTTAGCTATTGTTGAAATAGAGACGTCAGTGATTATGCCCGGAAACGTTTTGGAGGCTTCTGGTCACGTAGAGAACTTTAAGGAACCAACTGTTGAGTGCGTTAAATGTAAACGCAAGTTCCGAGCTGATCATCTGCTTCAAGAGTTTGCTAAAATGACAGACACAGAAACCGAGAAGCTTACTCTACAAAATGTTGTAGATGAACTAAAAAGCCACAACATAAAATGTCCAGACTGTGGCGGAGATTTTGACAAGGCTGAACAGTTCATGACTATGTTTGAAACAACTATTGGACCTTACTCTGATTCTGTGGGTTATGGGCGCCCTGAAGCAGCGCAGGGAATCTTTGTGGAATTCAAACGTATACTTGAAAGTGCTCGTGGGCGTCTTCCTTTGGGGGTTGCTCAGATTGGTCATGCTCTTAGAAACGAAATTTCTCCAAGGCAAGGTCCAGTGCGGCTCAGAGAATTCACGATAATTGATATAGAATTCTTTTTTGACCCAGAAGACAAAAAGTGCCTGATCATTAATGATGTGGAAGATGAAACTCTTCGTTTAGTTCTTGCAGAAAACAAACTCAAGGGCGATACTGAGCCCGTAACACTAACAATCAAGCAAGCATTAAGCAAAGGCATCATCAAAGAGGAGTGGCAGGCGTACTTTATGGCGCAAGCCAAACGTTTTCTGGTGGAGATGGGTGTTCCAGAAGAAAAGCAGCGTTTTATTGAAAAGTTAGACTATGAACGTGCTCATTATTCGTTGCAGGGCTTTGATCAGGAGGTGTATCTGGAGCGGTGGGGCTGGACAGAAGTTTCGGGTCACAACTACAGAACAGACTACGACCTAAGTCGGCACATGAAAGCCAGCGGCGTAGAATTAACTGCATTTAAGGAGTCTGAGGATGGTGGAAGAAGATTTGTTCCTCACGTTATCGAGCCCAGTTTTGGGCTGGATCGACTTGTTTATGTTGCTTTAGAGTATGCGTACACAAAACGAAATAAGCGAACAGTGCTGAGTTTGTCACGTGAGCTTGCTCCGATGCAGGTTAGTGTTTTTCCGTTGATGAACAAAGATGGCTTGCTTGAGAAAGCCGACGAGGTTTATCATCTGCTTGTTAATGAGGGGCTAACTGTGGACTGGGACTCTTCAGGTTCTATCGGAAGGCGATACGCACGAGCCGATGAGGCTGGAACTCCTCTAGGACTCACGGTTGACTATCAAACTCTTGAAGATGGAACAGTTACCTTACGTGACCGTGATAGTTGGACGCAGGTGCGAAGCAAGCTTACTGAGTTGCCATGTCTGCTGCGCGATTACTTCAATAAGAAGCTCAACTTTGAGGATTTAGGTCAACTAATCGTACGCTAACGAAGTGTAGAACATAAAAGCTAACTCTTTTTAAGAGACTCTGGTCTATTAATTTTGGTTATAACTTGGAAAATATTGGGGCAACGATATGGTGTTTCCTGTAGAGACTGAAGAACGGGTGAAACGAAAAGCGCTTGACGTTTCCAGAGATCATCTTAGAGAAGTGGTAGATATTTCCCGCAAAATTTCGCAGCTGGTATCATCTTTTGTGAACGGCGACAAAAATTCTGCTCAGGAATTGTTCGACAACATTAAAACACATCAGAATAATGTTGATGTTGCACAACGTAATGTTTCACGGGAACTCGCTGAGATAGGTGCCATATTGATGAGCCGTGAGGATTTTCTCCGTTTCACTAACCTGACTAGTGACATAGCTGACTACTGTGAAGGAATCGGATTTCGGTTGCTTCAGATTATGGAACGAGGCTGGAAAGTTCCAAAGCAGATAAAAGAGGACCTTGTTAAGCTTTCGGACGCAGTGTTTGACACAATCTCCAGACTTAGAGAAACCGCGATGACACTAAATTACGGTACTACCAAAGCACTCGAAAAGGCTAGAGAGGTTGACGCTGCAGAACGTGAAGTAGACGATATTTACCGTCAACTGGAAGTAGATATTATTGACAGCAAAATGGATCTTCCGCCTATGTTTTTGTTGTGGACTGTAATTCAGCATCTGGAGGACGCCGCAGACAAGGCTAAGGCAGCATCGGATGTCGCTCGCATATTGGCTCTCACAATATAAAGCGTGAAAGTGTATGCACGGGAAGATTGAAACTGAACTGTTAGATAATTTTCTTGTAGTTTGGAACCCTGAGGAAGGGTCGAGGCTCTATAAGCTCGGCTATTATGGTAAGCCAATTGGCATTCCTAAGCCAAAGATTCCTGAATTTGATGTTCCGCTGATTCTTGACCTCATGGAGGGCGTTTATCTTGTCGAGAACAAAAAAATCAGTGTGTACAGGGGACCAGAACAGAAGGCAGTTAGTTCTTCGAAGCTGCGTAGACGGGCTAGACGGCTGTATGATGATTTTGAGGCAAAATATGCTGTTTATCGTGACCTGCGGGGTCAGGCACTTATTGTTACGCCTGGCATGAAGTTTGGCTGTGATTTTGCGGTTTATCAGCATGGTCCAGGTTTGGATCACGCGCCGTACATGGTTTCGGTGAGAAAGGCAGCGGATGAGATGACTGCAACCGATGTTGTAAAGGCGGGGCGCCTTGCTACGACTGTACGTAAAAGGTTCATCATAGCCATACCTGACCTAGAAGCTGAGGATATACGCTACCTTATCTTCAAGTGGTTCAAAGCCTAATTCTTTTATTTTTGCAGTTTTTCTCTGATATCAGGTAAAACTTCTTCTTGGAACCGTTTTATTCCAAGTGTCGTTATTTTGTAGTTGCCGTTTTCAGTTTTTATTGCAGAGCCTTCTCGGACAAGTTCGCCAAGTCTGGTGCTTGTTATCTTCGCATTTTTTCCAAGCCCAATCTGCAGTTCCTCTTTGGTGAGATAATCTTTGGGTTGCCCAAACTTGTTTGCGAGGTATGTTGCTAGAAGCTGCAAAGTTACGGTTTCGCTGTCTGTTAGCGTCTGCTTAGAAACTAATATAACTGGTCCTTCAGGGGCAACGGCGATTATGTTTTTGCAGTCTTCAATTAAGCTTTGCAAATCAACCGTGAGAATAGCCTTTTTCGCTATCGCTAGAGCGGGCACCATTTCGGTAAAGAACTTGTTTATGCTCTGCCAGACTTGGTTTGCGTCACCAGTGAATGTTTGCTCTGTTTCTTGATATTTGATGTTGACTGTAACGGTCTCTTTGCTCAAGCTGTTGCGCCTCTAAGCTTGGTCAGCACTTCCTCTTCAACCCATCTTTCACCCTGTGTGGTAAGCTTGAAATCTGGTCTTGAGGGGTCGGGCTTAAACACGATTCCCCGCTTTGTCATTTCGTTGAGGCGGGCGGGTACCATGGATCTGATTCCGCTTGAAGCTAGTAGCCGCTTGATTTGTGATGCGGTGCTGGAGTTTTGCTCTGAAGCAAACAAAATTAGGGCAATGGATTCGTAGTGGGTGAGTTTTTCTCGGGTTGTTATTATTGGTCCTTCTGTTGTTAGTTCTATTACTCCGTCTAGCTGCGTTTTCAGTGAGGGAGTCAAGTTTGTGGAGATTAATCCTCCTACTTCGTTTACGAATTGGGGCGGCATTGTTTTTAGTGTCTTTAGTATTTCTTGGGCGCTTTCTCCCTCGACAACGATTTCTCCGAAAGGCGCCTTAACCCTAACCCGTATCTTTCCCATTCTCGCGTCGTCCTCCAGCTAAAATATGTATACGCCTTTATCAGGCATCCACCTCTTTATCATTTTTCCTAATAAACAACAAAAAAAATACTAACAAGCCACGACGTTCATAGTAGGAAATTAATAGAGGTACATTGTCGAAAACAGACTTTTTTCTGGAAACTGCTGTTTAGGCTAAAACATTGCTGAAATGTAAAGAAAAATGTAAAAAAATAGCAGTTCTGGAAAAATTAAGAGAAAAGAAAAAAAGTTTTTCTCTGTGTGTTTAGACTCGTCGTCGTTTGGTTCTGCTGCCTGCGCTTCGTGCTGCGATTAATCCGACTTTTTTGCCTGGGGGTGCATTTCTTGAAACAGTTGTTACTTTACGTCCACCTTTCTTGCTGCTACCGTAAGGGTGGCAAGCGGCAATCATGGCGATACCTCTTGTGCGAGGATACAGGTGCCCTTTTGCTTTCATGAGATGGAATTTGGCTCCTGCTTTAAGAAATGGTTTCTCTGTGCGTCCAGCTCCGCTGATAACGCCAATGGTTGCCCTGCAAAGCTTGTTAATGTACTTGTTTTTCTTGGAAGGAAGCCTAACTATAGTTCCCTCATCTGTGTGCGTGATGATTGTTGCGTATGCTCCGGATGAGCGCACCATTTTGCCTCCATCCCCAGGAGACAACTCAATGTTGCAGATCATAGTTCCTTCAGGAATCTTGCCGATAGGAAGAACGTTCCCTATCTCAACTGAAGCTTCGTCGCCGATTTGGGTGGGCTGTCCTTCATAGACGCCCTCTGGAACTACTGAGTAATATGTATGTCCGGTCTCAAGCTTTACTGCGACCATGGGAGAGCCTCTTCCAGGGTCATGAATTAAACTCTTAACTTGACCATTAACCACTGTCTTGTTTTCAGTGATTGCTACTGAAGGATACCTAACAGGAGCTACCCGCTTGTGGCTTGATGCCCTAAAAGTTGAACTTCCTCTTCCGCGTCTTTGCACACGTATTCGTTTACCCAAGTGTCACATCTTCCTTTGAAACGTAGGTTCTACAGACAAAACACTTTAAATACTTTTAGTTTTCGTTGCCTCTAGAATAGCGCCTAGTTACAATAGTGTATACCACAAAAATAGCGCCAATCACTGCAACAACCGCTAACAGAACGTAATTGAATTGAGAAACCATGCCTTGAAGTTCGACAGGTATTTCGCCAGTAGCTCTGTAGGAATCTATGAGGTCTTGAAATGATAACCCAAAATAGGTTCCCAAATAAGTGTAGAATAGTGTTCGAGGCAAGGTACCTATCACGGTCGGAATCAGGAAGTTCTTTAGTTTCATCGTAGTCAAACCTGCACTATAGGATATGGCATCAAAGGGTATGAAAGGCGCAAACCTTCCCAGAAGAATAGCCCAACTGCCCCAACGTTCAAACCAGTTATCCGCAAACTTGATTCCACCCTCACCAACAAGCTTGATTGCAAGTCCTCTGCCGCCCTTTTTGGAGATGTAAAAACCAACAACAGCAGCAACAACTGAACCTAATGCACCAACAAGCCAGCCAAACGGAAAAGCGAACGCTAAACCACCAGCAATCAAAACAAGCTCAGATGGAATAGGGATGGCTATGGCCTGTATAACCATCATAGCAAACAAGAGGGGAAGCCCTCCCGCTTGAAAAGACTCTATAACCAATATCAAAATGTCGTAAACAAAATCGGGGTAAACAAAAAGGATAACTGAAACAGCAATAACTAACAAAAAAACGATAGCGGAAAGAAATTTGGTGGATGAGGGCATCTTGAAAACCAGAAATCCTCTCTGTTCTAGAGGATACCTAGTTTGATGGCTACGTCAGCTGCCTGATAGTCTGCAGTAAGCCTCACAAATGCTTTTTTCTCGCCTTCAGGCGTTATAGTGGAGTTGACAGTAGCTACAGCAACAGCATATAGTTCCTCCACTGCCCGCTTAATGTCTCGCTTCGTAGCTTTCTTGTTGACAATAAAGACGAGCTTATTTTCTGCCTCAAGTAGGCGGCTTGTAACCTCAGTCATAATTGGATAACGAATAGTTTTGTATGCGTCCAATCTAGTTTCCTCCAAAGACGGTCTCCAACTTAGTAAAAGCTGAATTAGTCCAAACGGTCAATCTTCCAGAGTGAGTTCCTGGCGCCAAAACCTCAGCGTTCAAGTTCTCAACTGAAATCACATCTAATCCAGGAAGGTTCCTAGCAGCCTCAGCAATTCCCTCATTTTTGGTTATAACCAACAAAGGTCCAATAGCCTGCTTCATTTTTCGTCCACGCATCTTTCCTTTGCCTGCTCTAACTTTGCGGCTTTCTTTGACGCGAAAGATATCTGCCCATACGCCAAGTTTCAGGAGCGCTTCTTCGATGTCTTTGGTTTTGTTCAGATTTTGAATTTCATCAACAACAACCAACGGAAAATCTGGAACATCATCCACCATATGACCCCTAGAAGCCACAGCTTCTTTGGATCCTGTTGCGGCAACTGCCGAACGTATAGCTAAGCGCATCTCTTTTTTTGGAAGTTTCTTTTTGATTTTCTTTATAGATTCTGGAGGATGAGCTGATCTACCGCCTACTGTGCCTGGGGCAAAGGCGGCTCGTTGACCTCTTTCTCTAAGTCGGGGCACACGTGATATTCCCAAACCAGCATGACGTGACACTGCAGTGTTTTTCTTTCCAGCCATTGGGTCTCTGCCTTGTGGCTGATACCTGTGAGACTGGATGGTAACTACTGCCCGCTTTATCACGTCGGGTCTGCTGGGCGTGTTGAATATTTGAGGAAGATTAAGTTGGCTTACCTCTTCTCCTTTTAGGTCAAATACTTTAGCTGAAATCTTACCCATAATGTATCACCAAACTATTTTTGCATAGACTCCAAGGATATGTAAGAGATACTCGGGGCTGCATCAGGAACCTTTGTTGGAGGACGAGCAGGATACCGCAGCCGAACAAGACGCTTGACTGGACCTGGAAGACTTCCATCCACAACAATGTATGTTCCTTTTACTTCGCCATAATTTATGAATCCGCCACGGGGAGTAACATCTTTGCCATCAACCCCAATTTTTAGGATACGCTTGTTGTATTCTGTTCTTTGATGATAACCCATCTGTCCAGCTCGAGGAACAGTATACAATACTCTTGCGGGTTTCCATGGTCCAATCGCAGCTACTCCTCGCTTGGTCTTTCTGGATTTGCGAGGCAATATGTTGATTCCCCACCGTTTTACTGGACCTTGGAATCCTTTTCCTTTGGTTATCGCTATTGCATCCATGTAGTGTCCTTCTTTGAACACGTCTGTGATTGAAACATTTTTTCCTAGCAGACCCTTTGCGTACTCAACTTGCTCTGCAACAGAGCCGCCGCCCACCTTGATTTCTGCAACATCAGGCTTCTTTTTGGGAACAGCTACGAGTCGTGGCTGTGTTGCCGCCAGAATACGAATTTCCGCTATTTTCTCGATGTTCTCGTCAATTTTCTTCAAGTTGTCTTCGCTGTTGATTTCTTCAGGCAAAACAAATGCGCGGTCAAAATCTTTGGGTGGATTTTTCATCCATGCTTCAGTAAATGTGTGTAGACCGTATTGGTCTTTTGTGTATGCACGAATTGCGAAAATTACGATTGGTGGGACTTCCAGTATTGTTGCTGGATGTGATGCTTCTTTGCCCAAGTGTAGGGAGCCTGGTTTGTCCTCAGTCATTATGATGTGAGTCATTCCAGCTTTGTAGCCCATGAAACCGAGCAAAATTGGTCCTTCTTCTACGTTTGGCCAGAAACGGATTCTTCCAACCGTTCGTTTGGCGCGTCCTCTAGGTAAATAAGCTAACGAACCATGCCTAGGGGCACTCTTTTTTCTATGACCCATGCTAATATCCTTCTTGTATAATTGTTACAGTTCGTCTTTCCCAATAAGAACGTCAAGTTATAAACTTTACCTCACAAAATTAGGCTTAGCTTCATGTTTTGTAGACTTTACATGGTCAAACGTTAAGAGGAAACAACTGTAAGCTAGAAGTATGCATGTAGTTGCGTTAAGGTGTTTTGGTTAAATGGTTGTGGAAGTGCGGGTTGATTACAGCAGCTGCACGGGTTGCAAGCGATGTGTTGAGGCATGTGTTTTTGGTGTTTTAGAGTGGTTTGAAAATCAGCCTATTGTCACGAATCCGAGTAGTTGTTCAGCATGTTTAGAATGTACATTGAGTTGCCCTGTTGATGCTATAAGCGTGAAAGAAAAATAGCTCCGTTTTTTAACTGAACAATACACGCGGGGATTATCTAGTTTTTTTGTGTTCAGAAATGAGCCTGCTAATAGCCACCAGCCCTATTGGTTTGGAGTCAGCGTCTTTCATTACACCTAAACTCATATCTACATTTTTTTTGGTGCCATCACCCACAATAACCGTGAATTGCTGAATATTCTGGGAGCCTTTTTCCAGCACATCCTTCAAAAAAATTGAAGCTTTTTCTTGATCTTCAGGAGCAATAATGTCAAAGGAATCTTTTCCGATTAACTCTTTTTTGTCGTTGACGCCGTACATTTTCAGTGTAGATTCATTAACATCTACGATTTTTGCGTCCATTCCAGTAATTACGATGCTGTCCGTTGACATCTTCACAGCGTTAGATAACCGAGTTAGCTCCTCTTCCATCCTTTTTTGCTCAGTTATGTCTTCCAGAATAATTGTTACTCCAGGCAAACCATCCTCAAAGGTTGTTGGAATAATCTTGAGGTTACAGTAGTATCGTGTTCCATCTATTGAACACTGTATTTCTTTTTTTACTCTTTTTCCGTTTAGGGCAGCCTTCAGGTTCAATTTCATATCAGCAGTATTAAACGCAGATAAAGAAGCATCCTCAAGCTTTTTCCCGAGCAAGTCTTGACTTTCACTGTTTACTAGTTTTAGGAAATTGTCGTTTACTTGTATTATCTTGAGGTCACGATCTAAGATCATTATGTAATCTGAAGAAAAGTCTATCATTGCAGACAATGGAACTCGTTGTGCAAGAAAAAACACTTTTGCGGGTCCATAAGTCCTCATTTCTACATGACCAGATATCAGCAGAACTTCTAGGTATTTTGCAACAGAGTTTCTGTTCAGGTTGATTTCTTTGGAAATTTGTGTTACGGTCATGCCTCTTGAGTTAGCCTTGAGCGCCTTTGTGATCTTTGCTAGTTGTTGTTGATTCATGGGCGCATGTATGTTTGGTACAATTTTTAAGCATTTCGGCTTTGCACACCGCTTATGCAATGCAAAAGCGAAATGCTTATATCAAACACCACCACATTTGCGGTAACAGAGGGGTAAAACATATGGCGAAGCCGATAAAAATCAGACACGAACCAAAAACGATGGAAAACACAACCCAAATTCAATCCCAAATCATAAGAGGACTACGCTATTTCATAGTGCTCAACATCCTGAAAACACAACCCATGCACGGATACGGAATAATAACAATAATCCGCAAAAATTTTGGAATATATCTAGGTCCCAGCAGCGTCTACCCGCTCTTAAACGATCTAGAAGACTGGAAATACGTTGATAGCGTATGGGAAACAGAAAAGTTTCACCCAAAAAGGATTTACAAACTAACAGTTCAAGGTCACAACCTATTGAACTACCTAGAATGCACGTTTGGACCCATGCTAATGGGAATCGGAACGTCATCAAATACATGACCAAATTTAAACAACAAAAATCACAAAAAGAAGTGTAACAAAGAATGCCAGTAAAAGGATATGATTCAGTAAATCTGCCATCAGGACTATACGGCAAAGTAAAAGCATTAGTAAAGGCTAGGTCAGACTTGGGCTACAGAAGCGTAACCGAGTTTGTGGCAGAAGCCGTCAGAAAAAGAACCGAAGAAATCGAAAAAACAAACTCCAACAAATCACAAACAAGCCTTGACAAGCAAACAGTAAACAATAATTAGTTTCCGCCCAAAAACATCCGTTACTCTAAGAGTTAAGCAGAAAAAGGCAACTTGTTTTACCATTCAATATCCTTCTCTGCGATTCGGCTCCAACATTTTCTGCATATGGGAAGTCGCTTGTTGTGGTAATAGATGTAAACTTCGATGTCTGTGTTTTTGCATTTTGCTTTCCAAGGGTTTTTGCATGTTTCCATTGTTTTTGTTATAGTGGTCATTGTGCATCAAGTTCTCTTGCTGAGCAAATGGCATTTAAAATCCTCGACCAAACGACATTCTGCTGAGGGGAGAGCCCAGTGAAAGTAAAGCAGAGTTTTCTGTAAAAGGTTAAAGTGTAACTGTTGTTCGGTCACCAGCGGTGTGTCTTGTCGTATAACTTGTTATTGTTACCAAGGCAATGTACCCAATCGCAATTATTAATCCAACAAGCCCCCAGTAGAAGCATGGCTTTTCAAAGTGTTGATGCTGAAGATTTATTGTCAAGAATCCGTTCCAATCCGATGAGCCTTTGTTTGCAATTTTGAACGTGTAGTTCCATGGTTGAGTAACTTGTACTGGCTGAGAACTGGAAGCGTCAATTCTGTTTATTCCACTGCGATAAAAGGTTTCAGTCAACAAGGTTCCGTCAGGCGTGTAAAGTTCCAGTTCGAGATTTGAGGGGTCAGTCGCTTCATTTGGATCAACACTGAATCCGCTTCCTTGTACGACGACAGTAATTGTTTCATTAGTCTGTGTCGCATTAGAAAACATAAGTTCTATTTCATAAGGATAAGTAGTAAATAGTGTTGTAAGATTAAATTTTGAATCAAGCCAAATTGTTGCTTCATCCCAACATGTAAGAGTGTCCTCTATTGGCGGAATATAGAAAACATACTCTCGAGGATTACCCCTAACACCAAACATACGTCCGCCAAGCGAAGACTGATACTCGATCGCGACAGTAAGATTGAAGGTTTCGCCAGCAGCCACATTTAATGGAATTTCAGGATGAAGCGGATACAACATACTCTCTGTAGATGTTGTTGTAGTTGAAATTACCGTTACATAACTAACCAAATGCAAGCTTGCACCAAGTAGCGCTAACGCCAAAATAATCGTATAGACCTTGGTGAAAAGTCGCCGTGGTTTAAACCTGCGATGCGAGGACAATGGCGTGTGCTCTTCGACACCGCCCATCAATTTAACGGCTGCCACTCCAAAGCTTGAGAGCGTGTACAATCCATCATTAGAATGAACCGCCAAATCGCCCAAAGCTTCAAGGTGATAACTCAAATGCCCACTATCGATGTTGAGGGTCTCCAGAATCTCAGAGTAAGTCAAGGGCTTGTCCGCAAGCATCCGCAGTATACTTCTGCGTATGGGATGCTTCAGAGACGTGAAAATCAGCGAGTAAGTTTCTTCGTTTATCCTGTCTTCAGCCATTCCCACTCCTCTTGTCAGACAGTGATTCAGAGTATTGAAAAGGATTTTTGTGAAGAAACTTTTACAAAAAACTGTAAAAGAAAGTTTACAAAGTTAAACCTATACGCAGGTCAACTAAACGAAACAAAAACAAGCCTGTTAAAGAAATGGAACGATATGAGTAACAACAAAAAGTTTAGCTTATTTTGTCGCTTGAAGCTTTTCCTAAGTCAATTATCAGGTCTTTTGTGTTCTTTATATCTTGCAGGTAAACAAACTCGTCTACGCCATGATATCTTGTGTCGGCTCTGATGGTTCCATAACAGACCACAGGTATCCCATTTTTTGCAAAAAAGCTGCCATCATTTCCCCCAAGCTCCGCAGCCAACGGCAAACGTTGACCCGTAGTCCTCTGTATAGACTCAGAAACAGTCTGCACAAAAACAGAATCAGCCGATGTACAGTAGCCCTGCTGCCTGTTCACAAGCTCCAAGGACGCCTCACAACCCGTTTTCTTGACTGCATCCTCAAAAAAATCCATCAACTCGCGCTCAGCATGCTCGATAGGCTCCTCAGGCAACAGCCTACGGTCAAACCGAAACTCACAAACTCCAGGTATCACATTCTCTTTCTCTCCCGCATTGATCATAGTCACAGAGTATCTGCCCCAAACAAAATCTCGAGGCGCTCCAGGAGGAGCCCGCAAAGTTGACCTCTTTTGTTCAACCAATTTTCTGTAATTCTCAAACTCTGCAACAAGCTTCATGGCTTGCTCAATAGCATTTTTGGCTTTGAAAGGATAACCAGCATGCCCCTGCTTCCCATTAACAGTCACCTTCCCCCAAATTATCCCACTAGCACCCAAAAACAGACTCTCCGGACCAGCATCAACAATCAAAGCCGCATCGCCCTTTAACCCAAAATCGCTCATCACATAATCGACACCAAATCTGCCTCCAATCTCCTCATCAACACCAGCAACAAGCTTAAGGTTAACATCTAACTCATGTCCGCTTAACTCACGCAACGCCCCCATTACAGCCGCGATTCCCGCCTTATTGTCCGCAGTGCCTCGCCCATACGCCTTTCCATCTTCAACAGTAAGCTTGAAAGGAGGATACTTCCACCCAACCCCAGACGGAACAACATCAAAATGTGATTCAAGAAGCAAAGTAGCATCAGAACCAGAATCAATAGACACAATAACGTTTGGACGCGACAACCCATCCTTAGCGCCCTTCTCGCCATCAACTATCATCCAATCCAACGAACACTGCTCTGCCTCCTCCACAAGCACCGAAGCACACTCAGAATAACCAGTCTTTGGAACGGACTCCGTGTTTACTGCAACCAACCGCGAAAGCAAATCAATCTCATAATCCAACGACGCCAAATCGCATACATCCCATAACAAGTTAAACGCTCTGCCAAAACTTAGCTCTTTTGACAGCATCACAACACAAATCAACTAAAGAACAAAAAACGTGCAAAACAAAACGCACTACTGAATTCTAATTTTTTGTCCAGAATCAGAAAACGCTTCATCTTTCAAGGTTTCGGTTACAAAATCACGTAGTTCCTCAAACTGTTCAGCATTCAAAACCAGCCGCGCCTTTGCGAGAATATCCAAACATATGTCCTTGAAAACCAAGTCTGCACAGCCAAGTTTAGCGTCGGCAACTAAATCCTTGCAAGCCATAAGAATCTCACTCAACACACGCACCTACACCACAAAAAACAAGAACCACGATTATACTTTATGCCACCAAAATCCGTATCAACCATAAACATTCTTCATCCAGCTATTCAAGACAAGACACAGACCACCCACATGTGCCTCAGATTAGAACCCAAAAGACAAACAGCCTCATGATTTCACACTTTCAGAAAGGTTAATTAAGTTGTGAGAAAAGTAGGTAGGATGCGCGATCGTCCAAGATACCCTCTTGGTAACGTGAACGCATAGCCGTGACCTTAGGCGGCTTCAACTCAGACGAATAAGGCGTTTAACGCCCCTGAATGATGAGTTGACTCCGGTTGCGGCGACAAAGATGGGGATTTGATTTAGATCAGATCCGAAGTGGGCTTTGGCGCTTTATCCGCAATTCCAGTCGGTTTTGTGGCAAATAATACTCCGAATATAAAAATTAAATCCGGTTGATCCTGCCGGACCTTACTGCTATCGGGGTGGGACTAAGACATGCGAGTCGAGCGTCTCTAGCTATGTTGAGACGCGGCAGACGGCTCAGTAACGCGTGGCTAACCTACCCTCAG
>PIXT01000071.1 GCA_003096235.1 Candidatus Bathyarchaeum sp. | reverse complement strand
GGTCTCCCCAGGCATCAGCGTCATCACTGAAGACGGTTTCACTTAGCACACCTTGTGCATCCAATGTTTCAAGCGTGGATTGAGCCAATTTGCCTAGATCGGTTCCAAAAGCTTGGCTGGATGAAGGCAAAACAGCAAATTGGGTTGCGATAGCAAACGAACTAAGCAAGATTACAATCACGAAGAGCACCTCAACAGTTCTCATCAACGCCAATCACCACCTAAGTCCTCAATTTCCATGTAGACACCTTCACATGATATGATATACCGTTAATCGTCACCTGTCTGATCTCTGTGGCAACAAAATCGTAACCCGAAGAACCAAAACTGCCACCAAAAGAAGCAGAAACACCAAGAGCACCAATACCCCAAGGAACAATAACACTTCCTAGTCGACCGTTAGCCAGGTATGAAATAACTAGAATACCAGATTCAGAACTCGGAATTCGAGTTGTATTGTAAAGTTTTGTTCCTGTATTAAGCAGCCCCGTAGAATTTTCCAAATCAAACTGTTGCAACTGAAAATCCGAAGTCAAAGTAAAGAAAGAAGCGTTATAATGAGCTGCAGCGTTATTTTCTATAGGCAAGATGTTGTAGCTGTGCGTAAGAATAATTTTCATGTAGTCATCATCAACATCAAAGCCGTCAACCAGTGGCACAATATACTGAGTGTCATCAGAAATAGTATTAGACGTAAAATAGCCAACACCATTGACTCCGCCAAGATTAACGTAGACAAGAAATGAGTAAGCACAACCTTCACCCTCGTTGCTTACATCAAATTCTATATCCACCGAACCAGACGGACCAGTCTGAGTAACGTTTGAATAGGAAGTAATTAGAGGAAAATCAGTATCAACAGGTTTGTTCAGATAAAAAAGATAAGAATTTAGTGTTGCACCACTCAGAGGCAGTCCTGACCCTGCTACATTAACATTGAGTGTGAGTGGATCATCATTAACCTGTAAAATAGTGACATCTAATGTTTGGGTGATATCAACGCTGAAACCGTAAGTTCCATTTACGCCTAATAGCTCAGAAGTAGATGTGTAATTGATGCAATCTCCTATTGGATTAAGTATGGCATGTCCATAACTAGTACTAATATTGTTATAGAACACACCTGAGTCTTTAGGATACTCAATAAGTGGGTTCTCGTTGGACGTGGTATTTAATCTCATTATTGAATGCGGACTTAAGGTATAACCGCCAGCATCAGGGTCTTGAAGACCAAAACCTAAAACAGAAGAGTCCGTCTCGCCCCAGTCAGCAGGGCTTCCTGGAGATAAACAAATGGCATTCATCAAATCAACGGCTTTATTGGCAACTTGACGGTTATTGTCGTATTCAATTGCCGACGCAAACATTCCGTTATAGGTCATCATGGCTATCAAAAGCGCCGCTATGAGAATCGTGAGTGAAACCATGTGATCTATTGTAGCTCCTGCCATTTAATCAACCTCCAAAAGAGAAAACAAGTGTACCATTAGAAAACTTCTGTACATTAACAGAAGCGTCAACAGAGTTACTTCGCAGAGTTGAATCAATCCATTTCACATTAGGACCAAGCATAGCCGCCGCTGTAACATTGTTATCTACTGTATCCAAAGTCAAAGTAACAGTTAGAACCTTAGCGGAGCCGTCTGCAGGCTCACTGAGCGAACCTGTGGCATTATACGGATAAGAACCAATTGTCACCGGAAGAGTTGACGCCTGAGTTACAGTGCCCACCAAAATCTCGTCCCGATTAACGGTCAGATAAAACTGCTGGATTGTACTCGCCAGATGGTTCGCAGCGTCTTGGAGTTGGATGTCTCTTTGGGAGTCTTGCCAACTGGAGGTCATTGTGCTTGCCACGAATGGAAAAACTATGATTTGAGTGAACAGCAGCGGAATTAAGATAACATATTCAATTGTCACGCTCGGCACTCGTACACGCCTCCTTTGTTCTCAATTTTACTAGAGTCAAAATCCGACGGACACCTCGCTGAGATAAAGCTCCAGAACAACATTATCGTATTCATCAGCTTCATGAGGAATTACAATAGGAGGAATAACGAGCTCCTCAGAGTCATCATCATATGGAAGAACATCATCGGGAAAATTAAAGAACTCAGAATCAAAACCATCTGAAGTTCCTTTAGGGAAATCTACAGAAACGGTGATGCTTTCAACATTGTTCAGAGTGTAGGCTTGGACACTCTCTGCAGCCAAAGTAATGGATTGTGAGAAGCTAGAGTATGGGGATGCACTAAGAACAGGAAGATACATTCGAATATAGTATGTGTTTGTGGTAGAGTTAATCGCAGAGAAAAGAACTCTAACAGATGGCGCAACAACCACCCGTAGGAAATTTCCACCAGTCATAGGCACTTTCTCAACCTCAAACACCCGCGCTACAGGAGCAGAAGTGCCCTTCAAAGTAAGAGACTCATCTGAACTTGGGAATATTGGCATCCAGTAACCATCGCTTATTGAATATTGAGATATTGGAAGGTTAAACATGAGCGCTCCAGTTGAATTCAGAAACTCATATGTGTTTTCACTTGTTTCCACAGTCACATTGTAAGACAGCACATCCGGTTCCAACACAACAGCTCCATGCTGACTCGCGTAAGTTATCGTCTCTGTGCGTCCCGTAGTCCAAGCTACATCATCTATCTGAAGACCAATAGACTGCATAAACTGCTTCGAAGAATCAAATTCACCTTCAGCAACTCTGGACCACAACAAATTGTTAGCAAAAACCAAAGCAACACTTAGAATAGCGATCATAGCGCCAGTCATAATTACCGTAGATATGACTGGACTAAACGCCTGTTTACCTGACCTTTTCTTTTGAACTTTGAACACCATTATCAAGTTTCCTCCTAAAACGATATCATCAGTGGAACAACCTTTGATGCAACAATAGCAATCAGGACGAGCAACGCAGAATGCTTGAAACCAGCAGCCAGAGATTCTTCACTGATCTTGCCACAAACTAATCCAATCAAGTAACAGTGTGTGATTACGGATACAGTAAAGACTAAAGTTAGCTCACCTGTGTCTGCAGTAGAAGCTGCAGTTTCACCGCCCATGGCAATTGTGTTGGTGGTGAAAAGAAGCGTCATTAGAGTTGTTGCTACCAGCAATATTGCACCGAAATAGGGCATAATCATGTAAGGTCTAACGCTCATTCTCTTTTCTTTCTCAACTTCTTGAGTCATGTTATTGAATCGCGCAAGAGACTCAATCATTGATATTGTACCGCCTCCTACGTCAACAGCTTCCAATAGCAAAAACATTACAATTTGGGACATCCAACTCTTGGTTTTCGTCACAAACTCCATAATCACGTTTCTCATCGGAATACCCCAACCGATATCCGAGGACATACGCTTTAGTTCCTTAGAGAATGCTCCATAGTCCCTGTCTGAAAGATTTGAAATACACGCTTCTGGGGAAAGCCCAGTCTTGCGGGTTTCTGTCATGTCCCTAAGAAAGTTGGATATACCACGTTCCATACTCGCTTTTTTACCCGCAATCTTTTGGTGCACAATGGCAGGTGGCACAACAGAAATTATCAAAGTGATAGAAACCGCGATTGGTAAATCAACAAGGTTTTGGAGTGGAGTTGCAATCATACCAAAGAATCCAGTGAGGAGCAAAAGAATTAGAACTCCTATGGCTGATGAGATAGCGTATACCTTGTAGGGTCTATATTCGCTGAGTGGACTTTTTGGCTGCATACCGTGAGCAAGATACAAGAAGACAATAGAGAGCAACGGAGTGAAAACGTAAGTGTACAAGATTACGTTGGAGCCCATGTCCATGCCTGTGCTGTATATGGATTCTACGCTGAATAGGATGTAGAAACAAAGGGACATTAGAACCATCACGATGATAAATGATTCCAGAAGCATTCCCATGCGTTCAGCAGTAGCTTTAACCCTCATGGAGCCTGCCTTAAAGATTTCCTGAGCCTTTGTTTCAAGGAAATGAATAACGTCACCGCCTATGATGACCGTGGAAGCATATCCTGAAATGAAGTCTCTAAAAATATCCAGCGGATTATACTTAGCAGAATTTTCCAGAGCACTAAGCGGGTCTACTCCAAAAATTTCCACATCTCGAATTAGACTTCTAGCTTCCTTACGTGTCGCAGGTAACAATTGAACCTCTGTAAGGCGCTTAAAACTCATGTAAGGCGGTATACCACCTGACGCCATAACCGTAACATATGTTGCCGCAAAAGGCATCTCCCGCTCCAAGGCACTAGCCCTTTCGCCAGCCTTTGAACTAGGGGCAACCATAAAACCGATCATGACATAGATTGGCAGTGGTACCAAGAAAATCAGAAAAAGAATTTTAGTGAAGTAAATAAGAACAAGTGCAATAATTGAAATAGGCAACGTCAAAGTGGCAACTAAAAACATTAAGGAAATGTACGTTTCAGGATAAATTTTGATTCCTGCTTTAGATAGGTGCTCCTTGAACTCGAAGACTCCACTCAAGAACTTTGGAGCAATACCACCAAAAAGGCGATAGGAGACACCTTCAAGAGTTTTTAGCAGGGGCATCAGCTAAAACCTCCTTCTCATAGAACTCTTCAGGTTTGGCGTTATATTCAGTTATTACCCCCGCGACATCTTTGTAACTTCTAATTTTACGTTGCCTCATCCAACGCAACACGTTTTCTCGACGTTTCATCTCATCCATTAATTCTTTCCAGGATATTCCTCTGTGTTCAGTTATGGCGTTAAGCATTATACCATTTTTGAAGTTAGAATCGTGAACATCACCAGCAGCCTTCCATGTGAAAGTGTTCCGGTAATCCTCGTAATCCGCAATTTCGTTCACAGAAAGTATTCGTCTGTAAGCCGTCATTTCACCTGTTTTGGATTGCGGCAAGTGCACTCGCTGAATAGACGCGACAATGTTCATGAGAGGCATGTATGCAGGTGCAATATCCATTGGCTTTTGGATTAACCGCTTGACAGCGGATTCTACAGAGTCTGCGTGCATTGTAGCCATACCGCCGTGACCCGTTGCCAACGCTTGGAACAGGGTGTATGCTTCACTTCCTCGAATCTCACCGACCACAATCAAATCTGGACGATGCCTCATCGAGGTTTTGACTAGATCGAAGAGAGTTACTTCTCCGGTGAGGTTTTCTCCGAGACCATAACTTCTCCTCGCAATTAGAGATACCCAGTTTTCGTGAGGCAGATTAAGTTCCGCGGTTTCCTCAATTGTGATTATTTTGCTGCCTGGCTTGATCAAACAAGCTACGGCGTTGAGGAATGTTGTTTTTCCCGAGGCTGTTCCACCTAATACCATAAGAGACGCTCTATTCTCCAGACAAGTCCAGAAGTAAGCCGCCATCTCCTCGGATAGGGTGCCTAAGTTTATCAAATCGATAATTGAGTATGGGTCATCTCGGAATTTTCTTATGGTGAAAGCGGTTCCGAAGGGTGTTACTTCCCGTCTGTAACAGACAGCAAGTCTGTGTTTTCCAGGTAAAGATGCGTCAACTATTGGGAAAGCTGAGCTTACGTGTTTCCCAGCCATGTGAACCAGCTTTACCACAGCGTCGTCTACTTCTTGGTCGTCATGAAAAACCAAGTTTGTTTCAAGGTTCTCATATTTTCTGTGCCAAATGTAGACTGGTTTCTCGACACCATCACATGAAATATCTTCTATGTGTGGGTCTCTCATCAATGCATCAATTCTGCCGAAGCCAACAAGATTTCGTTGAGCATGGTAAAGTATTTTAGACCAAGAAACATCAGGCAACCAACCTAAACTTATTCGGTATTTGCCAACAATCTTTTCAGCTTCAGTAACGAAAAATTGTCTAGGATCCTCGATTTCTGTTTCTGGCGAAGCGATTTCGGCAAGGAGGATTTCTAGTATTCGGTCATACACGTTTCGTTCTAATATGTCAAGCCGAAGCTCGTCTAGAATGTATTTGTACTCTCCACTTAGAGGATTTCTGGCGATGGCTGCGTGAGCGAATGGTTCGTATAGAGGATATCTTTCAACAATTTTGTACCCTTTGGGTAAAGGTTTTGGTGGCGGGGATGGAGGTATAGGTTTTAGTTTCTGTTTTTTGAAAACCCTGCCCGCGGATTGTAATGCTCCTGAAATTCGCTCATTGAAACTTTTGATGTGTTGCATTGGAGATCGTATATACAGTAAAAATCTCACTACGTATTAAATCTTGCGTCTTAATACATTATACTATTAATAGGTATTTAATGCTTCCAAAAACAACAACTATCACACAAAACTAATCAAAATAAAATACAAAAAACATAACATTATTGAAAGTTTAAAGCCTTGGTTTACAGATAATCTCATTTATTATTAAATCAAAAAAAGAGTGCGTGTTACTTGGTTTCAAAACCACAGCGGTGTCCACGCCCCTACCAGTACCCCCAAGTGCAATAGATTCTTCACCAGTTTTAAGCAAACCAGCATCTGATGACATGCAAGAAATCTCACAGGCAACTTTTACGCCCTGACCAAAAAGGCGAAAAACAGCTGAAATGATTCCATCAACCTGAAGGGTTCCGAATTTTTTATTGATGGCACGCCCCAATGTTCCAAAGGCATGTGCTGTTGTCAGGATTTTCGCGCCATTATTTTCAATGATTTCGCGATTTTTGGGGCTGAGTTGTTGAACGTTAGGTTTTGTGAATCCGGTAACGTGGGTTACTATTATCAGATTGTGGTCTTTGAAAATTTGGGATGCTTTGACTCCTGTTTCGCCTGTTGTTGAAGCCACAATGATGTTTTTGATGCCGAGTGTTTCAGCGCGTTTTTTTGCTAATGCGAGGGTTTCGTCAGTGTTTTTAGGTCCTGGGCTTTCAAAATATGTGGTTTTGCAAACGATATTTGTCATGTCAAACCGTTCCAGTTAAGCGTTCTTGTTGTTATGGGGGTGTAAGTAATTACTTAAATGTGCTTTGTATTTGTTACAGTGACTGTAATCGTGTGTTTTGGGCGGTTGTTTTTTGCTCGTATTGAGTCTGTGACCGTTGTGGGCAGGTTTTAGTTGTAGCTGCTGGGTTTTGGGAATTTTATTTGCGCATTGTTTGTGGCAACGGCATCTGTTGTTGGCGGGTTTTGTTTGTTCTAAATGTAGTTATGTCATGAAAATTATTTTGATTGCAACTATTTAGCTTGATTCCCGTAATTTTAAAAGAAGGAATGATGTTATTAATTCATTCAATAAACATCTGATTCCAAATGTGAACGTTTATTTTGTATGTTTAGCGATAATTCATTCATTTTATAAACGAATTTATTAGATATTATCTGTTGAGGATAATTTATGAATAGCGCTACAAGAATTCTAGTTATTGACGACGATGAAATTATTTGCGAAACTTTATCTGCTGCATTGAAAGATGAAGGCTTTGTTGTAGATACTGCTGAAAATGGTAAAGAAGCAATCGCTAAGTCTCATGCGAATTTTTATAATCTGGCAATCGTTGACTGGCGCCTACCTGATATTGAAGGGACAAAACTCTTAGGTGAACTCAAGGAAACAACGCCTAAGATGGCGAAAATACTGCTCACAGGTTATCCTTCAATGTCTAATGCTATCGAGGCGGTAAATAATCGTGCAGATTCTTTTTTGGTGAAACCAGTACGTTTTGAGAAACTGTTAGAAAAAATCAAAGAGCTACTAAAACAGCAAGAAGAAGAAAAAAAATTCAGTGAAGAAAAAATGACAAAATTCATCGAAACGAAGGCAAAAACGCTAACGAACAATAGGAGTTAGGTAATGGTTTTGAGTTTTGGTGATTTTTTTGTCTAATCATGGTTATAATGAAGTGATGTTAGAAGTTATTGAACGCGGACTCGATTCGCTAGGTGAGAGCCCAAAAAAGGCAGTGTGGATTGTCTTAGAAGAGCAGTTTAATGTTGATCGGAACAAAATTCCAATTGATGTTAAAGAAATAACGGACGCATTGCAAAAATTATTTGGTTTAGGCTATTCTTTCTTGGATGCCCTCTTCAAACAATACCTTGAAGATGCTACTGGAAGAATTTTCGAAGACAAAAATTTCCTCGAATGCGTAGCATCATTACAGGGTGAGTCTGATAGCATACAAAATCACAAAAGATAATTTTCCTCATTTTTGTAACAAATTGGTGTTCATGTGAAGATTTCAAATAAAATGCTTATTGTTTTAACAATAATCACTTTATTAATAACTAGCATTGGAGCTTTGGGAATTTTTTCTAACCAAAGATTGGCTGCTTCTTTTGAACAATTGGAAGATTATGAATTAAAAGTGGATGTAGCTGCTGAAGCCAGTAGTTATGCAAAAAGAGCTGAAGGTCATGCATTCCTTTATTTAACTTTGGGAAACGAATTAGATAAAGAGAAGTTTTTTGATCGGCATGGATCACTAGAAGAACAAATCACAATTTTAGAAAAGGAAGTTGAATGTCTGGAAAGTCTGGAACAGCTTGATTATCTGAAATCATTTTCTGGTGAAGTCCTCGAATACGGAAATCAACTAATAGAAACATACGATCAAAACCCAGAGGAATTTGATTTCAAAGAGCAGACTGAATTGGTTCTAAAGTTCCATGATGCATCTTCAGGGGCAAGAAAGGCGGCTGTAAGTATTGTTGTGCATGAAACAGAAGAATTAAACAGAAATGTTGAAAAAGCAGAAAATTTCGCAATATTCCTTCAGCAAGGAACAGGCATAATCATGGGAGTTTTAATACCCCTAACTATTGTAATGGGAATCACAGTGTCCCGTTCGATTTCAAAACCGATTGAAAAATTGAGGGCTGTGGCTGTTGAGATTGGTAACGGAAAACTGGGATTACAAAATGATGTCAAGTCAAAAAATGAGATTGGTGATTTGGCGGATTCTTTGAACAAAATGAGCAGAAGATTGAAAGCAAATCAAGAAGAAATTCTTGAAGCAGAGAGAAATGCTGCAAGACAGACGGCTACGTGGGTAGGGCATGATTTGAGGAATCCGTTACAAGCAATACAATATGGGATTTACCGTATTGATAAAAAGATTTCAAGACTTCCTAGTTCATCTGCAACGAGTCAAGAAATAAAAGCAATTCTCGAAAATATTGAAAATTCAGTAGAGTATGCTGACAAAATAGTAAATAATCTAAAGGATTATGGCTCTAAACAAAAACCAGAACAAACGAAAACAGATGTCAATGCCTTACTGAAAAAGGTGCTGTCTCAAGTTAGCCCTTCAAAAAACATTGAGATAATAGAAATTTTTGGTGAAATCCCGGACATAACGGTAGATAAAAACATGATGGAACGGGTTTTTATTAACCTAGCCACGAATGGAATACAAGCAATGCAAAATGGTGGAAAACTGAAGGTTTATACAAAGAAAACAACGGATTTTGTTGAAGTCAGTTTCCAAGATTCGGGCGAAGGAATACCGCAAGAGATTATGAACAAGATCTTTGAACCTTTTTTCACTACGAAAGCTAAAGGAATGGGTGTAGGATTATCAATATCTAAGAGGTTTGTCGAAAGCAATGGCGGCACCATCACCGTAAAAAGCGAAGAGGGCATGGGATCAACCTTCACGGTTAAATTACCAATAAAAAATACCTAATTTAATTCGAACAAAAACTGTTTGATGAAAAATGGGAGTTACATGACTTGTATTCATCGGCTACCTGAACAATTTTGTTCACAAATTGGCTAACCTGTTGTCGTGCATTACAGAGCATTTACAAACTATGTTCTTACACTTAATTTGTATACTAACATGCTCGTAGACACGTTAAGAGAACAAAATACTATATTGCTTGGAATTTCAGAAAAAAGGCTGTTTTCCAACCTAAAAAACTAATGTTGAGAAAAGAGGATCTATGTTATCAGGTGATAAAAAGTTATTTTCAATAATGAAGTGTTATTAGTCTATTAAATAGGATTGGTGAACGGATAAAGGTGAACATAGTCACGTTCATCCGTATTTTATGGGGCTTCTTTTTTGTAGTGGTGTTTTTGGCGGTTTTAGTCTTCTCTCCAGCTTGTTATCAGGGAGCCTATGATGATGAAGATCATGCCTGTCACAAGAATTATTGCGATATTGTATAGTGTGCTTTGTGTGTTACCGTAGAGCATAGAATCTCTTAATCCGTTATTAAGGTAAGTCAGCGGCAAAACTTTAGCGATTTCTTGCAGGAACTCGGGCATCGCTTCTAACGCAAAGAAGCTGCCGGACAGAAACATCATTGGAAACGTTATTGCGTTTGCTGCAGCTTCGGCGGAGTCTGTTTCTTTTACGAATCTTGCGATCACCATACCCATTCCGGGGAAGGTTATTGCACCTGCGGCAATGAGGATTATTGAGTAAATGTTGGGTAGAACGCTTAAGTCGAAAACCAGTATTCCAACGGCTAAGATCACGACTGTTGAGATTGTGCACATGACCAGTTCAAAGAGTATAACTCCGATGATGTACTCGAATTTTGAGAGTGGTGTTGTGGCTAGTTTTTTGAGTATTCCCAGTTCTCTGTTTCGGGTGTTCCATCCAACGGCTCCGAATATGCCGGTGGTCATGATTGTCATTCCGATTAGTCCCGGAACAAAGAAGTCTATGAAACTGTAGTTTTCAGACACCAAACTTTCAGATACAAGTTTAACTACTTCTGGAGGCTGCTCCCCTGTTGTTTCAGCATTAAATACTTCCACGATTTGGTTAACTACTCCGCTTACGGTTGCGGCTGAAGTGTCGATTTCGGGTGGAACTGTTTTCAGAACAACACTTGCGTTCTGGGCGATGCATGACTGGTGGAAGCCGTCTGGAATTAGCAGCATCAGTTCAATGCCGTTTTTGTCGATGTAGTCTGCCGTGTTCTCGTTGGGGTCAACCATTTTGATGTTCAGAACACCTGTTTTGTTTAGCATAGAAACAAACGTGCCGGACAGAGGCGTGAATTCGCCGTCGACGATGTCTTGGTTTTGGACATAAAAATCAAAGCGTGGGTCATCGGTAACGCTGAAAATTGCTCCAAACAACAGCATAAGAAGAATCGGAAACGCAAGAGTCCAAAACAGCGTAGTTTTGCTTCTGAACCATGTTCTAAGGGCACCGTTTATAATTGCTGCGATTCGCTTCAATTTAGTTCACCATCCACCATCTTTTTTCCAGTAAGATTAAGAAACACATCTTCCAAGTTTGGTCTGCGTACCACCAATTCTGCAAACTTGGTTTTGGCGTCATTTAGCGCCATTACCGCTTCGGGCAAATCTGATTTGTCGTTTAGGGGCACTAAAACGTCGCCATTATCTAAGTGAGCCTTCGGAAACTTTGCTTTAAGAACACTGTACGCGTCTTTGCCGCCTTCTTCAACAATTAAAGTGGTTTTTCCGCCATGCTCCAAGATAAGCTCACTGGGAGTCCCGTTAGCAATGATTTTTCCGTAACTGATGATCACAACCCTGTCAGAGAGAACTTCTGCTTCGTCCATGTAATGGGTAGTCAAGAAGATAGTTTTTCCTTGATTCCGCAGCCCCTCAATAAGGTTCCAAAGATCTCGTCGCGCTTTTGGGTCTAAACCAGTGGTTGGCTCATCCAAAAAGACGACATCAGGGTCGTTGACCAAAGTTATTGCGATTGCTACTCGCTTTTTTAAGCCGCCAGACAAGTTTTTGTACAATGCTTTAGTTTTGTGTTCCAAGTTAACAAGCTTGATTAACTCGTCTACGTCTTGTCCGCGGTCATACATTTTTTTGTAATAGTTGATGTTTTCTTTGACAGTCAGCATGTCAAAGGTGCTGAAATCTTGGGGCAAAACTCCAACCCGTTTTCTTATTTGCTGTTGACCTTTTCGGGTTGAAACATCATAACCTAAGACGGTTGCTTTGCCTGCGGTTAGGTTGCGTAAGCAGACAAGTATTTCAACGGTTGTCGTTTTGCCTGCGCCGTTTGGTCCTACAAACGAGAACACTTCGCCTTTGTTGACTGTAAACGAGACGCCGTCAACGGCTGTTGTGTCTTTGTATTTTTTCACTAACGAATCGACTTGTATTACTGTTTGTTTGCTCATTTTTTGGTCACGTCTGCTACTTTTATGATAGAAAATAAACTTTGTCTATATAGACTAGGTACTGTTTTTGATTAACGAAACAATTTCGGTTAATGGATTTGGGTATTCTTTAGCGATTTCGTTTGCTACTTTTGGGGGGACTCCTTGGCTTATCAGGGTTTTTTTGAAGGCTAATTTTGCTTTTCGCCTTTTCATTGCAGTTTGCGTAACCAAGCCTACTGATTGAACTGCCAGTTTGGAACAGTATAAAACGTCAATGAAGAGGGCTTTTGCGCGCATGGCTTAGCCCTCGTGGTGTCCGAACTTCATTCCTTTTAGGCTGTCGCTCCATTTGGTTAGTGTGCCAAGGTAATCTTTGGTCATCGATAGCGCTTGTTCTTCTGGGATTCCGCCTTCTTTGAGGGTCTTGTAGAATGTTGCAACAGATTTGCCCATGTCTGCTGCTGCTTCGGGACTAAAGAACGCATCCAAGACTCCTCTGACTAGTCCAGGAATTTCTTTGGATACCGCCGCTAAGATGCCAGAGATTTCTTCTGGTTTTGGCACGTCATTTTTATGGTCACTCATGTTTCTTCACCTCAAATAATTTATAGTCTGGATAGCGTGTTTAGATTTATTGGACAATTCTGTCCAGTTAGGTGGTCAACGCAGACAGTAACGGTTTGCATCTTTAACTAACGTGTTTGAGTTGACAAGCTGTTTTACCCTGTTTCTTATTGTTGTACGTGAAGCTTTTCCGCGTTGCCGTTTGATTTCTCGGGTAAGCTCACTGATGTTTTTTGGTCCTTTCAATGCGATGTAGTTGAGTATTATTTTTGTTATTTCGTCTTTTTGTGTTGTTGATTCTATGAGCTTGCGTGCAGATACGATTCGGTTGAGGGTCTTTAGGGGTTCCCCGTATAGGGCGGTTCCCAGTTTTAGGCTTTGAAGAAAACTGACAACTTCGGGGTATTGTTGGCTTTCTGTGAGAACGTTCTCCAGATAGTTGAGGCGGTTAATAATCCAGTCGAGTTTCTCGTTAAGAGACTTAAGCGAGCCGTCAACATCTGACAAAGCCAATCAAGTGTATATTGGATGAAACAGAAAATATGACTTTTCCTATAAACAATCAATATTAAATTCTATTTAACATACTCAGTAGCGGTGAAACAAGCATATGCCCAAACTTGTTAAGGGCGGTAAACACGTTTACGGCTGGTCAAAAGTAAGCAGTAAAGGAAAAGTTATGGTTCCAGATGAAGCAATCACAGAATATAACCTAAAGCCGCCATGCAAAGTAATTTTGTTTCCGGGCAGCAAACGCTCTGGAGGATTTGCTGTAACCACCGTAACTTTGCTGAAGAATTCACCGTTGTCACGAATACTACACGAAAACCCAAAACTGGCGAATTTCCAGTTGCCTGAAGGAAAAACTGTAATGATTGCGGAAAGGCCTTACTGCGTGGTCACGTTAAACCCAGACAAAAGCATAACTGTTCCTTTGGAAACCCTAAAACAGTATGGAGTCAACATGGGCGACCGCTTGCTTTCAGTGCGAGGAAGCTGCCGTGCATTGGGTTTTTGTGTAAAAGGTCCGTTAATCGATGAAGCGAAAAATCATTCAAGTTTAACAGTGTTCAAGTAACTTGTGAATAGGCACTGAAATTTGGATATTTTAGTTCAGTTGACCTTTTTTATTGTCTGTAGCTCATTTTTGTTACGCGTTCAAAATCTAGAATTTTACGGAAGTGGCATGGAATCTTTTTGAGTTTACTGCATGCTGCGATTCGCTTTGAATTGTTTTTGCGTAAAATCTATCAAGGTTAAGCGTCCATGTATAATGGTTGGGGG
>PIXT01000070.1 GCA_003096235.1 Candidatus Bathyarchaeum sp. | reverse complement strand
TACGTCTGCGTAGACCGCCCAGCCAACGAAATAAAAAGCCAATTCCGCCGGCTTGGAATAGACATCAAAGAATACGACGACAACTACAGCTTGTTCTTTGTGGACTTCTTCTCATACAGCCAAAACTCGCTCATCGAGAGTGCAGCCATACAGAAATACACACCTAAACTGATGCTTGACACGTTAGGGCCGTTTCTGGACTGGATAAAGCAGGGCTTTGTCATAGTAGACACGCTATCCACGTTGACGCTTAACATGGACTCCAAAGAAGCCTACGAAGCCATAAGAGGAGTTAAACTGCTTGGGCGCGCCTTTAACCTCATCATTGTGGGGTTGATGCATAAAACCATCGCTGAGTTAGACCCTATCTTTACTAACTCCGACGGCAACATAAACTTCCAAGCCAACACCTTAACGCTGTCGCATTTTGAGAACCTGCAAAACGAAACCTTAGCGGTCACCACAAACAAAAACGGTTCCGTCACGTTGGCGTCCCCAAGTGCAGGATTAATTAACCCAAGAAGAGCAGTGCCTATGCTTGAGGTCCTGTCAAACGCCAAAACCCTAAAAGTCGTACCCACTCTAAACGCAGCATTATCCTACGACGCCGGCTACTTAATGGATGAAATTCCCGAAAGAATTACCCCACTGGAGAAAAACGGCACAGTTACAAAAACACCCAACTGCTCAACAGTTCACTGCAGCAACTGCCAATCACAGGAACTTGAATTCTACCTGCAATGCCCAGAATGCCAAAACCGCGTGCTAGAAAAAGGAGACATAATTGAGCACTTCAAATGCGGCAACATCGATTTTGAAAACAAGTTCATCCGCGGGGAAAAACTGGTCTGTGGCAAATGCAACAATGAGCTTAAGCAACTTGGCGTAGATTATAGACGTGCAGGCGTAGGCTACCAATGCAGCAATAAACACATTTTTTCAAGCCCTAAAACAGTTTTTGTTTGCGCACAATGCCGCGAACAGTTTGAACTGAAAGATGCTTTATTGCAAACACAGTTCAATTATGAACTGACCGAGGCAGGTAAGCGTGCAGCGAAGTCGGCGGGATATTCGCCTCAGTAGTTTGTTTTTTGTTGCTGTTTTGTTAATCTTTACCACAAATAAACAAAGCTTATCTTAAGACACAGAATACTCCGTATTGGTTGACTATAACGTGGAACATGCACCCACTGGATTCCCAAACCTCGACAAAACACTGCAAGGCGGTCTGACCAACGCTTCATGCATATGTATCAGTGGGCAACTTCAACAAACTCAAAGAAACTTTGTATTCCAACTAGTCAATAACTTATTGCAAAGCGGTCGTAAAGGTATTTTTCTATGTTTGGACCGCCCAGCAGTGGAAGTTAGGAAGCAATTCACACGTATCGGTATAAACATAAATGACTATAAAGCAAACGAAATATTTTTCATCGATTTCTTCACTTACAGCCAGAAAGCTCTAATTGAAACGTCTACCCTGCGCACCCTAGAATACAAACCTCGACTGCTGCTTGACACCATAAGTCCTTTCCTAGATTGGATAAAAGATGGTTTCATAATCATTGACACCTTATCTACCCTGATGCTTAACATGAACGAGAAAGAAGCCTATGAGTTCATGCGTGGACTAAAACTGCTCGGTCATGCATTTAACCTCATAAACATGGGGGTAACCCACACTCCTGTGGCAGAGCTTGAAGCTATAGCTTCGAACTCTGACGGGAACTTACAGTTCAAAGAGTCAGCGTTATTCATCAACCACTTCCAAGATATCCCAGAAACCATGCTGCTAGTAGCCATGGACCATGAGGGCAAAGTAAGCTTCAAAATACCTTTTGCCGACTCAGAGCCAGAGAAAAAAACTGTACCCATCACAGAAGCATTAGCTAATTCAAAAGACCTAAAAATCCTGCCAAATCTCGTTTTCACACCTTCAATCAGCGAAGTAGGCTCAATTAAGGGCTTTTCCGAAAAGATAAAACCACTAGAAGAGGAGAATATTGTTTCAAAAACGCCTTACTGCTCAACTGTCAGCTGTAACCGTTGCGGTGCTCAATCAATGGAGCTGTATTTGCAGTGTCCTGAATGCCAAAGCAGACTGCTTGAAAAAGGTCAAATTATTGAGCACTTCAAGTGTGGCAACGTTGACTTTGAAGCGGCGTTTTCACGCGAAGAAAAACTTGTCTGCGGCAAATGTAATGCCGAGCTAAAACAAATAGGGGTAGACTACCGAAAGGTGGGAGCAGGCTACCACTGCACAAACAACCATATCTTCTCGACACCTAAAATCGTGTTTATCTGCACCGAATGCCACGAACAATTCGACTTAAACCAAGCTAAACTCCAAACACTCTTCAGCTACGAGTTAACTGAAAAAGGCAGACAGCAAGGTAAACAAAAAAGTCATAGCAACACTGAGGAGAAGTCACCAGTTAGTTTTCTTTTTAGAGAGCCAATTGAAGTAAGCAATTAACCGAACCACCGCGTAGTAGGGGCGGTAAACTACAACCATAATCGGCACGTAAATCAGGTACTTCAAGTTGCCTTTGTCTCTTGAAAGAAACGCAGCTAACCCTGTGCCGACGGATTCGATTATCAGGTACATTATGAAACTGAAAATCAGCACGTAAATTATATTGGTGGAGAAAATAAAAAACAGGCTTCCCAACCAAGCAAACCTTAACACAAGCAGAATCACATCACTAAATAGCATATCATAGGTGGAGACAACAGATGTGAAGTCAAAACCTTTGATTTTGAAAACGTTTCTGTGCTTCCATAGGGTTTCAGCTTCCCCCTTAGTCCATCGTATCCGCTGAGTGCGCCAGCTACGCAAAGTGTCAGGGGCAAAAGTCCACGAAATAGCTTTGTTGTTGTAAATCAGTTTTTTCCGCAGCTTCCTGAGTTTCAAGGTTAAATCGAAATCTTCAGTTATGGTGTCTTTGTCGTATTGTCCCAGCGCCTTCATTTCTTGGGTTCGAAACGCGCCGAAAGCACCTGAAATAATCATCATTGTGCCAATAATCGAGCTGAAGCGGCGCCCCAACTCGAAAGCCAAAAAGTACTCGTACTCTTGCAAACGCACTAGTAGGTTGCGTTTACCGCTGTCGCCGCAGAGAATACGCACGTTGCCCGAGACTGCGCTGACGTCAGGGTCAACTAATTCGTTAACAAGTTTGCTTATACCGTCGGGTTCAACAAGGGTGTCTGCATCCACCGTAACCAAGACATCTCCAGAGGCAAAGAGGATGCCATAGTTTAACGCACCAGCTTTGCTGCCGCTTGAGTAGTCTCTACGTACCAGTTTGATTGCGCCGTTAGACTCGTATAAGCTTGCTAGAAAAGCGGTTTTGTCTTTGGAGCCGTCGTCTACAACGATTATTTCCTTGTTTGGGTAATCGGCGTTTATAGCTGACTCGATGGATTTTACGATGGACTTTTCTTCGTTGTGGGCGGGAATTATTATTGACACTTTGGGTTTGAAGATTAACGTGGTTTTTCTGCATTTGCGGCTGCAGTAGAGGTCGTGGATTATGAGGAATAGGGGTTTGCCTAGTGAGCGGGTTAGGTCGATGAGGATGAATAGCCAGAAGATGAGGATAAAATCCCATAATGTTAAGCTGGCAAGCCATTGAAAGAAACCATCCCAGACCATAAAGAGTTAAACGCTGCCTTGGCAGAAAAGTATTCCGTTACTGAATAAGTGGTTTCTTTGTTTTTTGGGGTTAAATAGATATTAGTGGGATTGTTATCTTCTTTTTGCAAACTCGTGCAGGGGTCTCCAAGCCAGGTCAACGGAGTAGGGCTTAGGACCCTATCGCGTAGGCGTTCGTGGGTTCGAATCCCACCCCCTGCACCACATATAAAACTCACAGACCTTTTTTGGAACTTTCTCAATTTCACAAGGATCACCCAGAAAAGGTCTATAGCGCCTTTGGAGACTTGCGAAATGTTGGAAAAAATTATTTCCTCTTCAAAATAGCCACAATAACTGTAACAAGCACAAGCACCAGCAATATAACACCCAAAATCGCCAACACAAGTCTCACAGTTGGATCAGAATGGAAAACAGTTGTCTGGGGAACCACAAATAAACCACCCAAATAGGCCGCTAAGAATACGCCAATAAAAACTGCGCCGACACCTTCCACAGCAAACAAAAGTTTTGATAAGCCTTGACTAGATGCCTTCACGCACAGCCCTCTAGATTATTTTAGGAATAGGGAGTATTTAACGCTAACCATAACGTGCAAACACTTGACCGCAAGTATAATATAGAGTAACTCTTGAAAGATACAATTGAGGCTTGGCGATATTGTCAGACCCAAAGTTTGTCACTCCACTAAAAATGGGCTTATTAATAGTTGCAGTGACGTACTTCCTATTTACGCTACACCAAACATTCATGTTCACATGGATCGGCGAATGGGAGTATCTTGCCCCAAGCAATCCAGACGCAGCAACATGGATATTCATAACCGACATCCAAGCTTACGTGTTTCTCATCTTCAGATTCATCGCCGGAATTCTTGCTTTTTCAGGAGCAATTCTCTATTTCGCTAAAAAAGGACTGCCGAAATCAACAACATACAAGCTGCTCAGAGCGATTCTTATCTTCGAAGGACTTTATTGGCTTGGACTGTTAACATCGGGTATATGGGGATCTCTACCAACAAGTGATGGCGTCAACATTGTTTTTCTGCTAAACACGGGTTTACCCTGCTTGGTAGGTTCAATTGGCATATCAGGCTCGCTGTTTCTGCTCGCCTACAAGCTAAGACCAACCAAGCCAGCTAAAGCAGCCATAAAGTGGGCATTAATTGCAGGTGTATTCTACGTTTTAACTTTATGGCTTAACAACACTGGGATGTGGATAACAACAGTATTAGACAACGGATTGGATTGGCTTCTAACTTCACCTGAGAGCCTAATCAGCTTTGCTACGGCCTCATTTGGATTACTTGCGTTAGCTATCTATATGATTTATTTCTCCAAAAAATCAATTGGAATCCAAGACTGGACAGAACTAAATCTTGGAAAAGTAGGCGCAATCATAACAGCGCTTGGCATGTTCTTTCTCTGGAACTATTTAACATGGATATTCTTCGGCGGATGGAATGAATGGTACGCATGGATACTTGGACATGACTTAGACCTATGGATGCTCTCATTGCCAATGGTTGGTTTACCGCTAATATTTTACAGTCGACAAAAACAAGACAAGATGGCATAAGAATTCCGTATTGCTCTAGTGCTTGTTAAGCAGAAAAGAAAACGTTTAATAGAACTATTAGCCCTCACTTTTTTGTAGTTCAATCTAGTTTTTTAGAGGAGTTTTCGATGCCAATTTTCAAAGTTCCTACTGATTTTAAAATTTCAACGGTTGAACAAATCGCCCAAAAAAACAAGCAATGGGAAATACCCATAAAAGAAGTCTACGGATCCCTGAACCTGTCACTTTTCGGGTCAGGCAGAATCAGTTCAGTTTTACATCAAGTAGACTTAGGCACCCTCCAAAAATACATTGAAGCACTTAACAAAAACGATATCCAATTCAATTACGCACTAAACTTCATCTGTGCCGCAAATTTGGAGTTCACAGACAAGGGTAAAAAAGAAACTGCTAAACTCCTGCGCAAACTCCATTCAGCAGGCGTCAGACGATTCACAATTGCTGCGCCCTCGATGTTTCAGTTACTCAAAGAAGTTTTGCCAGACGTAAAAGTCAGTGTTTCTG
>PIXT01000069.1 GCA_003096235.1 Candidatus Bathyarchaeum sp. | reverse complement strand
TTAAATTGATTAGAAGGTCACGTAGCTCTTTGGTGGCTTTTGGGTCTAATCCGAGTGTTGGTTCGTCAAAGAATGCGATTTTTGGTTTTTTAACCAAAACTTCCATGATTCCTAGACGTTGTTTCATTCCTCGGGAGAATTTGCCGACCTTGGTGTCTGCCCACTCTTTTAGGTTCACCATTTCAAAGAGTTCCTCGATTCGTGTGTCTAGTTCATCCCGTGGTATTTCATTTAGTTCTCCGATGTACCTAAGGTTCTGCTTTGCCGTTAGGTCATCGTAGTATCCTGCGCCTTCGGGTAGCATTGCTGCAATTTGTCGAACGTTTTTTGATTGCTCGATTACACTATAACCGCCAACTGAGGCGGTGCCAGATGTGGGTAAAGAAAGCCCCATTAACATGAGGAGGGTGGTGGTTTTTCCAGACCCGTTGGGACCTAGAAACCCAACAACTTCGCCTTCATTAACGGTTAAGTCCAATTGGTTAACCGCCTTTATCTCCCCGTAATGTTTTGTTAACTGATTTGTTTTTATCATAGGTTCAGACAATTTTTTTATCTCCGTTTAAATTTCCTGAAAACTAAAACAAGCACAATAATGATGATTGCAGCTAACCCAAATCCGTAGATTCCCCACTCAGTGGAAGTGTTAACTGTAACCCTGACTTGCATTGTGTCAGATTCAGCTTGATCAGAAAATGCATTAAAACCGACTAAGTAGTCCCCTGCGATGGTGTCTTTAGGTGTGTCTATGGTGACAGTGAATTGGCATGTTTCCTGAGGTCGTAGTATGTCCACCTGTGCAGGACTGATTTCTACATCCCAACCATTTTCTGCTTCGAATTCAAGACCAATAACACTCAGAGTTGAAAATCCTGTGTTTCTAACGGTAGCAGTGAAAGTAGCCGTTTCACCGCTTGTGGTAGTGGTAAGCAGTGTAGAAAGTATCAATTGCATGTCAAAAGAGCCAATTATTGTAGCCTTTAGTTCGACCTCTGAGAGTACAACTCCACTTTCTGATTTAACTTGAACAGTTATGTTGTATGTGCCCAGATTAACAGTGCTAGGTGGAGTAACCTCGACAACAAGAGCTTCCGCAGTTTGAGGGTCAATGTTGAGTTGAGAAATTTCGGAGTCCCCAGATTTTATAATTGCTTTCCAATCAGCAGGAGCATCAACAGACAACAACAAAAGCCTGTTAGTATCTCCGAAGTTGCCCAAGTCTACTTGATAATTTACAATGGTTCCCGCTTCAATAGTGACTTCTGGGAACTTGGTGGTCATTTTAATTTCTTCAATAGATGCAGGTTCAATCAAAGAAACAGTTAACGGAAGAGTTCCAACAGTTAATCCTTCGACTTTAGCGGTAACATAGACGACGTAGTCGTTACCGGTTTCGGCTAGCGGAGAAGACGACACACCAACAGAAAACAGTAAAACTGTACCAGGGTCAACAACAATATCGGTTATGTATTCTTCATCAGCATTCTTTATGAAACCAGTCCAATTAGCGGGCAAAGAATCAACTGAAAGGCTAACAGGTGTCTGAAATGCATATGGAAGCATCATGCTCACAGAAAACGTGGCAAGGTCTCCTGGTAGGGACAACTTGGTTGGAATGGAACAGGATAGAATGGACTCAGATGAAGGCTCTACAACTACCGTAAAGCCTAGTGTGTAAACTGCTACTCCATCAACAGTTACAGTTACGTTATGAGTTCCAAGAGAATCCAACGGAACAGTACACATTACCCGCAGATTCAAACGATCTCCAGGGGACAACACTGTGTTTAGCACTTTTTGGTTACCAGAATCAACGACTTTTGCGGACCAGTCATTAGTACTAGTTACTGAGAAATCGAGGCTTTCCGCGAATTCACCATTATTTGTCGCAGTGAAGGAAAGATACAAGTTTTCTCCTGGATTTGCTACAACAGTATAGAGTGAAGTTGACAGAGCTATGGATGGGCTTAAGAGAATTTCTCCAAGTTCAAGTTGCCCACCTGCAGACTCCAAAGAAACACTCGTATTCAACTCAGCATAACCTGCTTTTGAAAAGCTAACTAAACTGGTGGAACTCGCTGGTGCTTCAAGAGTGAAGGACCCATCTGCAGAAGTTTCAACACTAGTTAGTATTTTTTCGTCAGACGAGCAGGCAGCAACAACTACTTGTGGTATTCCATTACCAAAATCATCAACAAGTCTACCAGAAACCAAAACGGTTGGTTCAGTGCGAGTTAACAAATTAACGGTTAAAGACGAATTAATTGATCCAAAAGCATTTACTGAAACAGTATAGTCTTTGTCTAAAGATGCGGTTACAGGAATAGTAACGTCCAGTTGAAGAGAAACGCCATCACCAGAAGCAAGGATTAGTTTAGCAACCTCATAGTTTTGATAGGACAGCTTTGTAGTCCATCCAGCAGGTTTAGAAACAGAAAAATCTACAAGTTCAGATTCATCGCCAGAATTTTGTAAAGTTACCGGAATCACAACTGTGTCGCCGGGATTGACTATTATGCTCAAAATTGAAGACGACAAACGTAAACGACTTAGTAATATTACGTTGCCTAAGTCTGTGATAGATGTTTGTACAGTAACGGTTTTTACTGAATCAGTATAACCAGCTTTTTTGAAACACATAACATACGTTCCCAGTTGAACGCTACTCATTGAAAAATATCCATTTGAATTACTAGTTGTAGAAGCAACAACATGTCCAGCCACAGTAAAGTCCACAATAACACCACTCAGAAACTCACCATCTTCGGTTACAACATGACCAGAAACATACGAAGTAGTTTGAGCATATGTAATCAAAGATAATGGAAAAATGCTGATGATTGAAACTAAACTTAATAAAATAATTAACAAACAGGTTTTTGTTTTTTTAACATTGAGTGTTTTCATTTTTTTCCCCTTTTATTTTGCATATCGAACTGTTTCACCAAGTCTATGATCAGAAGCCATCACACAGGTTGAAAGCATCATAGGTAAACCTGAAGAAACATTTACGTTATTGATGAGATTATTGAATATAAACTTCTTTTTTTCAGTTTTCATGACTCATCTAGTTTGACTTAATGTACAAAAATGGCATATAAGTCTGATTGCAGAACAGAGTGTTCTATTTGTAGAACAACAAAATCTGAGTTGGTCAAGGTTTCTGTCGAACCAAAGAGATTTCACAAATTTTTTTGTCATTTTTTTGATTTGGAAATAAGCTTAAATACAAAAAAATCGAACGATGTTCCAACCAAATGATTGTTCACTTGCTGAAAAGGTTGAGTTTTATTTGAATTGCCCTAACTGCGATAAAGAAATAGTAGACGAAAACGCAGAAATTTGTCCCAACTGCGGAGAACCACTAACAACCGAAGAAGAAAACGAAGAGGAACTACAAGTCATAGATACACAACCAAAAAGTGGAGACACAATTGTTGCGGTAGCCGTTCTTACAATAATTGCAGCAGTTATTATTGCTAGTTTGGGGTGTGTAGGAATTTACCAATACCCAACATTAATCGACTATTACGGTGCGTCTTACGCTTCGAACTTTATGGGATTTGCAATCTTTGGGGCTATAGACATAATTTGCGGTTTAGCAGCGATGGTTGGAGGTATTTTTATGCTAAAGAGACGTCACCTAAAAATTTCCGTTTTGGGCGCGGTTTTTGTGTTAGCTGCAGTAGGTGCTACATACATAACAATAGTTCAATACGAATACAACTTCGCAGATATAGTGCTATTTTCATCATTAGCGGCGTTGATGTTTTCGATAGTTAG
>PIXT01000068.1 GCA_003096235.1 Candidatus Bathyarchaeum sp. | reverse complement strand
GTTTACCTGTTGCTGTTCTTGATTCTATTGTTGATAACTTAGATGTCACTCCTGGCGCTGAGGAGCTTATTACTTCGCTTAAAGCGTTGGGCTATAAGATTGCACTTATTTCAGGTGGTTTCACTCAGTTCGTTGAAAAAATCAAAGAAAAACTTGGTATCGACTACGTTTATGCTAATAAGCTAGTCATTAAGGACGGCAAGTTAACTGGCGAAGTTGTGGAGCCAATTATTGATGCAGAAGCTAAGGCTGAGTTGATGCAGGAAATTGCACAAAAAGAGAATCTGTTGATGGAACAGGTTGTTGCGGTTGGGGATGGAGCAAACGACCGTTTTATGCTGCAAAATTCTGGGTTGGGTATTGCACTTTATCCTAAGGATGTTCTTCAAAAAGTTGCGTCTGGTGTTATTACTAAAGATAATCTTGCTGGAATACTGTACTGTTTGGGTGCACCTGAAGAAAAACTCAAAGAGTTGGTTCCCGACAAGGAACCTCATGCTTAATTTTTGTTTTATTTTCTAAAGTTTCTGATCTTTAGAATGTCTTTGTTCACGTCTTGGAATGTTTTGTAAACATCGTCTACGTGTAATGTTGCTTTTTTAACTCTGTTTTGAACCAGTCCCGCTACTAGAACTGCTGCTCCAATTGTTTCACTTACGGGTGTGGGTTCAGGGAATGTTATCAACGTTAAGGCTAGTTTGATGAGTTTGGATTTTTTTTCTCCTCTCCACAGCTTTTGGGCGTGGTTTGCGTCTTTAGACATTTCATGCATTACTTCAACAGTTTCTGCATAACTAAGCCCCAACTCTTGCAGCACAACCGACATTCTCTTTAATTGTTTTTCTTCCAATATGAACCACATTTTCTGTAAGTGTGTTAGTCTCACTGTTATGCTCTTCTAGCACAAAAGCTTTAACGGCAATTAAATTGCCTAAAACGGTCTCTTTTCGTTTTTTATGCAAAAAAGTTTCATTAAACCATGCAAAAGCGGCTCCATTAAACCCTGTTTTTTAGCTAAAACCGCCAATTTTCTATCCTGCCTTTTAGGGAGTTGATGTGTTTAGTTCATGGTTTTTCTATTTTCAGTCTGATATGCTGCACATGTTGATGTTGTTTACTACTTAAAAATGCAATAATTCGTGTTTAATGCGATTTTTTGTCCATTTTTTAGCATTTTTCCTAGTTGCCCTTTGTGTGTCATTTTTGTTGATATCGCAGTGTTAATATCTATGTAACGTCAAATTATGCGGTGAAATTTTAGAGGCTCGAAAGTTGGTCGAGAAAGCTATTGGTGAAGAAGTGCGAAGCCGATTTCCTCGGTTAACGATGAGTCTAGTGATGGCTATAATTTTCTATTTAATAAACACAATTGTTCCGCCCTTGATGGGTGATATGAGTCTTCCTGGAATCGATATTAAAGTTGGAACATTAGTTGGAACTATTGCCTTAATTTTTACGGCAATTTTTCTGATTCGTGCTCTGTCTGATGGTTTGGTTTTAAGCGACATTTTGACAGACATTTTCGTGAAACGGTTGGGCATAAAAGAGGAAAGGTCTCCGAAACGTGCTGCCAGAGACACGATTTACATTATTGTAATTATTTTAGTTACAACTGCGCTTTATCCTCTGATTAACACTTTTGAGGATGGTATCAAAGATCCTCTGTCAATAGCCACGACCTATATTGCTCTTGCAATTATTCTTATCTTGATATACGAGATCGGGCGTATCCTTTACCGTATTGTTGAACGAAGAGCAGCATCCGTAGCAGATAATCTAGCAAAAATGGCTGACCGCAGGAAGAACAGGGAGTAAAAATGGACGAAGTTCAAATAATTTTCATTCTCATTTATGTTCTTACAATTTTGCTTTCAGCCACCAAAGTTATTCCCATGTCTGTTGCTGCCTTGGTTGGCGCTTTGCTAACTGCATGGTTTGGTCTTCTGTACGAGGTGTTCGATTATGATACTGCGATTGGTTTTATCGATATGCAACTAATCTTTTTGTTATTAGGTGTCATGATTGTCGTTGAAGTGGCTGAGCGAAGCGGTCTGTTTCGTTTCGGAGCCTTGTATGCTGTAAAGCTTTCGAATGGAAATCCTAACTTGCTCTTTGTTTCTATATGTGTTATCGCTGCTGCTGTTTCTGTGTTTCTTAGTGACCCTACAGCAATGCTGCTTATTGCTGCTGCCATGGCAACAATAACTAAACTGCTGCGTTACGATCCAGTGCCTTACTTCATTTCCGCCATGATAATGATCAACTTAGGTGGAACAAGCACTTTGATTGGCTCTGTTTCTAACATGGTAATTGGTTTGGAAGCGGGAATAGGTTTCACTGCGTTTATTGGATACTTGGCGATTTGTGAAGTTGCTTTGTGGGCAATTACTATCTTTGCTTTGTATCTGATTTTCCGAAAAAGGCTTGGCGTGAAAAAAGAATTGCCAAAATATAATCCTTGGGAAAGTGTAGAAAACAAAACACTGTTTTACCGTTCAATTCTAATTCTGGTCCTTTTGGTCGTACTCTTTTTGACCTTGGAAGGTATTGGTATTGGCGCAGAAGCTGTTGCTTTGGGTTGCGCTATCCTTGCTTTGGCTATAAGCGGCTCAGACCCGGCAGAGATTTTCAAAAAATTGGATTGGGAGACTATATTTTTCATTTCAGGTTTCATGTTCGTAGTTGGAGGGCTAGAAAGTACACAAATTTTAAGCGAGTTATCAGCTCAGCTTTTCCAGACGGTTGGACAAAGCCCCTTAAGTGCTACTTTGACTACCTTGTGGGTTAGTGGTCTTGCAAGCAGCGCTGTAAGTAATATTGCAATTGCCCTGACATTTTCTCCGATAATCAGCAGCGGTGTTGCAGGATTAAACTCGCCAGCAATTTGGTCAGCTTTGATTCTTGGAACTAATCTAGGTGGTGCCACGACGCCGTTCAGTGGTGCTGTAACCATGATGGGTGTAGGCGCTCTGAAACGTGAAGGTATATCTTTGAGTTTTGGAGAGTTCACAAAAGTGGG
>PIXT01000067.1 GCA_003096235.1 Candidatus Bathyarchaeum sp. | reverse complement strand
TTTCAGGTGGAATTGCAGCCAAGGCTTTCAATGCTTTGGCAGCGCCCATGTGACAAGTGTGCTTTGAAAAACAGCTTTTCATAGTATCGTAGGGCCAGCCCTTAGGCACAGGCGCTTCGCCGTCATCAAACCGTTGATATTTGGTAATCCAGTTTATTGCCCGTTCAACTCTGGAATCTTTAAGGAATCCGAGCTTAATTAGACTAAAAACCATGTTTCCAGTCAAACAGGGAATAACTGTGCCATGTCTTCCGCCTCCAGTTCTTGCACTGTGATAAACAGAAAAACCTCCACTCTCATGGTCCTGAGAGTAGTCTAGAATGAACTCGCATGCGTTTTTTACTCTTTCATCAGTTCCATCGGTGCCAAGGCCAGCCAATATTATGAGCTGCCACACAGTGCCCTTGTATTTGGCAGTGTAGAATCGGTCAGGAGTTTCCCAATAGCCCTGTTCATTTTGTTTGCTCAAAATTTTGGGAACAACTCCAGTGTGCATTATCTGGGCTTTTGCGTCTAATACTTCAGGTTCAGTTTCAGGTTTTTCTAAAAGTTCAGTTAACGCGAAATAGCGTACTGATGCATTACCGGCTTCAAGTAACCAATCTGTTGACTCCGCCTTCAAAAGAGATTTCCAGTCACTCAAAGTGTTCCCTGTAACTAAACAGCTAGTATTAGCGTTTAAAAATTGTCACAGAATCTAGTCACAGTTACAAACAAAAAACAAGTTAACTATATATCAAAATGGGAAAAAAGGACGTTCTGAAAAAATCAGAACATTAAGACTCGCTGGCTAGACGCATCCGCCGCAGTTTACACAGCCGCCCATAATGCCTCTGCACCAGATGGGCAGTTGTTTCTTTTGTGTTTCAGTTTCTATTTGGGGTTGGGTTTTAGCCATTGTCTGGCTACTGCGTAGGTGGTCTTGCATTTCAATTCACCGAAATAAAACATGGTTATGGTGCGAGTTATCCTTTCAGTTTGAAAAAGTACATGTTAATGCTTTTTGGTCACATCAATTGTTACTTAAGTTTATAAGTAAATAGTGATAAATATTACTTGCACGACACAGTTACATTTAATGTTACTGGCATCCATATTAAATGAAACAATCGTGACAGAAAATTACAAAGGAGAAAAAGAGACATGGGGGAAAAACAGGGGGAGGCAGGAATTCCACTGCCTTTGCTGTCTGAAAATTGGTTAAGTAAACGTTTTCCTGAGATGACAGAAATCAAATTCATCGAAGGAACAGGAGAAGAATGGAAGAGACGCAAGCTCAATGCAATAATCGTGGTTGCTTTTCACGCGGATTTGGAAGTAGCCCAACTGAAACATTTTTTGCCTCTTTTCTTTGTTGAGGAGCTAATAAAAAGCGGATATTCAATAAACCCAGTTGTATACATTGGAGCTCTACGAGACATCGGCAGGGGCTACCACAGGGGAGACATCAGAGAACGAGTAGCAGAAGCCCACAAGTTTTTCCAAGGAATCTTTTCTCCAAGCACTAAAGCAGTAATTATCGAAGACAGAGCAGAAATACAAAAGGACGTCTACAGCATCTTAAGAATCCTCGACTTCGAGAAGAGCCTTCAAAGTATTCTTAATCAAATAAACACTAGAGAAAAACTTCGAGAAATCTCAGTAATCAAGCTCAATGAAACCACGTACTCGGTCACAGAGTTTGAAAAAGAACTCCTTGAAATTTACCTCTTTGACAGAAACAAACTGGCAACAGAACTCAAAACATACCCCTACGTCAGCTGGGCCCTAGAAAGCCTAGGCTATTTGGGAACATCCTACAACATCTTTGACAAATCAAACGCAGGATTATCCATACTGAAAAAAATGATGTGTGTGGATCTGGGCATAGAATACCCCGCAACAATCGTTTTTCCGGACCCAGTTACAATCTCTGGAAAACCTATGAGGTACCTGCAATCACGAGACTTGAACCCAGACGAAACACTGTTCATAAGTGACTCTTATCGCGATGTGAGCCGCAAAATCTACGAGCAAAAAAATGTTTCTCCAAAATTCTTAGATTACTTGGTAAAAAACATCATTCAACCTTTTGCTCCAGCACCAAAAAAGAGAGGGGAAGAACCCTGTTGGAAGAAAATTTCAGAACACAAAGAACTAGAAAACGAGGTTGCCTCTCGCGACATTAAACGCCTTTGCTTGAAATGTTACTGGGATTTCATAAGGCAGTATTATGAAGCAATGGAAGCAATAATGGGAACACACGAAAGCTTATTTGTTCCAGAGGAGTTAACGGAAAAAACGTTGGATGCTTTAGGGTCAAGCAGAAATAGGCGAATTCTGGTCGAACTGGCTTCTCATTATCAAAAGCATTCTTCTGCGATGACAGTGGGGGAGTTGTTTGAGAAAATGGAGTTGAACAAAGGGGCAAAGAAAGGCCTATGGAGAAACATAGAGACTCTGGTAAGATGTGGTCTGGTAGAACGTACTCCCGAGGGCAGAAAACTTCACAAGTACAGCATTTATGGAAACAAAACTACGATTAGGATAAGGTTGCCGTTAACTGAGAAACGAAAGCGGGAGCATATGCAAATTTAATGCTGAGGTAAAAATATTCAATAAATCATTCTTTTTTTATATATTTGTTCATTAATTACGTAATTTAATGCAAAAATCTTATTAATATCCGCGATTTATTATATATTTGTCCACAAAACAAGGACGGGGAATTTATGACTGAAGAAACAGTGACCAAACTCCAAAAAGAAATGGTCGACCTGAAAATACGCGTCAACAACCTTGAAAAAAAGATGTCCAATCTAAAAAAGAAACCAACACCCAAAAGGCAATCATTCATCTAAAACAAAGACTCCCACAATTCCCCCTTTTTTGTTCACAAACAAAAAGGAGTTTTCTGTGGGATACCTTCAAGTGTTATGCCACCTTAGTATTGGGCATGCAAGAAAAGTATCTTGTTTTCACAGGAAGACCCAACTCGGGAAAAAGCAGCCTAATCAAAGCACTGTCAGGCCTAAACATAACCACAGGAAAACACGCAGGAACCACACGAAAAGTCAACAAATATCCCCTAAGTGAAGGGCTAATGCTAGTAGATTTGCCAGGCCTTGGAAAAATGATGGGCGTTTCCAAAAAGTTTGAGGAAAAAGTCAACAGAATGATAGT
>PIXT01000066.1 GCA_003096235.1 Candidatus Bathyarchaeum sp. | reverse complement strand
TTCGAAAACTGATATAATCCGTCTTGAGACGTAACAAACGAGTTTTCGATGAAGATATAAAATAACGCTGTATTTTAATCGTTTATGAAAATGTGTATTGGTGTTCTACGACAAATTCGTCAAAAATACGGTAATATATGTTTCAATCAAATAGACACTAGTTCTATAACAATTTTACATATTTTTTCTAGAATATTACTCTCTAGGAAATATCGCCTTTATCTTAAGACATCAAATATGCATTCATCAACAGTAAAAAGAAGGGAATTACATACATGAATTATCACTTTGCAGGATTTAGCTTCAACAAAACTGATGACTACTCAAGTAAAACAACCAAAAACAGTAAACTCACAGCTAGGTCAGTAGCTTCTTTACTCCTAATTGCGTTGCTTGTTATCTCTCCGATTGTGGTCGTTTCTGTATCTGCTGCAGCAGGGGAACCCGATTTGGAAGAAATCTTCGCTTACTTGGGTTTCAATAATGTTGCTCCAGTGGGTATTGAGACGTTTCCAGCAGGCTTTTACGAAATTACATTGTTTGCTGAATTTGCTGGCTACCATCGTATTAACGTGCTTAGTTACTATCCTGTTGGAACATCTAACTATTACACGATTTACAGTGGTCCCGAAGGTGCAACTGGAGATTTAGGTGGATACGTGGTTCCACCTTTGTCTAAAACATTTTTGTCGGAAAGTGACTTTGGTTTGTCAATGCTTGCTCCTGAATACAGATACTTTACTGAACATTGGAGAAATCCTGATTATCCTTTACATCACGCTCAGGTTTATGTTAACCTGGATTATCCGGGGATGTACTTTGTGGGCTTCGAGAACTTTTATGGAGACGCTAACCGAGATTATAATGACATAGTCGTCTCTCTAGTTCGTTTCTCTCCTCCAGAAATTGTAAGTGTTACTAGGTCTCCTCAAACTCCTAACTATGACCAGTCCGTCACTGTAACTACACAGGTAAATGCAGGTGCTGCTCCTATTACTTCGGTCGTTCTTAGTTATCAAGTCGACTCTGGCAGTTGGACTGATGTTCCAATGGTCTTAGATGCCGGTGTTTATGTTGCTGACATTCCGGCTCAAGCTTACGCTTCAGTTGTGAATTACCAAGTCTATGCGGCAGATTCTAATGGTTACAATATTGGCTCAGCAGTTTACTCGTACACAGTAGATGATTTCGTTTCACCCGTAATCTCTAATGTTGTTCAGACTCCTGGTTCGCCAATTCCTGATCAACCTGTCAGAGTTGCTGCAACAGTAACTGAGCCAGCAGATGCTAGTGGAGTCAAAAAAGTTACCCTTTGGTACACAAGTAACAATGTATGGTCCTCCATGTCTATGTCTGCAAATGGTGACGTGTGGGCTGCATACCTTCCCGCAAAAAATGCAGGTTATTCTGCCAGCTATTATGTGGAAGCTTTTGATAATGCAGGAAACAGTGCGTCAACATCGACTTACAGCTACACTGTTGTTATTCCAAATGACCCACCAATTGCTAACTTTACTGCTGAATCACCTGTTTACACCAACGATGTTGTACACTTTGACGCATCATCAAGTTACGATCCAGACGGTTATGTCGCGTCATACTTCTGGACCTTTGGAGACGGAGACTTCGATTATGGCGTTGAACTCACTCACTCTTACGCTGATAACGGAGAGTACCCTGTTACCCTTACTGTCACAGACGAAAGGGGTGCAACAAGTAGCAAAACTGTTTCCATAGTTGTAAACAACAGGCCACCAGTAGCAGACATAACTGCAAGTAAGACCTCAGTTGACAAAAGAGAAACCGTGAACTTTGATGCCACAGGAAGCTATGACCTCGATGGCACAATCGTAAGCTACTCATGGGATTTAGGAGACGGAACAACTGCAACAGGTATTACTGCTAGCCGTTCTTACTTGGACACTGGCTCTTACACAGTTACCCTTACTGTTACAGATGATGATGGTGCAACAGACACCGCCGTTGTAAGAATAACTGTTAGAAACCAAGCTCCTGTAGCAATCTTCACAGAATCCGATGACTCCGTTAACGTCGGAGACGAAATATCCTTTGATGCCACTGACAGCTACGACCCAGATGGCAGAATCGTAAAATACTCTTGGAACTTTGGCGACGGAACAACTGCAACAGGTTCAACTGCTTCCCATGCATACAGCGATAACGGCGAATACACCGTGACCTTAACAGTAACAGACGACGAGGGCGCAACTGACTCAGAAACATCTGTAATAACAGTAATTAACATGGAGCCAATAGCCGCCTTTACTTCAACACCTGAAACAGCCAACGCCAACACAGAATTCACTTTTGATGCTTCAGACAGCTATGATGTTGATGGCACGATTGTGAGTTATGCGTGGAGTTTTGGTGACGGAGCCACAGCAACAGGTGTTACAGTTACACATGCCTACTCAGAAGTTGGAACCTACACAGTTACCTTAACCGTAACAGACGACGACGGTGCAACAGCAACTGCAACAGAAACAAAATCTGTTCCAAACCTGCCACCAGTAGCCGAGTTCAGTGACTCCGCAGAAATAGTATCGACTCAAGACAGCATCTATTTTGATGCAACAGAAAGCTACGACCTTGATGGCACTATTGTGAGTTATGCGTGGAGTTTTGGTGACGGAGCCACAGCAACTGGCATGACCGTTATGCATGCATACGAAGAAAATGCAGAATATACAGTAACCTTAACTGTCACTGATGACGACGGCGCCACAGACTCAATCACTGTAACCAAAACTGTTCTGAACAGACAGCCGGTAGCAAAAATCGTTGAAAGTGCAACAACTGTAACCCAAAATGAAGCAATCCAGTTTGATGCTTCAGAAAGTTTTGACGTTGATGGCACCATCGCGAGTTATGCGTGGAGTTTTGGTGACGGAACCACAGCAACTGGCGTAGCCCCAGAACATGCATATGCTGAAACTGGCGAATACACAGTTACCTTAACAGTAACTGACAATGATGGCGATTCCGCATCAGAAAATGTAGTGATTGTCGTAGAGGACGAAGCCATTCAACTGGCTGT
>PIXT01000065.1 GCA_003096235.1 Candidatus Bathyarchaeum sp. | reverse complement strand
TGTACCAAACCCGCACATCATATCCAAGTTTAAAAATGTCAACATTCAGTATGGGTTGTATTGTGCCTGTTTCTTTGAGTTTGTTGTATCTTCGAATTACTGTGTCCGTGGAAACTCCAAGTTCACTAGAAATTTTGCTGAAGGGCGTCCTGGAATCCGCCATTAATTTTTTTATTATTTTTAGATCTAATTTATCCATTTAGACACCAAAGTTACTGCAATAATGCTGACAAGTTTTCTGGAAAAATCTCTATCTGAGTCCATATGTTTGCCTTCAAGCTAATTACTGTGGGATGATTTTTGATTTGTTGTTTTCTGGATTCAATTTCGTTCATGTCTTTAATGGGCATCAACACATGCACGTTGTAGTTTTCATTAAGTTCAACATGATATGTTGTTGCTACTCTTATTTGTCTAACATATTTCATGAATTCTTTTTCTTCATTAACTTTTACGTTAACATACAAACTCAAGTGACCTTGGTATCCCAGTTTTTTTGCGTTAACAATAACAGTTGAATTTTTTATTATGCCAATTTCTTTCAGTTTAGTGTACCGTTTTTTGATGTTGGATGTTGACACTTTGCAATCTTTGGCGATGTCTGTAAACTTTTTCCGGGAATCTTTCAGTAATGCGACTAGAATTTCTTTGTCAATTTTATCTAGTTGATTTGGTATTAAGTTGACACTCCTCAACCATTTCTTTGCTTATTTGTCATGAACTTCTTTTTATAATATTTGTTCGCTCTTTCCTTAAAACTGTTTTTCGTAATTATTTCCTAATTATCGTATTTTACTATGTTTTTTTCTTTTTTTAGTGTCGTTTATCGTATTTTTTTTGTTTTTACCAAAAATGTTATAAACATTTCATAGTTAAAATGGTCTCAAAGGTGTTAAAACTGAAAAATATGAAAAAATCAAAATTAGCAACGATTTTGGTAGTTTTTATCTTATCGTTGTCTTTGTTAACTATTGCTTTTTCTAGTGCTATCGCTCAAGAACCAAAACACTTTGAACCAGTTCCTTACATTAACGTAATGCCTAACCCAGTTCAAGTAAATCAACCAGTAATATTTCACGTAGGCAGCGTATATCCCACACCTACCCAAATGGGTGGATGGTCGGATTTAGCTGTTGAAATAACTGACCCTCAAGGACACACAGAAACAATCGACCAAATCCAAACTGACACAACAGGTGGAACCGGAGTTCTTTACACTCCTACAATGGTTGGAAGCTATAGCGTTAGAACTTACTTCCCTGAACAAGTTCTAACAACCGCTTCAAATTACATTGGAGCTGCAGGAACAATCATGGATGAATCCTACAGTGAAGAACTTGAATTCATCGTTCAAGATGAACCAATCTCTTTCTATCCTGGTCACTCTCTTCCTTCTGAATACTGGAGCCGTCCAATTGATCAACAAATGCGCGAATGGTACACCATTTCCTCAAACTGGCTTGGATATGTACCCCCAACAAACCCTGATCCTCACTCAATAATTGCTCCTTACAATGACTATGCCCCAGAAAGTCCACACGTATTATGGACTGAACCCCTAACTATGGGAGGTCTTGCTGGAGGAATATCTGGTGAACACGGCTTTGAACAAGGAGACGCCTACGAAGGAAAATTCGGTAGCGGTGGACTCTTTGGAGCTGCTGGACCAGTAATAATTGGAGGAATTCTGTTCTACAACCAATTTGAAGGAATCGGCACCAACGCAGAACAATGGGTTAACGCCATAGACATTCACACCGGTGAAACTCTATGGAGCAAAGCTTTAGACGCACCAACAGCAACAAACCTAAGGTTGTCTTTCGGTCAAACTTTCTACTGGGACTCATACAACTATCACGGAGTCTTTGATTTCCTATGGGCAACTGAAGGAAGTAACTGGCACGCTTTTGATCCATTCACTGGACGATGGGTATACACCATGGAAGACATGCCAAGCGGCACCAAAGTCTATGGACCAAAAGGCGAAATATTCCTTTATAGCGTAAACAAAAACGCTGGAACAATGACCCTATGGAACTCTAGTAGAATAGTTGCCACTGAAGGAAGCTGGAGACCCCAAGGACAAACCTATAACGCATCAGCAGGAATCGAATGGACTGTTACCATTCCTGGTCTAGCTGAACTTCCTGGAAGTGTCTACAAGTACCGTCAAGGAGTAATCCTTGGAGCAGACTTCACTCGTAGTGGTCCTGCACCTAACCCCGCTACTATGTGGGCAATCAGTGTTGACCTAGAACACGGTGATGCTGAACTAATGTGGGATGCTACTTGGTCAGTACCTAGTGGAGCCGCACTGCTATCTGTTGAAGACGTAAACGAAGCAGAAGACTTGTTCATTGTATCCACAAAAGAAACTAGAGTAACCTACGGTTTCCGTCTAAGCACAGGCGAAGAACTCTGGGGCCCAACACCCATGCGACACTACACTGACAACTGGGGCCACTCTTCTGGTAACAGCTGGGACATCATTGCTGATGGAAAAGTTATTGCTGGAAACTATGGTGGAACCGTTTGGTGCTACAATGCACAAACTGGTGCAGTAGAATGGACTTTCGATATTGATGACCCATTCACCGAAGTTTTGCACAACAACCTTTGGAGATTCCGACCCGTAATCGTTACTGACGGCAAACTATACATAGAAAACACGGAACACAACCCCCGAGACCCACAACCCCGTGATGCACCCTTAATTTGTCTTGACCTAGAAACAGGTGAACAACTTTTCAGGATTGCAATCCGCGGAAGCGAATGGGGCAGTAGCCCAATGATGGCAGACAGCACCCTAGTAATGTACAATGAATACAACCAAGAAATTTATGCAATTGGTAAAGGTCCAAGCGCAGTTACAGTAAACGCATCCCCAGAAATTCAAGCACAAGGCAGCAGCGTAATGATAACCGGTGCAGTCACAGACATCTCTCCAGGCACAGACGATGCAGCAATCAAACTACGATTCCCACATGGCGTACCCGTAGTAGCTGACGAATCAATGTCCGATTGGATGCTTTACGTATACAACCAATTTGAACGCCCCTCTACTGTTACAGGCGCAGAAGTTACTCTGATCATACAAGACCCTAATGGTGACTACTACCAAACAACAACTACATGCGATTCAAACGGTGTATACAGCCACATGTGGACACCCGCAATTGTCGGAGAATACCAAGTTACAGCAGTATTCGAAGGCTCAAACTCTTACTATGCCTCACAGATGACAACCGCCTTTGGCATCGACTCTGCACCAACACCCGCAACATCAATTGAACCTGACACACCAGTAGACACAACTGAACCAACAACCACTGCACCCTTCATCACAACAGAACTAGCCATCATCGCAGCAGTTGCAGTAGCAGCAGTAATCGGCGTAGCCGCATACGTTCTGCTAAAACGCAAATAAACACACAATTTTCCTCCCTCCTTTTTTTGGGAGTAACCATTGGAAGAAACGGGGCTGAAAAGGCTCGGGCACAAAAAATGAAAATAACTGGTAGCAGGTTTTTTCATTTTTTCACCTTCAATTTGTGCAAGGGCCTCAGCAAACCCCGCTCTTTCAAGTTGATTTTTTGATGTTCTAACCTTTGATTTAATGTAACACTACTTGGAAGCGTAATGTTTGAAAAAAACATTCAATATTATGATGCTATTATTTTGTTATTAGTTGGCAGTTATTCGCATGTTTTTTGGTCTGTTTTTGTTGCTTGTGCCCAAATACAATCAAAATAACCGTTGATTATAGTTATGAGGGACGGATTAGTAACCCATAAGTCTGGTGTGTCTGGAGCATTAGCTACTGAATCACTTACACCCCCTTCTTTTTGGTCGCACATCAATATTACTGCTGGAAGTGGAGGTGAAACATATCGGAGTTCATAGTTGGGGTGTTTTAATATTGGTTTTAATAACTCTTCAAAATCTTTCTTTTTTGGGGGGTCATCAACAATAGTTCGATATTTTATTCCTTTATCCATCATTTTCTTCATGTTTTCATGTGCATAACAAAATCCTGCTTGAATACCGTGCCATGAGGCCATAACATCTACTGACTTTTGGGCTTTTTCAACTACTTCCATTCTTTTGGATAAACCGGGCTTCTTTCCAGGAACTATGATGAATTCTGGATTTTTTTCTTCAATCCCCGTTTTTTCATCATTTTTTATAATTTCATTGAGTAGTTTTGTTGTTTCAACATTTATTTTGTCGTATTCTTTGTTTTTTTGCTCCATCAAAAGGGATAATCCAACTTTTATTGGTGTGGCTTTGAACTTCATTGGAACAGTTAACGCTTTTTCCACTAAACCTAGTTCATTGAGTTCGGAAACTACTTTGTAAAGATGTTGTTGAGCAATATTTGTACCCTTAGAAAGTGTTCTTATTGTGGATGTTCCAGAATTTACAAGAAAACAATAAGTCTTAGCCTGTCTTTGTGTCAGGCCCAAATTAACTAATGTTTGAATTGCCTTGGCATGATCTTTCAATTCTTCCTCTATCCTTTTTAAAATAACATTAATTCTGTAACAAAACGTTATTATTTACTCTTTTTCCTCATGGTGGGAGGCTAAAAGTATTAAATTTTTTTCCCGTATACAACGTGCTTCTGAAGGAATGAAGCATAGCTTTGCTTATTCTATCAAATTGAAAAAATGAAAAACATGGTGAAAAAATAAATGAAAAACATTCAAAAAACATCAAAATTTTCTACTATCGCTTTAGTTCTGATGTTAACTATATCTGCAGTAATTGTGGTTTTGCCAACTGCAAGTGCACAAATGCCGCCTCCGGCTGAAGCAATACCCACTCACAAGCAATCGTATCCATACATTGGTGCTATTCCTAACCCTGTTGGTGTTAACCAACAAGTACTGTTGCATGTTGGAATTACTGATTCCTTACAACTAACAGAACATGGTTTTGAAGGTCTAACTGTGACTGTTACTGACCCTACAGGACACGAAGAAATCCTAGGACCCTACAAAACAGACTCAACAGGAGGAACTGGTGGAATATTCACCCCCACTATGGCAGGTACATACAGTTTAGTGACAAACTTCCCTGCACAATGGTACAACTACACTGGTTTTGGGCTGATGGGACCCGTTAGCAGTGCAATATATTATGAAGCTAGCACTAGTGAACCGCTAGAACTTATCGTACAAGACATGAGCATAGATTACTATCCTCAAGCAAACCTTCCAAACGAATACTGGACGCGACCAATCGATGCACAACTTCGAGAATGGAGTCGAATTGCCGGAAACTGGTTAAGCACTCCCGCTAACCTGTATGCACCATACAACGACGATGCACCAAACACACCACACATTCTATGGCGACAAAAACTCACAACAGGTGGCCTTGTTGGTGGTGACCTTGGTCCACAAGCCTATGAATGTGGAGACGCATACGAAGGCTTCTGGAGTAGTTCAGTAGTTCTTGGTGGAGTAGTTTATTACAACAAATACAAGAGTGGCTTCCCTACTCAGGAAGTTGTTGCAGTAGACTTGCACACTGGCGAAGAACTGTGGTGTAAACCTCTAGGTAACAACGAGCCCCTAGCTTTTGGTCAAAACTTCTACTGGTCGTCTTACAACTACCATGGAACATTCGATTACCTGTGGACAACTGTTGGCACTACTTGGAACGCATACGACCCAATTAATGGAAACCTAATTTACAGCATGGAAAATGTGCCCTCAGGAACTCGAGTGACCGGTCCAAGAGGTGAATTCTACATTTACACTGTTGATCTAGTAAATGGTTGGATGACTTTGTGGAACTCTAGTAGAGTTATTTCAAGTTCAGGAAGCTGGATTGGTGGCTTTATGGGCGGTGGTTTTGGAACACACGACGCTACTCTGGGAATTGAATGGAACAAAACAATACCTGATGGCTTGATGGGTTCGGTACAAAATGTTCTTGACGACTGCATCGTTGGCGCAGATATTGGTTCATTCTTTGCATCTTCTGGAGATGGTTCACCAATTGCATTATGGGCAATTGACATAACCCCCGGAAATGAAGGAGACCTAATATTTGACACAATGTGGACACCTGAACCCGGAAACGTAACATACCTTTGGTCAGGTGCAAGCTTAGACGATGAAGTCTTTGTAATATCCGCAAAAGAAACAAGAATACACTACGGATTTAACCTTAATACGGGCGCTTTACTGTGGGAAACTGAACCACAACCATACTTGGACATGTGGTGGGGCAACGTTTTCATTAACAGTGGAGTTAACCTTGCTTACGGTAAACTGTTCTCTGCAGGCTATTCTGGAATACTACATTGCTACGATCTAGCAGACGGTGACCTCTTGTGGACATACGATGCAAACGATGTATACTCTGAAATCTTGTGGGCAAACAGCTGGCCTTTGGTGACTTTGTTCTTTGCTGATGAAAAAGTCTACATGATGCATGCCGAGCACTCGCCAATTGATCCTAAACCTCGTGGTGCACCCTTCTTTGCTGTTGACGTAGAAACTGGTGACCTCGTGTTCCGAGTTGATGGTATGCAAAGAAGTACAGTTTGGGGAGGCCGCGCAGTAATCGGAGACAGCATAATTGCAACAATGAACACATACGACCAACAAGTATATGCTATTGGTAAAGGTCCAAGCGCAATAACCGTTGATGCACCGTTTGGTATGACAAAAGGTTCAAGCACAGCAATTCGCGGAACTGTGATGGATGTTTCTCCCGGCACAGACCAAGACGGTTTAGCACTCCGATTCCCAGCTGGCGTTCCAGCAATCGCTGACGAATACATGGGTGATTGGATGAAATACGTCTACCAACAATTTGATTGTCCAACAACCGCTATTGGTGTTCCGGTAAAACTTGAAGCAGTTGATCCTAACGGCGAATACCTATACATCGGCACAACAACAAGCGACGCATCAGGCAACTACGGTTACGCGTTTAAACCAGAAATCGAAGGTACATACACAATAATTGCTAGCTTTGAAGGCTCTGAATCATACTATGGTTCACATACAACAACATACCTAACTGTTGACCCAGCACTTGCAGTAGCAACTCCCATAGACACAGACGAACCCGTAGATCAACCAGACACTAACGAACCAATAGCCACACCGTTCATCACAACCGAACTAGCAATCATCGCAGCAGTTGCAGTTGCAGCAGTTATCGGCGTAGCCGCATACTGGATGCTAAAACGCAAATAAACAAGCAAAATTTTCCTCCCTCCTTTTTTTGGGAGTAACCATTGGAAGAAACGGGGCTGAAAAGGCTCAAGCACAAAAGTGAAAATAACCGAGTGATAGTAGCAAAAGGTTTTTTCATTTTTTCACCTTCAGTTGCCGATGCGTGAGCCTCAGCAAACCCTTTTCTTCCCGTGTTGATTGTCTTTAGAACTGTTTTTGTGGTTCTTCAAATTACTAGTGTTTTGCCGAGTTTTCATTTAATTTAAAGAACGATTTAGCAACCAATGATTACGCCTGAAACAATGGCTTGAAAAAACTATGTTCATGCGAACGAGCTATAAGCCAAGAAGCACCCTTGACTTAAAATGCAACCTAATCAACAAAGAAGCCACATCACGCCCGGAATTCGCGTAAACATAGTTTTGAAACAGGACCAGCGCACAGGCAAATTAACCGAAGGAACAGTAAAGAACATTCTTACAAACAGTTCAACTCATCCTCATGGAATCAAAGTGCGACTCACCGACGGCAAAATTGGTAGAGTTCAATCAATAATAAAGTAAAATGTCCTGATTTTTCTTTTAATTAGAAAAGTGGCGGGTCACCTTGGGTCGACGCCTAGTTTTCGTCAGTTTCTTCGATCTCTGAACTCTTACCCGCTGTCCCTTAAGCGCTGAACGTCCAAGCTTAGGTTGCTCCCTCCCGGGCCTGGCCAGGTTCGCCTGGTAAACGCGGTTAACAGCCTTCCTACGAAGACCGCTCCATGACCGCCAGCCTAAAGGGACGGATAGTCACAGTTAGATGACCGAAGATGCCTGACGATCTTTGACGCCTCGCCAAGGCATTCAGCCCGTCATGTAGAGGGTTTACGGTGCAGAGGACCCCTAGCCCCCCGCCTAGACCCGCCAACAAAAACAGACATCATAG
>PIXT01000064.1 GCA_003096235.1 Candidatus Bathyarchaeum sp. | reverse complement strand
CATGCCCCACGTTTACTTTGGCGACCCCCACGAAGAGTTTTCCCTAAAACTGCTCGAAACATTAGCCAACAACGGCGCAGACATCCTAGAGTTCGGAATTCCGTTTTCTGACCCAACTGCGGATGGCCCGACATTTCAGGCAGTATGTGAAAGAGCCCTAGAAAACGGTATAACACCCAGTAAATGTATTCAAGGAATCAAAACGCTCAGAGAAAAAGGCATAGACAACCCCATCGTTGTAACAACTTACTATAACATCCCTTACGTCAGAGGCGTAGGCAACTTTTTGAACGAAATAAAACAAGCTGGAGCTCAGGCGATAATTGTGCCCAACGTTCCAGTTGAAGAAGCAGACGAATTAATAGCTGAAGGCAAAAAAACGGGAATACACCCGATATTCCAGATAGCCCCAACAACCACCGAAAACAGATTAAAGAAAATCGCAGACATCGCGTCGGGCTTTCTTTACGTCATTGGTGTTCAAGGCGTAACGGGTGCTAGAGAAAGCCTAGGCGACTCCACATTAAAACTGGTTCAAAGAGTACGAAAACACACAGACATGCCGCTACTAGCAGGTTTTGGCATCTCCAACAAACAGCAAGCCGCAAACGTAGTTGCTGCAGGAGCAGATGGCGCAATAGCAGGAAGCGCATACGCCCGAATTTATGAAAAGAACCTCAAAAAACCAGAAGAGACATTACCGCAGATTGTTGATTTGGTAAGGCAAATAAAACATGGATGTATCGAAGGATACAAGCAAAGAAAATAACTTCTAAAAAGGGTTTAAACCCTTATTAGAGTTAAACACTCGACAACAATCACGTTAAGGTGTGGAATCAAATGCAAATCAACGAGTTTCAAAAACTGATGCATCAACTATATTTTTCCAGAGACGTTAAACGAGGAAAAGACCAGACATTGGACTGGCTTGAAGACGAAGTAAAAGAACTAAGAGAAGCATTGGAAGAAGGGGACATGAAAGCCGCAAAAAAGGAGTTTGCAGATGTTTTAGCATGGTTGGCGTCTTTGGCTAATGTTGTTAACATCGACTTGGAGAAAGCAACGCTTTCAAAATATGACAACAAGTGCCCCAAGTGTCACAGTAATCCGTGTGATTGCCCATTCTAGTTCTAAGTCACATTTTTCAGCGTTTGTTGCCCAACACCAGTTAATCGCCAAACATAAGACCTGCCGCCTTTGTGTTGTAGAATATTTTCTGATTCAAGCAGATGCAGATGGTAAAGAACCGCAGAATAACTTAGACCAGTTTTTTGAGCAATCTTTCTAGTTGTTGACACATTAGTCTCAAGGAGAGCGATTATTTTTGTTCGAGCAACCAGACCAGGTTTGATGTTACGCTTTGAAGTTAAGAAAGCGTTAGGATGATAGGGTTGCCTGAACATATGCCCTCAAGACAGATTAGGTTTTAACCAAAAAAAGTTTTACACAAACTACGAAAAAGATGAAAGACTGATTTGTCGAGGCTTCTTGCCCTCAAACAAAGTCAAGATTTCTTCATGAACCAATTCAAGTCTTTGCGCGTAGTAATCCAGTAGACCATACTTTTTTACAAGCTGAGTTGCTGCAGGCAAATACTTTTCGATGCCTCCACGGTAAACAGTGAGAATCAAATCGCTATTGCATGCAGGACATTTACCCAAAAGAGGCATTCTCCTGAATTTTTTGTTACAACCTTTGCAACGAAATTGTTGTGTTGCAAAAGCTCGCAGGTTACCAGCAATGTCACGAACAAAATGAGTGGTCAAAACCTTTCTTGCAACCACATCAGCGTCAACAGCTGCAATTTTTTCCGCCAAAATGAGTTGGCTGTGAAGCTTGTCGGTCATTTTTCCAAATTTTTTGTACACACTTTCGGGGTTGCCCATGTTAACGTTTGAAACGGGAACAGTATATTTGAAGCCCTCAAACTGAGCGGCTGTGTTCAATCTGTCTTCGATTGTGTCGATTATCACGCTTGTTTTTCTTGGTTCTGCTTGTTCCAAAGTTTTTTGATAGAACAACAAAGGATATTTTCCCGCAACATCTACCTCATGGGCTTGTCTTTGTACTTCCAGCGGATTTACAACAGGGATAATCAAGATTGGAGCATCCATAATTCCCCCAATATGCGAGGGCAAAAACACTTTAGAGAAATTTAATACTGTGTCTAAAGCCAACATTACTGCATCTTCGTCGCCGTCACAATCTCTGCGTTTTGCGGAGTGCCACATATGATGAGCATAACAAACATTCAACGGAGTGAAACCGATAATTCGTCCTACAATCCCAACAGAAGTATGTGGAGCCAAGCCGATAATCAGGCGCCCAACGAGGTCACTGGACCGGGTTATGTTATAATACGCAGGTAGACCGTATACTTTTTCAAGCAAATCGTCCAAAAAGTTAGCCACACGAACAAAGTATGTCGCACATTTTCTGGGAATAACTACATCTTGCAACTTAAGTTCGCAAATCTGGTCAGAATTGGTTAAAGGATTTCCTTCATAGTCGTATAAGTAACCATTTGCTTTGAGTTGCTCAACCGAAACGCCAATCTCTTTAGGGTTAAAGTGAGAGAGAGGAGCATTAGTAGCATCAAAACGGATTGTACCATCTTTGAAAACAGCTAACTTGTGCTTAACTCGCAAAAGTCCTTTTTCTAAGATTTCGGGGGTTTTCGTTGCGTTTGTCATTCCTTTTACGCCCTTAAAAAGGCTCAGCATTGGAAGACCCACATTTTTGCAGGCAGCAGTCAGTAAATCTCTTACAACAATTTGTTGTCGGGAGTAACTTCGGGTAGAAGTTTCACATGCAGGACACTCATCCAACGGTAAGGTTCTACCACATTGAGGGCAAATCTTCTCTAGGAAGGTATCTGACCCGCAGCGACTGCATTTAAGTGTAAAACCAATTTCATTACAGTTAACACAACGGCGACTAACCAAGTCAACTTCAATATTAGCCTTTTTTGATGCGGCAATGAGATTGCGTCTGGAACCACCAGCAAGTCCAACAGGAAATAGGGTGTGAACAAGAGGCTTCATTTCTCTGTGCTTGGCCTTTTCTGGGCGCCCCATTCGGGCACCTACAAAACTAACGCCTTTTTCTCTAAGGTTAAGACCGGTTATCTTTTTTATCGCATCAAGAACGGTCGCCGAAGATTCTACCTTAAGGCAAGAAACGTTTAAGCCCAAACAAAAACTGAAAATGTGAGCGTTTTCACCAACTATTTTCAGAGTGTTCAAAACCACATCGTGAGGGATACAAAGTTTTTCAAAATAACTTTTGACGGCTTTATCGTTTTTACCAACAATCTCATGAACCTGAGAACCCTCAACGGTTGTTTCAGAGGCTAACACCCATTTTCTTAAAGCCAAAAATTCTTCTAAAGAGAGTGTTTCCCAGAAAAAAGTAAAGAACGGATGAAGGGGAACATCCAAAACTGACGAGATATCAACAGCTTCTTTGACAGTGGGCTTGTTTCTGAAAACATCAGCCAAAATAGTTTCTAAACGAGAAGCAGGTAAACCCGCGGCTTTAGATGCTTCTGGTAAGTTGCCGCCAAACTTTTGTTCAATAGCAACAATGAGTTCTTCTCGCCACCATTCTTCAGAATAACCTGAAGGACGAAGAGTCTTATTGGTGTACAAGAAGTCGCCAAACCCGATTAGAATATCGCCTAAAAACAGAATTTTGTCAATCATTTTTTCTAATGAATTGAAGTTTTCAAGGGTAACTCGGACAACTGACCCGTTTTTGAGTCGTACAACGGGGGGCTCAATCGTATCAACTGGAACAACTATTCCGCCTTTACCCGGACCTTCTAAACGAAGCTGGGTCCCAGCTGCAAGAAAGTTTTGCACAGCAAGCATAGTCGCAGGATGAATACCTACCGCAGCAAGTCCAGTGTTTCGGGACCGTCCGTAACGAAGCCTAAAACCTCCAAACCTTGAAGGAAACGAAAAAATTGGGCGACCAGCAATAACATCTGCCATAAATCCTGCTTTCTTTTTCTTGGAAAATTCTTTAAGATTTCCAAGCCATTCCCAACCATCGATTCCGAGTTTTTCGATAATTGTTAAAATCTTGGGGGCTCGTCCAACTATGCCGTCGTTTACTACTCGTAGAGCGCCGCCTCTAACGTTATTTGTTTCAATTCGGGGAAGGTTTCGATACGAAGAAACTTGAAGAGGATCAGATTCTGTACCAGTTACTTCCACAGGGATATTCGGGATAGCTCTTTTGAGTTCCTCATCTGAGATATGATACTGAAACCGAGCAATGGAACGTTCAAATAAACGAATTTCTTCTATGAAACGCCCAATCTCATCTTCTGTTGGTTTGTAAGGCGCTAACTTGAGAAGGCGACGAATATGATCGCCAACAATTATAGTCAACGCTTGTTCAGTTCCACCAGCTGAACGTATTGGACCCGCATAATAGATTGCCAAATAGTCTGTACGATCATTATTCTTTTTGATTTCTACTTTAGCAATGCCTTGAATAGGAGCAGCAGTTATACCTTCAGTTAGTATCGCCAACGCAGTTCTTATCGCCTGCTCCGCTGCTGCCCGGTCATCTAAAGCTCCAAACTTTCCATTTATGATCTGTTCAGTGACCTTGAAGGAAATTTCTTCTCGAGGCATCCGTTCGGCTAAATCCCGAATGCTTTCAGCCACACCGGGAGGACCAACCAACCCCTCGACAAGTGCGGCTAAGTCTTTTGCTACTTCAGGTTCAGGAACAAGGGCAGGATCCAATCCTTTTTTCCGAGCTTTTTTAGCTACAGCATATATATTATCAAGTTGTTCTTCCAAAGAAGTAGTATACTGCTTGTATTCTTTGCTCATCGGGATTTTCAAGGTTTGTCTCCTTACTGTAGAATTCACTTAGCGATGTATTGAGTTTTTCTAAAAAATTGAAGAGAATATCGAGCCTAAAATTTGAACTATTGAAAGCTAGCTCGTTTTGTTACATGCTTTCATGTTATCGATTAGTTCTCTTATTTTGTGGCTTCCTTTGTTTTCTTCTAGAACGTTTCCGGTAACAATTATGTTGGCGCCTGCGTTAACTATCTTTTTTACTTGTTCACCAGTTCGTATACCGCCGCCCACAATCACAGGAACGTTAGTTACACTCTTTACAAACTTGACCATTTCGCTGGGCACAGGGTTCCCAACCCCAGATCCTGCCTCCAAGTAAACAAAACGCATACCAAAGTACTCAGCGGCTAGAGCATGAGCGGCTACAAGTTCAGGTTTGTTGTATGGAATAGGAACAGCTTTTCCAACCACGCTTACGGTTCCGCCTTCGCCAACAATAATGTAGCCAAGAGGGAGTGGCTCTAAACCGAACTTTTTGATGATTGGTGCGCCTAAGACTTGAACACCCACTAGAAAGTATGGGTCTGCTGAATTTAGAAGGGACATAAACCAGATAGCGTCAGCATATTTGGTTATGCCGGTTACATTGTTGGGGAACAAAATTATTGGTATTTCAACAGATTCCTTCAAAGATTTTACTACAGCATCCAATTGAGAAGTAGAAACAAAAGTTGAACCGCCCACCATTATGGCTGCTGAACCACAAGCTTCAGCGTCTTTGGCTAGAGTAGAAGCAGACTCTGGAGTAACCTTCTCAGGGTCAACCAAAGTCATATGAATAGTACCTTCGTTTTTAATTTTATCTAAGAGATATTTCTCTACTAGACCGACCATATTGGATCCCACTACTAGACCGATAACCTCGAATAAAATACGTCTGTGAATTGGCAGTATATATCAATCTCGCCAAAAGCGGGTCTAGTTTCCAGTTCTTCTGTTAATCCACAGCTACCACAACGCACCCGAGCCTGTTCACCTCCAGGGAAAATTTCAATATAAATTGCTTGTTTACCACATTTAGGACAGAGGTAAACGGTTGGTAACTTCTTTTTAGGTATACGAACTACTTTTCGTCGCCTTCTGCCCATATTCAAAGCATCCTAAAGATGAAACTTGTTTTGTTGCAAGAGTGCAATACTTATTTCAAACTATAATTCAGCAACCGCTTAAATATTTGTCCTAAAAAAGAAAGAAAACAACACAACAAAGGAAGAAAAAATGTAAAAAAAACCGAAAAATCTTGTCAAAACAAAAACAAAAGAAACGAACATCAACAACTAGAAGTTCTAAGAAAGTATAAAATTGATAAATATATTTTCACAAAATGAATTAATATTTTGAAATAGTTGAATAATTATTTTCTAAGCCAAAACATCAATTTCCAATTAACTGGCAGCCAAACAAGCTTCAAAAAAGCAAGTCAGACGATAAAACACAAGTAAACATAAAGAAAGGCGAGAAATCAAAATGTAATTGGCTCAAATAGCAACTAGAGTAAAAAATCAGATTCTATTTTTAGATTAAAACAAAAAGAGTGATTTCATGTGATTTAACCAAAATCACAACTAGAATATCACACCAATCACCCCAACATCCAGAAAAGCATAAAAAACGACTTAAAATCAAAAATAAGCGCAAAAAACTCTTTTTCAACATCACAGTCTTTACGTGAGGTCACACGTGATTCTGTGATAATCACACGTGATTCAGGTTTGAGCAACAAATCACAAATTAGAGAAAGTTAAATCAACAAAAACTAACATGAGCCTCCAGTTAAACACAAAAGACAAGTAACAGACCAACTTCAACCCAAAACAAGAGAACAAAATAACAAAGAATGTCGCATTAAACTCACAAATACACACGAGAAAATGGTGCAAATCAAAAAAAAGGAAACAAACATCCAAAAAGGCAATAAATCATTAATACATCAAATAAATAAAAAATAAGATTTATAGATACAATAACACAGAATCAAATAGTTACTAAAAAAAGAGAGGGTATAACTGAATCTACAATTTCAAGAAGAAAGATACAAAGTTTTTAATTGTGGAGTATGGTATACAAAAATGTATCCTTTAGAACAGGTGTTGTGATGAAAGGTTTGAATTTGAAGGAAAATGCCCAGAATTGGCTAAAATACTCATTAAACGACCCATTAGTTAAAATATTGTCAAAAAATTGCAATTTAACAAAAATACAGATAGAAACGCTTTTAATCGATGTTTTAGCCGAAAATATATCCGATAAAAGCCTAAAATACGATGAAAAAGCCAAATTACGAATTTTCGCCGTAAGTAGGGGAGCTTTTAACAGAAGTTTAAGACAAGCAAGGCAGAACGTAACACAAGCAATATACACAATTTTGCTTCTTGGATACCTCGGAGTTCTTGAAGAAATAAGTCTAGAACCCTATTTAGAGACCGCAAACAAGCTAAAAACATACATAGATACCCAAAGAGAACTTGCAAAAAAGAGGCCAAAAGAAGAACACCTCAGAGCAGTAGCACAACTCCACGAGGAGCTAAAAAATAGCCTAGAAGAGCTGTCAAACCCCAAAAGAATGTCAAAAAAGCTGTGACATCACAAATCACAGCCATTTTTGCACTAAAAATTAAACTTCCAGTTATAAATAAAAAACGTGGCAACACAGGCAAACAAATCGAGATGTCGTATTTTCCACAGAAGAAAAAAGGCAGATTTGAGCTTTATTAGAGAAATAAGCGATTTTAATCCATATTTTGTAAAAGGTGTACAAAAGAAAAAGAAGCGAATGTGCGGTGTGCTGTATTTTCAGAACGCGGCAGTATAGGACGTCTTTCTTAAAGGCTGTGACATGTGATGTCACGTGATGTAACTTAGCAAAAAACTTAAGTTTATTTATATACTAGTGTGATATGTGATAAGGTATGCACATCACAACACATCACGCTAAAATCACATGTGAGGTGAAAACAAAGTGGTGATGTCAGATGCCATGCTAGCAGTTACAGCCAGCCTGTTATTCGGTACAATACTAACGATACTGGCATATTATCGCCGAATAAAGTCCCTTCGCCATCAATATGAGAAAGCCAAAGGTTTAGTAAACGATATTGTAGTAAGTGTGGACAACCAGTTCAGCAGGCATACAAACATAGTTCATTTTGTCGCACAACAAGCGGAACAAACAGCCTTGGAAAGCCAAAATGTAGCTAAAAAAGTGGAAAACTATGAAAAACGGTTAACAGAGCTTGCAAGTATCATGACAGAGGTTCCGCAGATAGAGCAGAAGTTCTCTGGTCAAATTAACGAAATGAAAACTGAAGTCGAGGACATAAAGCAGGCTCAAGAAAAAGTGTTACAAAAGCTTGTTGAGATTGAAAAGATTAAAAGAGAAGTTCGTATTCCCGACGTGGAAATAAAGGCCGCGATTCCAATAAAAAAGGAAAACGCGTTATCACCGTTAACAGAAACTGAGCTTTCGGTTCTGGAAACTATCGGGGTAGAGGGGGAAAAAACGGCCCCTGAAATCAGGGAAAAAATTGGGTTAACTAGAGAGCACACAGCCCGTTTAATGAAAAAACTCTACAAAGACGGCTATTTGGAAAGAGATACTCACAAAATGCCGTACGTTTATCATCTAAAAGAAGAAATGAAAAAACTACTAAAGAACAGAGAAACTACCGTTTCTTAGAGGATTCATCCCCAACAAGAGACTGCCCCGCAGCTTTGAGGCGCTTTAAGTTTTCATCCATGTCAGAAAGAGTTTTCGAATGTGGCAAATTGTAATCTGCTTTTCGGTGTTGTTTGAGATAATCCGGGTAATGAATAACTTTGATAGGAACAGCAAACCGAATCTGAGGCTCTGAAATAAGCAACGCTTCTCCAATATCAAGCATCTTAATTTCAGTATCACTGTATTCCATGTAAGGCGTATTTTCGGTTAGATAATCGCGGTCCCTTTTGAGTTCAGTTTTCATTATGACCTTAGTCCAAAGTTCAGCAAAAACATCACGGTTAATCTTTGAAGGCCTTGGAGTTACTGCGTTTAGGCCTACACGGTACTTGCGGTATGTAAGAGCGATGTCAGAGAAGATTGTTTTTCTAATTTCAGGGTCAAGAAACTCGTGAGCCTCTTCAAGAGTAATAAGCAGAGTTGGCAGCTTTTTCCATGCTTCGAAATTGTTTTCCCACAACCGTTTGTAATATTGAGCTACGTTTGTTGCTGTAAGGCAAGTTACGTTTTGTTGTTCTTCAGAGTTTAATCCAGAGATGTCAATAATACAGGTGATTCCTTTGCTTATGTTTTGAACCACATCGTCGATAAAGTTGTAGTTAGAAGGAGGATAAAGATGCGGTGGAAGATCAGAAAGCCTGCTCATAAGAGCGTTAATTACGGTAGGAGATTTGTAGTTAATAATTTTTCCAACACCCAAGTAGCCTTCTAAAGCATAAGCTTCCCGAGCTTGTTCTATCCAACATTTACCTAACTGCTCATACAACCTTCGGGCAACGCGCACCTGGGGGCGCCCAATTTCAGGAAAAATCGTCCTCAACCGCCCAGGAGTAAGAGTGTGTAAACCTATAGACAATTTGCCATCTCTTGCTGAATAATAACGAACTTTGCTATGAAACAGGGGGTGATCGCCCAGACCACTTTCAGAGCCGATATCCTTGCCAGATAACAGTTGACCAGCAAAATCGAAAATCAACCCAACAGTGTCAGGGTTGTCGATTATACGTGCATTGAGCATAAGTTCGGTGTTGGTTTTTCCGGATCCAGTCATTCCGAACATGCCCATCATTTTGGGAATAGCAGTAGCATTGATGCCCACTACACCCAAAACGTTTTCTCCAGAACGTAAACGACCGATTTCAAGATCACCTGAAAGCCGTAAAATCTTATAGTCATCCTCGTTTATCACAAAAACGTGGTCCATATAGTCAGGATTAAATGTTGGAGAACGAATTTTTCCATCGTTACTTTCAAGCAATAAAATCGCGTCAACATGCCTAAAGCTGGAGTATGGTCCAAAGGACTCTTTACCTTCTGCCTCACGAAGCTGCTCGTTAGTTTTTAATGTGGAAGAGCTCCCAGCATCAACTACACGTGCATAAAAGTTACGGCTCTCAGAAGATATACGCACAATCTGCCCAAAAGAGAGGCATATTCCCTGATTTAAGAAAAAAGAGACAGTGTCGCCTTTAACTTCGCGAACAAATCCAACAGGTTCAGATGCGGTCAAAGCTTTCTCCACCTTCATAAGGACGGTTTATTCCATGAATTTGGTCAGCAAAACTACAAGAAAGCTCTTCTCTACGAAGAGTCTCTAAGAGACCTTCAGCTGACAGCGTTTTTTCAATTAAATCATAATATTGAAGAATTTTTGAGTTTGACGCCCCAGAAAATTCGTGAGCCAACCATAAAGTAACAGGATAACCTAAACATCGGGGATCTTCAGAAAGAGACGTAAGTGGCGAAAGCAACTCACACACATCACGATTGGGAGATGATTCCATTATGTCACAACGAAACACATGTGGGCTGTCTTCACATAGTTTCATAAGTGCTACGTCGCCATAGAGATGTTCGGCCATATTTGCTTCTTTAACAGGGTGGTAAACCCAAACAGGATGAGGTGAAAGAATGCTTGTTGATGCCATAAAATCTCGTCCCTTTTCATCACACAACATCGGAGATTGTTTACTCACGGCAAGAAGATTAACCTTTTTACGAAGAGCCTCTTCGTAAAGTGATGTGTGAAAACCTCGTTTCCCACCAAAAAAGCTAGCTCCATCCAAAAGGACATAGTCTCCTTCGGTAAGGCCGCGAAGAGTCACTTCGTGTTGCTCCTCAACCCCTATAGACTCTTCGTGAAGAAGTTTTAGAGCCATTGCACTTTCAAGCTGCAATCGTCGGTCTATCAAAAAGTTAGAACGATAACGCCGGTCCCCAACAGGGCTAACTATGCTTTCATCGTAACCCCAATTTACATCGCGACCTTCAACTGAGGCATAAGCTACTCGCATCAGGTAAATTCCCCAGTTGTGAGCGCGTTTAAGAGTTCGAGTGGAGCAGTCCACAGCCAAAAACCGTGAGCTACATTGTTTAACCTTTTTCAGAGGCTTAATTTTGGCCACATTAGGCTTACTAATAATTAACGGCTGGGGTTTAATATCCTGAAAACCTATTTGTCGCCCAATATCTACATACTTTTTGAGTTTAGTTTTTAACTCGGCCAAATCTTTATTGATTTTGCTCATAGACTGCGTTCTCCTCACACGAAGAGTCTTACTAGGAAATTAGGTTAAATTAACTATATTAAAAACTGGTTTATTTATTATCTTTTGTTAAGTTG
>PIXT01000063.1 GCA_003096235.1 Candidatus Bathyarchaeum sp. | reverse complement strand
CCGCTGTTTTGCGTATTTGACTGCTACTTCCAGAGCTCCCTGCGCGGTGCCTACTGCCTGAGCCGCAATGAGTATTCTGCTTACCGAGAAAAAGTCCATTGAGTGGCTGTAGCCTTTGTTCAACTCGCCAACGAGACTCTCTTCTGGGACTTTCACGTCTTTAAACGTGATTTCCCCTGTGGGCACACACCTGATTCCCATCTTGTTTGAAAGTGTTTTAACTTCTACGCCTTTTGTTTGTTTGTGTATGACAAATAGGGATTGGCTTTTTCGGGGTGCTGAGGTGCTTCCTGTTTGGCATAACACTATGAAGAAGTCGGCGATGGGAGCGTTTGTTATCAAGGTTTTTTTTCCGTTTATTGTCCACTGGTTTCCTTGCTTTACTGCCGTGGTGGCTACTGTTGATATGTCGGTTCCGCGGGCTGGCTCTGTAAAGGCAGCTGAAGAAACTGTTTCTCCACTGCAAAGGGGCTCAAGATACTTGGTTTTCTGTTCTTCTGTTCCAAACAGCAAAAACATGTCGCTTCCAAAAGTTCCAATCATGCACGCCAAACCCAATGATGAGTCTGCTCTGCACATTTCTTCCATTGCTAAACAGGCTGCCAAGTAGCCTTGACCTTTGCCGCCATATTTTTCTGGAATGAACAGGCTTGAGAATCCTTGTTTTGCGGCTTTTTTGTAGAGCTCTTTTGGAAAGGTTTCTGTTTTGTCTAGCTCTAGGGCGTAGTCTGGGGTAAACTCTTTTTCGCAAAATTTTCTAACAGACTCTACCAGGTTGCTTTGCTGTTTGGTTAGCCCGAAATCCATCAGAATTCACCAACAACTATGTGAAAGGCAACGAGAAGATAAAACTGTTCTCAAACCACAAATCGGGGCTACTTGTCGTTGCACATTTTGTCTATGGTTTTTTTGAGCTGTTGAATTTCTTCTTCCAGTTGGTTTAGTTTTGTTTGAAAGTTGTTGACTACTTCGTTAAATCTTACCTGATTTTCAAAGGCGGTTATTATGTCGCTTCCGTGGTTTTTGAAACCCTTAATCACGAACTCCATGAGAAACAGCATATCGTTGTCTTCTTTGGTTAGTTGTCCTCGTGCTCGAAACCCGTCCATGAAGGCTTTAGCTTTCAGATATGCTTCGTCGTTTTCTTTTCTTATCTTCTGAAGCCTCTGAAGTGCCTGTTTTTCGTCCATAAAAGTCCCCCTATGATTCAAGTTTACTGTTCACTGATTTGGTATTTAAGCTAAGCTTTGAAAAAACAGTAACTTTTCCTAAATTACGCATGGAGATTTTCATTTTTGGGTTTGAATGTTCTGCGTATGGGACTGAAAGGCGGTACGTTTATTAGATTTCAAACGTATATTATATATTAAGATTCAGTCTCCTTCTTTGGGGGAATAGAAATGCCTAACCAAAACAGCAAAACAACCCTAAAACAGCGGATTGCTATGTTGGAAAAGGAAATTCTAAACAAGTCAGGGGATGAAAGAGCAAAAGCGAGAGTTGAATATCAAAAACTTTTGCAGTCTTATAGCAAGGAATGTGGGTTAGAAGACCCAATCTATTTGACAAGAGCTTAAAGCAACTCATTTCGCAGGTTAATTTTAGGTTAAACCAAAAATAATACTGTTGGGTTAATAAGCCACGAGTGCGCATTATATAGTGTAGAACTCGTTGTGTTTTGACAAGACTCAGTTTTTGTCTAGTTTTGAGTATCTACTCTATGGCATCAAAAGATAAGTAAAAAGGGGGGAGTATGTTTGGCTGTTTATGGAATTCAGTTTGTGATGCAGGAAAGGCTTGTTCGTAAGCTTGAGAAAGCAGGAGCCGTTTGTCATGAAAAAGCAGTTACTTTTGAGGAAGCTAACCTTAACGAGCAAGAGCAATATTGGTTGAATTATTTTGCAGGAGTTTTTCTTGGGAAAATAAAGAAAACAGAAAACAATCGTTACTACATTGGAAGTCAGTATTCGCCACTTAACTGACTTAAACCGCGGTTTTTGAAAAAGGGGGAGAAAAGTTGTCTAATTCTGAAGAAGCAATAAAGTTAGAAATTGAGTTAATGGAAAAAGAAATCCTGTACTTTACAGGCAAAAAACGAGCGAGAGCCAAAAGAAAATACATTATGCTCCTAAAAACATGCAAAGAGTTAGAACGACCAATTTATCTCATTAGACGCTAAATCCTGTTTTGCTACAGACGTTCTGAAAAAAAGGTAGTTTTCAACAAAACTACCGCTATTAGATTACTAACACGTTTGAGGTCTGGTGCCACATTGGTGTTCTAGCTAGTTTGGGGATGCAAATTATTTTCTGAGCATGCATTTGTAGGTGACGTCTTTTGCTTTGAAAAAGGTCTTAGAGTACTCTACAGCCACTAAGGGGTCGTAGTATTTGCAGCTGAAGACATCTAAGAAGATGCGGTTTGTTTTGTTTGCGAAATGGCCAGAAAGCAAAGAGGTTTCAATAAGCTGAACAAGAGAATACCCCGCAACTTCTGGGTCGGTTCCAAAGTTGTAGAGCCTGCAGGGACCCCATGCTTTAACGTCTAAAAGCTTGCAAAGGGTAGTTGCATACTCTTCTAGTGCTTTGCTGTCTTTCATGAGCTCTGGGTCACAGTCGTGGAGGTCAATAGATGTAGAAAGCCCCCATGCTTGATAGAGCTCGTATTCTTCTTTTGTCACGTAATCGTACACTTTAGAGTGCACGTCTACGGTTTGCTGTGAAACGTTGCATGAATTTGTGTACATAAAAAGCAGACGTGTAAAAGTTTCCCGATAAACTTTTTGGTATAACTTCTTATAAAATCCTAAATAAAACACGGCCCTGGTAAGGTATCATTATTTATTAATCGTAACCGTAATAGATGGGTTCAACATAGAGCGTTAAACTTGCGTGCAGAGTGAACAAAAATGAGGATAATCTTGGTGGGATGGGGAGTAGTCGGGCAGAGCTTTGCCAAAATCATCACACAAAGAAAAAAAGAGCTCGCCAAAAAGTACGGTTTTCGCCCAAGAATAGTAGCCATAGTTGACAAACAAGGCGCAGCCATAGACCCCAAAGGCTTAGACCTAGAACAAATGTTAAGCCTCAAAAAAGAAAAAGGCACAATATCCGCAAGCCAAGAGTTTGGCAAGCCAGGAATGTCAGCCTTAGAAGTTATAGAGTCTGTTGAAGCAGAAGCCATGGTTGAGGTTTCTCCCACCAACATTGAAACTGCGGAGCCAGGGTTGTCTTACATCAAAACTGCGTTTAAAACCAAAAAGCATGTTGTTACAACAAATAAAGGTCCCCTTGCCTTAGCTTTGCCCGCTTTGACAGAGTTGGCGGACTACAACATGGTGTATTTGAGATTTAGCGGAACTGTTGGTGCAGGAACTCCTGTTCTTGAGTTTGCCAAAAACTGTTTGCAAGGCGACAAGATTCTGTCCATCAAAGGCATACTGAACGGAACAACCAACTACATTCTTTCAGAGATGGATGAAAAGCACATCACCTTTGACGAGGCTCTATCTGCGGCTCAGAAGCTTGGTTTTGCAGAGGCAGATCCAACAATGGATGTTGACGGTTATGATGCTGCGGCTAAGCTGGTTATCATGGCCAACTGGATAATGGACAAAAAAGTCACCATAAACGACATCCAAATCACGGGCATCAGAGGTGTTTCGTCCAAAGTTATAGAGGACGCTTCCAAGAAGGGAAACACGATAAAGCTCATAGGCACTGTCGGGGAAGCCCTAAAAGTGGAGCCTACAGAAATTTCAAAACACGACCCCTTAGCTGTGGGCGGGTCGCTGAACGCAGTGACCTTTGTTACTGAATCTGCAGGTGAGCAGACCATAGTTGGACGTGGAGCAGGTGGAATAGAGACTGCCAGTGCGGTGTTGCGTGATCTGCTGGACATTAAGCAGAACATAGCAAACAGGATGTTAACAT
>PIXT01000062.1 GCA_003096235.1 Candidatus Bathyarchaeum sp. | reverse complement strand
TACGGGTTAATGCCCGACGGACTAGGCACAAGAACAAGTATTGCTGGACCCGCTAAACATCCAGAAGTAGCCATTTTGCACACCGCAAAAATTTTGGCTTCAGCCCAGACAAACTTTGCTGGCGGAGAAGGCTTCTACAACTTCCTAATCTTCTTAGCACCCTACTTTAGAGGCGTGAGCTATGAACGAACCCGACAGCTTATGCAGATGATGTTCTTTGAGTACACTCAGGCTTACGTTGCTAGGGGCGGTCAGCTGGTTTTCAGTAACATTCAGGTGCAGCCTGGGGTTCCTGACCTGTGGAAAAACGTTCCTATTGTCATGAATGGGCGTGTTGGACCAGACGTTTACGGAAACTATGAAGACGAAGTTCGCATGATGTTCCGCGCCCTTTATGATGTGGCTGGCAAAGGCGATTACTGGGGAAAGCCATTCAATTTTCCAAAACTTGAAAACTCTTTGAGCCCAGAATTTTTCAAGCCCGAATACGATGATGTGTGGCTTGATGTTCACAAGGTTGTAGCCAAGTTTGGCTTGCCTTACTTTGATAATTTGATGCCTGACTACAGGGGCTACGGAAAAGGTGTTTCATGTTACCAGTGCTGTGCTTACTGTTTTGTTGAAACTCCAGAAGACAGCGAAGACTTCTACGAAAAACTCAACTTTGACGGCGGAAAACACTTCACGATGGGTAGCTGGCAAGTTGCTAGCATGAACCTTCCAAGATTGGCTTACAAAGCAAACGGAAACGACGAAGTCCTCTTTGAAGAGAGCCGTAAGCTGATGGATTCTGCTCTTGAAGTTTTCAGAGCCAAGAAGAAGTGGATGAACCTTTCCTTGAAGAACAATCGTATTCCCTTTGCTACTCAAAGACCTTTAGATCCGCGAACTGGCGAGAAAGGAACAACGGCTGTGGATTTTGATGCCCTAACATTTACAATTGGTCTTGTGGGCGGAAACGAGATGGCTCAGTATCACAGTGGATATCAACTACACGAAAGTCCAGAAGCAATCAAGGTATTAATCAAGCTGATTTTGGAGATGCAAAAATACAAGAAGGAGCTTGAGCAAAAGAGCGGCTACAAAATAGCCTTGGCTCGAACACCTGCCGAGTCTACGGCGCAACGGTTTGCTATATCTGACCTAATCACAGATGCTTATCGAGGTAATGCAGAGAAACTTGTTAAAGGCGATGTAGCAAAAGCCAAGTTCATGCTTGCTAACCGCAAAAAGGATGTCCCAGTCTATTACAGTAACGGCACTCACGTCGATGTAGGCGCCAAGATGGGCTTGTTTGAGCGGATGAACATCGAGCAAAAGTTCTTCCCACTCTTGAACGGCGGAAACATGTTACATGTTTGGTTGGGAGATGCTAATCCAGACCCTGAAGCACTATACAAGCTGACCAAGAGAATCACTACACAAAGCAACATCGGCTACTACGCCTACACCAAAGACCTCACAATCTGCAGCAGTTGTGGAAAAGTCACCTCACCTATGCGCGAACAATGTCCTCACTGCAACTCCAGCGAAGTGGAATGGTGGTCACGAGTAACAGGTTACTATCAGGCAGTTAGCGGATGGAACAAAGGCAAAAAACAGGAACTAGTGAACAGATACAGAACTGGACTGTAAACCCGTAACCGTCAGTTGGACTTTAGGCACATCTGTGCCCTTGTTTACCCTTTTTTCTAATACCTTTTATCTAGACAATGTTGCATATTCGATGTGCAGACTGAAATTATGTTGAATAAAGAATCGGTGAATGTTACTGTAGCATTCTGGTAAACGATTATTAACAACATGAACTACAAAGTGAACGGGTTAGAAAAAAATGAGTACAAGAGAATTGAGGCTTGGTCGAAACGAAATCAACCACTTTCTAACCTTCATAAAAGATCAGCCTCAAGACCTGATTGGCATTTTAATGAAGCCAAAAGCGCTACTCAATTTTTTGCTGATCGAATTTCAGCACAGGCTACTAAAGCCCTCTTCTGTTGCGGGATATCCATACCATTTAACTATTGAAACCGGAAACGTTTGCCCTTTACGCTGTTCCCTATGCCCGACAGGTCAAGAAAAAAAAGATTTACCGCAAGGCTTTCTTACCTTTGAGAATTTCAAAAAAATTATTGACGAACTTGGCGATTACCTGCTAATTGTAGAGTTGTACAATTGGGGAGAGCCGTTTCTAAACAAGGACTTTTTTAGAATGGTCAAATACGCCAGAGACCACAACATTATAGTTACAACAAGTTCGAATCTGAACGTTTTTGATGAACAAATCTGCAAAGACCTTTTGTGGTCAGGTTTAAACATACTGATGGTGTCTTTGGATGGGGCAAGTCAGCAAACTGTTGAAACCTATCAGCGAGGAAACAATTTTGCAAAAGTGTTTGGTAACATAAAGAAAGTTGTAAATGAAAAGCGGTCTCAAAATATTCGTAAGCCTATGTTGCAGTGGAAGTTTTTTGTAACAAGATTCACTGAAAAAGAGGTGCCAAAAGCAAAGAGGCTGGCTAAAGAAGTCGGTGTTGATCAAATAGAGTTTGCGAAACTTTTGTGTGACATGAGTCAAAGGTTTTTCTTAGATCCCAAGTCTCAGTTCGAGAATGTGAAAGATTGGTTGCCTAAGGATGAGCAGTATTCAGCATACGCCAGCGATTTGAAGAGAAAGAAAAAATCGCTTAGTAATGATTGTTCATCTTTGTGGACGCGGTCTGTGATGAATTGGGATGGAAGCATTTTTCCTTGCTGTAATGTTTACGGGGAAAAATGGGGTTTTGGTAATGCGCTTGAAGAAGGCTTTTGTGCGGTATGGAATAATGAAGCTTACATGTCTTCAAGAAAAAGGGTTGCTAATGGAACAGTTGCAAAGAGAAAAACAATCTGTGATGTATGCGCAAAAAATGGAGCCATGCAGTAGGGGGTAAATAAAAAGTTGGTGAACATAAATCCTCTTAAACTGAACATGCCCTTGTTGCGGACGTTACGGCTCTATTCGAAAATAAAGTTGAAGGTGCCTTCGCCCATGTTTGTTGCGTGGGATGTAACCTACAAGTGCAACTTGAATTGTTTCTTTTGTGACCGCCAAACAATTTACCGTGATAAGTTAAACAACGATTTGACTTTAAACGAGGCAAAAATTGTCATTGATAAACTAGCCGACGCGGATGTCATGACTATCGGTATTACTGGAGGAGAAGCTTTACTCAGAAACGACCTCGAAGACATAGTAGAATATGCTGTGGACAGGGACCTAGTTGTTACATTAAGCACAAATGGCACCCTGATGACAAAATCTAGAGCTCAGAAGCTCGCTAATTTGTGTCAGTCTATATCAATATCCTTGGACGGCTTATCCGATACTCACGATGATGTACGAGGCAAAAAAGGAGCCTATGATGGAGCAATTCGAGGTCTTAAGATTCTTGCACAAACAACTCCTCGCAGCTGTGCGCTTGGCGTAAATTTTGTCTTAAACAAACGTAACTTTCACCAGTTACGCGAAGTCTTTGACACCGTAAGAAACATTGGAGCAGACTACTTTTTTGTCCAACCTGTTATCGGCTCCAGCTCTTGGGTTATCCCAAAGGACGCCATTGATGGTTCGGTAAAACAGATTTTAGAGTTGAAAACAAATTATTGCAGCCACATATCACAGTCGTATTACTTCTTAAGCCACATCTCCGACTACCTCAATGGGTCTGTTCCAAAACTTTGTGACGCTGGCACCTTATATCTGGCTGTAAACAATGAAGGAAACCTGTTTTTGTGTCCAGGAATTCCTCGAACAAAAGAGACCTACATAGGTTCTTTACTTAAACATTCTATGATTGATTTGCTGAAAAGCAAGAGGATGAAAAAAGTTAAAGAAACTATAATTCCGAACTGTAATCCCTGTTTGATGAATTGCACAACAGAGTTTTCTTTGCTCGCTAAATCACCTTTAAAAACAATCTTAAGCAAATATAGCAGTCTTAACGTTTGATAAAAAAGGGACCATACCTGTCAAATCGTTTGCAAAAATGACTAAAAACAAAAAGATGCCGTGAATTGAGTGTTTGAACCCGACTCTTCAGAAAGTACTGAATGGCTTCCAGAGAAGAGTATGGCTCTTAGAAGAACTGTTCCGCTTCTGTTGGTGGGTCTGGTGATTTTTTTTGCTTACCTGTATTTCTTTGTTGACATACCTGAAATGCTCGTAACTATCCAGCAAATAGACGTCTTCTACTATTCACTTGCGATTGTTTTTTTGCTGTTAAATATGATGGCGTATTCTCTAACTTGGCACTGCCTTTTGCGTTCTCTTTCGATTAAAGTTTCCTTCATGAAGACTATGTTGATTACTTGGGTTGGCGCGTTTGTTGAGTTCTTTGTTCCATCAGAGTCAATCGGTGAAGATGTCTCCAAAAGTTACCTTATGGCAAAAGAGTCAGGCGAAAACACAGGAAAAGTTGTAGCCTCTGTTCTGGGTCAACGAATCATCTCCATGGTAGTAACCTTGATTGTTCTAATCCTGTGCTCCTTTGCGTTGTTAAGTTCACAACACGCTCTTCCTTCAAGCGTCTCCATTTTGATGGTGCTAATATCTGTTGGCACAGCAATTCCACTGGTTTTCATATTTCTTTTATGCGTAAAAGAGCAACTGAGCCACAGGCTAATCGATTTGCTGATACGTTTCTGTGTTTTCGTTTCAAGAGGTCGATTAAACCTTGAAAGCCTAAGAGCAAAGGCAAAAACATCTTTGGAGAGTTTCCATCAGTCAATGGGCTTTTTAGGTAAAAATCCGAGAAGCATAATTCAGCCCCTGCTTTTTGCTCTGGGGAGCTATTTGCTTAGCGTACTTGTATCCTATTTTGTTTTTGTTTCTCTTGGGTACACGGTTAGTCTTGTTTTGATAACCGTCGTGTATTCTCTTAGTCGTAGCCTTCAAAGCATCCCCACAATGTTGCCAGGCGAAGTAGGCTTCATCGAGATTGTCATGACCTACCTGTACACTGACCTCTTGGCTTTGGGACCCCAAGCTGCTGCAATTAGCGCCGCAGCAACCGTTCTAACACGGGTTCTATGGGTATGGCTCAGACTTCCACTAGGCTTTGTAGCACTCCAGTGGGTTTTGCGTAGACGCTTACTCTAAATATGTACAAAAAAATAGTGTGGCGAAACTCGCCCTGATTCCTGTGTATTCACACGTTTTCTAGTCTTGTTCTACTAGTTGCATGGGCTGTCCGCAGCAGACAAGAATTCCGTTGCCTGATGCAACCACTTCAACAACGTTGCCGCAGATTTTACATGCGTACATTTCTCCTTCTGTTGTCACTTTTTCACCTCCCTGTCTTGCAAGCTTTGGTGTTTGTTCTAAAGTTCTGTTGAGGGAAACTCTATTCGCCGCAAATACTTCTTGGCATACTCTGGCTCATGCGCAAGCTCTCGGCTTCTTAACAGTTGCCTTTCAAGTCTGCTTAATGCTGTGCGAAACGTTGCTTCAACTCCGTAGCCTTCACTGGAGCTGAAAAATGAGCCTCTTCTTGTTCTAAACTGGAGCCGACAGTGAATCAGCTGCTCCCCCTTGTAGTTTGTTCCATGAGTTTTCATGTACACGAAAAGTGCGCCCGATTCTAACGTTTTTTGGTATTTACGTGAGAAGACTTCAAAATCTTCCATTATGACACCGCGCTGAATATCTCCTATTCCTACACCCTTCACTGAAAACTGGATTGTTATCCGCTGTTTTGGCATCTCCATTTCGGCTAGGGGCTCAAGAAGGTCTCGTTTGGTAAGAATTCCTACGGGTCTTCCTTTACTTATGACAATCAAAGACGTAATGTCAGCTTTCTGCATTTTCTCCACTGCATCTTTTAGATTGTTTTCAGGCAAAACTGTAATGACTGGTTTTGTCATTATGCCCTTGGCTGGAATGCTTAGAACTGGAGCTTTCTCTCCTGATATGTCGCCTACTGTTTGTCGTTGTCTTGGCTGAAATATGCTTGTGATAATGTTCTGGATGCTTACAATACCCACAAGATTTCCATCCCTAACCACAGGCACATGAGATATACCTTGGTCTCTGAAGAGGCTCAGGACCGCCCCCACTGACTCGTTTTCTTCAATAAGAAACGGTTTTTTGGTCATCACATCTTCAACTTTTGTGTTGCCCCACTTCCCAACAACTGCCCCCTGAATAACCGCCCCATCTGTAACGATTCCCACAAGTTTTCCTTCGTTTAAAACTGGAAGCTGACTAATACCGCTGGCTATCATTAACCTCGCCACCTTGCTGAGGCTATCTTCTAATGATACTGTGGGCGCTGAACGCATCAAACGCTCCACTTTGGTTTTAGCTGGATCATACCGTGACCTGACTATCCACCTGTGAGCAATTACACCTGCATATTTTCCCTTTTTATTTAGCACAATCAAAACTGGCGTCGATTCTTCTTTAAGAATAGAAAGACCTGCAGACAGCATGTCATCTTGGTTGACGCTCTTAAATTTAGATGAAAACACATTTTTAACTATGCTCGAAACCATACCCACTTCTCCAAATAATCCATTATACAAAAACAACTCAAACGTACAATACTACATCTTGTACAGTCTTTAACGTTTTGCTTACCCTGCCCAAAAGCAGCATTGACCATTTTTGGCTACTTTTTTGCTCCCAATATGAGCGCCAAAATGGCTGTCCGCGTTACTATGCCATTCCACACCTGCTGAAAGTATCTAGCGTGAGGTGTATTGTCAACCTCATCGTCTATTTCATCCACCCTCGGCAAAGGATGCATAATAATCATGTCCTCCTTAACGCCCTGTAGCATGGGAACATCAATCTTGTATGTTCCGCTGACTTTCGCGTACTCGGCTGGGTCAGGGAATCTTTCCTCCTGAATACGCGTTACATAAAGCACATCTGTTTTAGGCAAAACATCCTCAATAGCGGATCCCTCAACAACGTCAATTTTCTGTTTTATTGCATCAGAAACTTCCCGTCGCATACGAAGAAGCTCAGGCGAAACCAAAAACAGCTTTACGTTATAAAGTGACAGTGCATACGCCAACGAGTGAACAGTGCGCCCGTACCTCAGATCGCCCATCAACGTTATGTTAAGACCATCAATTGTGCCCTTCTCTTTTAGTATCGTGTACAAATCCAGCAAAGCCTGAGTTGGGTGCTCTTCTGCTCCAGAGCCAGCATTTATCACAGGTACACCAGAGAACTCGGCTGCTAATCTAGCCGCTCCCTCTAAAGGATGACGCAGCACAAGGACGTCGGCGTAGTTTTCGACAACTCTGATTGTGTCTGCCAAGTTTTCGCCCTTCTTTATTGCAGCAACTTTTGGTTCCGCAAAACCGATTGCTGTTCCTCCAAGCTTGTTCATTGCTGCTTCAAAGCTTAAGCGGGTTCTTGTGCTGGGTTCAAAGAAGAGTGTTGCCAATATTTTTCCGTGGAGCATGTCTGAGCCCTTCTTGGCTGTTTGCTCCATTGAGGCGGCGGTTTTCAGGATATAATCGATTTCTTCTCTGCTAAAATCTTTAATGGATACAATGTCGCGTCCCTTAAACTGCAAGCATTACACCAACCACACTTTGGCAACTCGTAAATAAATGCTTAATCTATCTGATTACTGATTCTACGGTCATGTTGAGTACAACCTCTGCTATGTCTGTGGAGTACTCTGCTATTCTTCTGACGCTTTCAATCACTAACCGAATATTAGATGCTTCTTCTATGTTCGTTTCTTTTGATGAAACCAACGCCTTCTTCTCCAAAGAAATTATTTTGTTGGCTTTCGCGATAACGCTATCTGCTAGCTCGTAATCTCGTCTGAATAACGATTCTATCGATGTCTCAAAAGAGGAAATTGCCACATTATTCATTTCTTGAATTGTTTGAAGAAATTCTTCGTCTAAGCATTTTTTGAGGAGCAACACCTTCTTTGCTATGTTTGTAGCGTGGTCGGCTGTTCTCTCTACCATCTTGGTTATGAGCCTATAGCCAAGGCAATCCTTTGGCTTTTTTAACCCTATTTCTGTTATTATCCTCGGGTTCTGAATTGCCATCTTTAGTTGCCGTATTATGTATAGATGAAATCTGTTAACTTCATAGTCTGTAGCTCTAACGTCTTTTGCTAATTGGTAATCGATATTCTTGAGGGCAGTTATCGCATCTTTATGCATCGATGCTGTTATGATAGACATTCGCCGCAAAGCGCTCGGAACAGACAATTCAGGGTAACTTAACAAAACCTGCAAAGTCAAATCTTTAGAGGTGTCAGTCACTATTTCTGTTCCAACAAGCATGTTTCTGGCAAAAGTTTTGATGGCGTTTCTTTGTGTTGACAAAATTTCTTTTTGGTCTTTTGCCCTTATGTGAATTATGTTATAACCAAGCAAATACACTGCAACGGTTTTTCGTATTAATGTATCCGAGCCTTCTTCTGGAGAGACTTTGATTATTGCCTCTTCAATTTTTTCTGTTTTTCCCATGTCTGGAGGTAAAACTGCTAAGGTACCGTTTTCTTCTTGTCGGACAAGTAATGAACTGCCTTTTTCAAGCCCGTTTTGAGTAACCCACCTTTTTGGCAGTGAAATTACGTATGTGGAGCCTCCTGTTATCTGGAGTTTCCTTGTTTCTTCATTAGGTTTATGTGAAAAATGGGTCAATTCTAAAACCTTCATAAATTCAATGTGATGTGTACACATCTATTTTTCCTATATAGTTTATATATATTATGTAGAAAAACTATATACTGTTATTCCCCAGTTTTGCTAACAAAATACAAGGTGAAAGATTTGATTGGCAAATCAAACAAAGGAATATCAACAACGTTTGCACTCGTTGGAATGATAGCACTTCTTGTAATCGGATTAGGCATTGGATATTACATGAATTCAGGAACAACCCAAACTCCAACTGGAGACGAATTTTCCGAAGACAGCACATGGCGAACTGGAACCATTAATCTTGCTGGCTCAACAACTGTTCTGCCTGTAGCTGACACCGCCGCAATAGCATTTATGAATAAACATTCTGGCGTTACTGTAACTGTTCAAGGTGGTGGATCAGGCACGGGTTACGCTCAAGCAATAGACGGTACAGTTGACATCGGAATGGGTTCTAGAGGTCCTAAACAAAAAGAAATCGACGCAGGAACTCTTTGGCTACATCCACTTGCACTAGATGCAGTATGTGTTGTAGTTAACCCTTCGGTAGGCAACAACATCGAATTAACCCTAGAAGAAGTCGCCAAAATTTTCGCTGGAGAATACACAAACTGGAACCAAGTCGACTCTAGTCTACCTGACGCAGAAATATATGTAGTTGTCAGAGAATCTGGATCAGGAACCAGAGGAACATTCGAAGAATATACTGTTGACGAATTTGATCTTACTGTTGACAGCACAATGGTTCATGAACAACCAAGCAACCCTGCAGTACGAACCGCAGTGAAAGACACTCCAAACTCAATAGGTTACGTGGGATTCGGATTCTTAACTAATGATGTAGTAGCTGTATCTTTAGCTCAAGAAGAAGGCGCAGACTATGTTCCCGCAACTCTAGAAAACATTCAGAACGGCAGTTACGCAATTTCTCGACTATTATACTTCATAACCAGCAGTCCTCTTGAAAGCGGATCATTAGCTGACAGGTTTATCTCATTTGTTCTCAGTGAAGACGGACAAGACATAGTGGAAGACGAAGGATTCCTTAGACTCCCAGCAAGCTATAACTACCCATAAAAGCCTAAACTACCAAATGAAACACAGGAATTCAAATGAAAATGAGCAACAAAACGCTCAACAAAATATCTTCCTTTTTTCTTAATTTAAAATCTCAACCTATGACGGTTGTTCTTTTTCTATGTGCTTCATTTTCAGTCATTATCCTGTTCTTAATGCTCTTCTTTGTAGCCAGAGAAGGAGCACTAGCATTTTCCAGATTTGGGGGAGACCTATTTTTTGGGATGCAATGGGACCTTGAGTCAAACTTGTTTGGCGGTTTGCCTTTACTGTACGGCTCACTTATGGTCACGTTCGGAGCCTTACTTATCGCAATCCCAATAGGCGTATGCACAGCCATTTTTGTTTCTGAAGTTTTACCATTTCATGTAAGAGACCCAATCAAATCGGTCATAGAACTTTTAGCATCAATTCCTTCAGTAATCTACGGCTTCATAGGATTACTGGTCATAGTTCCCTTCATCGCATCCACTTTTGGAGTAGTTTCGGGGCAAACGGCTCTGGCAGCCTCTTTGGTATTATCAATCATGACAATTCCCACGATTGTAAGCGTTTCCGGTGAAATAATCTCAGCTGTGCCCAAAGATTACAAAGAAGCGGCTCTTGGTCTTGGAGCAACCAAATGGGAAACCATCAAAAGTGTTGTGCTGCCAATCTCCAAATCCGGCATCTTGGCGAGCATAATGCTGGGTTTTGGTAGGGCTGTCGGAGAAACCATTGCAGTATCCATGATTGCGGGTAACCAAGCACATGTTGCATCCAGCTACTTGGAGGCAGTTTATACTATTCCGTCGTTTATTGCGACACACATGGGTGAGGCTCCTGTGGGTAGCCTTGAGTACAGTGCCCTTTTCGGTTTAGGATTAATTTTACTCATTATTACTTTCATAGTAAACACGTTAGCTGACATTGTTGTAAAAAGAGGTGTTCACCAATAGGAAGCCAAACTAAAGAACGAGTATTCTTCTTCGCCTTAGGCGTACCTGTGGTCATTTGTTTGTTGGCTTTCTTCTGGATTGCCGCTACCCTCTTAACAGGAGTCGGATCCTTAAATCTCGAGTTTTTAACCACAAGCGCTCTCAAGGGAGGAGCATTCGAAATGATTGTGGGAACCGTTTACTTGTTCTTGGGCGCAGCTGCAATTGCGGGTCCGATTGGAGTTTTCGCAGCCATCTACCTTGTGGAATATGCTCCCAGCGGAAAAATCACACGCATTATCGATCAAGCCATAAACAATTTGGCTGGTGTGCCCTCAATAATTATTGGCTTATTCGGTTTCACCTTTTTCAGCAAACAACTTGGATTTGGCATATCTCTTATGTCTGGTTGGCTAACGCTTGCGTTGATGATTCTTCCAATCGTCATAAGGGGCTCTGAAGAGGCTATACGGATTGTTCCTAAATCATTTAAGCAAGCTGCACTAGGGTTGGGTGCAACAAAATGGAAGGCAATTAGCCTGACAACTTTAATCGCTGCAGCGCCTGGAATCGTAACAAGCGTAATTTTGGGCATTGCCAGAGTTGCAGGAGAAACAGCGGCGATACTCTTCACATCTTCCGTAATAATAACTAGGGGCTTGCCCCGTTCGCCATTTGAGCCTGTGATGACGCTTTCCTTTAACATGTACGTCAAAATAGTGGCGCAGGGAGAGCCTGCAGAAAGCGTTTTTGGAATCGCATTGATTCTCTTTTTAATTGTTGTTACTTTTTCGCTCATTGCGATAATACTCAGAATCTATTACAGGAGAAAACAACCATGGTTAAGTTAAGCAAAAAGCAGGTGATTGCTATTTGAGTCAAGCTGACAAAATAGACATCAAACAACTAAACATCTGGTTTGGAGAAAAGCATGTCATTAGAGGCGTTGACCTAAAAATCAAGGCGAACGCAGTAACTGCCATTATGGGTCCCTCAGGTTGTGGCAAATCAACAATGCTTAGGGCATTCAATCGGATGAATGATGTAATTAAATCCAGCAAAACAACCGGAGACATATTTATTGGCGGAAAAAACGTTTACGACAGCAACACTAACGTCTACGACCTTAGAAGACAGGTCGGAATGGTGTTCCAAAAACCAAACCCGCTTCCTAAATCAATATACGAGAACGTTGCTTTTGGTCCAAAAATCCACAAAATTGCAAAAGGAAAAGCCCTTGACAAAATTGTTGAAAAAAGTTTGAGAGCTGCTGCGATATGGGACGAAGTTCATGATCGCCTTAATGATAGTGCTTTTGATCTTTCTGGTGGACAGCAACAACGGTTGTGTATTGCCCGCGCATTGGCTGTTGACCCCGAAGTTATTCTCATGGATGAGCCTTGTAGTGCTTTGGATCCTGCTGCTACAGCAAAAATTGAGCAACTCATAAGAATTCTGTCTACAGATTATACTGTTGTGATAGTCACGCACAATATGCAGCAAGCCTCAAGAGTCTCTGACTACACTGTCTTCTTGTATCTGGGGAAGATAATCGAGCAGGGCAAAACCAAGGGCATCTTTGAGAATCCCCAGCACGAATTAACTGAACAATATATCACGGGAGAATTTGGTTAGGTGAAACAAAATGAAGAGATTAATTGATGCAGGACTAGAACAGTTAGCGAGCATGCTCTTTCGTATGGGAGAGCTTGCCCAACAAACCGTTTCTTTGTCTGTCGTGAACTACCTTGAAGGCACACACACGCCCGAGCAGATAAAAAGCCTTTCAGACACGCTGTCTTCGATGGCGGATCCGATTGAGGACATAGCATTCGAAATTATCGCTAGGTTCCAGCCAGTGGCTTCTGATCTTCGAATAGTAAAATCGTACATGAAAATCTGCTATGACTTTAGACGATACGGAAGATACGCCCTTGATATTTCACAAATCTCTGAACGGCTCGGGGGAATGGGCGAATGTGACATCTCTTTCAGGAAAATTCTCAAGGAGATGGGAATAGAAACCCTGAACATGGTTGAAACAAGTATACAAACACTAAAGAACCACGATACAGAACTCGCGAAAACGTTGTCTAAAATGGAGAAACGTGTTGATGAGTTATACTATAGTTACCTTGACAAATTAATCGAAACTAATACTACAACGGGGTGCACGATTTCAAGTCTGCTTGTTGTTAGGTATCTTGAACGAATTGCTGATCATGCGACATACATTGGTGAGTCCATTATGTATCTTGCAACGGGAAAAAGAACGACCTTAAGGTAAGTTATAAAACTATAAAGGAGGGAAAAAAATGGCTAAGAAAAGTTATGCTTGGTTTGAAAGACATCGTAGAACAAAATTGTTGGATTTAGCTCAAGAACAGATAACAACCGCTCTTGACACCGTGACATTGCTTCATGAGGCTATGCAAAAAGTTTCTGCAGCAAAAATCAAAGACGCAAGGCAACGTATTGAGAAACTGTTTACTGTTGAAGAAGAAATCGATCACTTAAGAACAGAAGTATTCAAAGAATTATCTAAGGGCGCAGCTCTGTTTGCTGACTACCGCGAAGACCTGCTGCACCTTGTGAAACGTCTCGACACGTTTGCAGATCATGTGAAAGACGCGGCACGGTGCATAGTGATGCTTGGTGAGTCCAAAATTCCAGATGAACTATGGGAAAAAGCAGTTCACATAACTTCGACTCTTGTAGATTGTGCAACTGCCTTACGCACCAGCATAGAAAACATCTCCGCAAATCCATCAGAAGCTATGAAAGGCGCTCACAAAGTCGAACAAATCGAAGCTGGAATCGACAAGGAATATCTTGAGATAAAGTCTTTGTTCATTAAATATGCAGAACAGATGAATACTGGCGCAATGATAATCTTTGATGACATGGTTGAATTCCTTGAAGAAGCTGCTGACATGTGTGCTGATACAGCCGATTACATTGTCACTCTTGCAAACGCACAGTAAAAACCCAAAGAACAACAGGGCACCTCCCCTCTTTCACTTAATATCTCAGCGGCAGCACAAAGTGCATCACATCAACGAACTGCCCTTTTTCTTAGGCGAAAGTTTTCTTTATCCACTCTTTGATTTCGTTTCTTACTTTTTCAACTTGTTTTATGATTTCCTCTTCAGAACCTTTGAATTGAGAAGGATCTTCAAACGATTTGTGGATAATCGTTTCTCCAGGAAAAAATGGGCAAGCTTCTTTGGCGCTGTCACATACGGTTACCACATAGTCAAAGTTTTCTCCACGGAATTCTTCAATGCTTTTTGAACGGTTTCTGGAAATATCTATTCCAATTTTTGCCATTGCCTTAATCACATATGGATTGACTTTTGTGGGCGTTACCCCTGCACTGTAGCCTTCGTATCTGTCTCCGTAGAATGCGTTAAGGATTCCTTCTGCCATTTGAGACCGAGCAGAATTGTGTGTACACAAAAAAAGAATCTTCTTTGTTTGGTCGTTCACTGTTTGAACCTCTCAAAATATATGTTAGGTTTTTGTGGATGTAAGCATTATCACAAAAGACTCTACAAGTCTATATTGACTAATTAGTTATCTATATAGTATTTGGGTAATTTGAATATAGTTTTTTATTAATCACTATTTTGTGGTTAAAATGCCAAAGCTAAAAAAGAGTAAAGTGAGAAAAACAGAACCCAAATTGAGTGACCCTTGGTACTTCACTCACGTCTAAAACCAAGTTGTCACATCACTGTAATGTCACTAAAAGCTGATGGGTGCGTTTTTCGTGTCAAGTTGATTTGTTTCGGAGGAATTTGATGAGCTTTGAAGATGTCGAATGCTTAAAAAACGCTTTCACTGTATATGACATTCCAACAAGACCCAGCGCCCCCTCTGCGTGTAAAACTTTCTTGGTAATTCGAAAGAGAAACACTACCTACACACGTTTAATTGTGCCTTCTCAGGTTTATGGCGTTAAACACCATTTCAAAATGTTAACTTTATCTCTGCTTTCCAAACTAGGACTTAAACATAAGTGAATAACGCGTAAGCAGGTTTAGCGACGTAGCCCCTCTAGTTCTTATTGCGATTTTTGGATGAAGCCTGCAGTTATGGATTCTACTGTTGAGTTAGTTGCTGATTAAGCAGCAGTTATAGATAAACTCTTTATGCATAAAATATGTTATAGTGAACCTGAGGGGCGGGTTAACTTGGCTGAAACTACTTTGCGTGTATCCAAAATCAAAGATGGCACAGTGATAGACCACATCACTGCTGGGCATGCCTTAGAAGTGTTAAAGATTTTGAGGATAAGGGATCACGTCAAGGGCATAGTGACTGTTGGCATGAATGTGCCCAGCAAAACGTTGGGCTTAAAGGACATGGTGAAGATTGAGGGCAGAGAGCTGAAATCGCAAGAAGTAGACAAGATTGCCTTGTTGGCTCCGCACGCAAGTATAAACATTATCAGAAACTACGAGGTTGTAGACAAGCAGTTGGTTAGGCTGCCTAAAATGATACGGGAAACCGTCAAGTGCGCAAACCCCGTGTGTATATCAAACAGCAAAGAACCCGTGAAATCGACGTTTTACGTGGACAACGAAGAGCCTTTGCGCCTAAGATGCCATTACTGTGGATACATCATGGAAAAGCAAGACATCCCCAAACAGTTCTAACGTTGTGATTGTGCCAAAGCCAAAAAAGCCTTTGTTTTCAGGTGAATTTCTGCTTCATAACCGTTATCAGTTGGCAACTAGAAGTTTCTTTTGTGGTTTGATGGCGATCTCAACTAAGCAAGAATTGCAGTTTCTGCTTCATAGAAGCTGGGAGATCGAGAAGAAGTTTGAGTCCCTATCTGTTTGGAAAGGTTTTGTTGCTGTAGACTCGACATATAGAGCAACGGTTCTGACTTTAGCTAGAGAATCACATAAACACAGGCTCGACTTAGAACAACTGCTGGAAACACTACATCTTAAATCGCCCACAGACGAAATTCCTGAAGCAACCTTCGATTTTGAAGGAATGCTTGACGCAGAGATACTACAAAGAATTATTGGACATGACAAGACAGTTGCAGATTTGTACACCGAACTGGCAGAGAAGACTGACCCGAAGCTTGTTGCAGCTTTGTCTGGCGTTGAAGATGTTGATTTTTTCTATAAGATTCTGAGGCAGCTTGTTGAAGATGAAAATAGACATGTGAAAATGGTGAATGCGCTTACAGGTATCATAACGCGGATTCAATGATTTTCTAGTGTTTGTTGCTGTTTTGATAGTCTGTTTGTTTGGCTATGTGTTATTTATTACTAAATAGTAATGTTTATATCGGAAGCAGTGATTGTTACTTGTAGGTAATAAAGGACGAGGTCGTATGACACTAAAACTGCAACTAGTACGCGACGGAAAAATAATTCTCGAAGTGCCCCTATCTCCCATGGACTGGCCAAAAGACCAACTTGAAACAGAATTCGAAGCGTTCGAAGAAGATTTCCAGAGGTTCTCTAACATGTTCGATGCACTATCAAACCAAACCCGACTAAGAATGATGAGAAGAGTCGTAGTGGAAGAAGACAGCACAATGAACTTCGCAGACTTCATGAAAGACTTGGATTTAAACCCAAAAACCGTGTGGGAAAACTCAAGAAAACTCAGCGAAGGCGGATTCCTAACAAAAACTGGCAGAGGAACATATCACTGCTCAGAATTCGGTCAATCAGCCTTCCTTACTCTGAGCCTCGCCCTACGCCGATTACTAGAGTCACTAGAAGAAATGGAAAACATTTAGGAGGTGAAAGACACTGTCAAAAGAAAACCGATGGTCTAGATGGTTTAATGGAAAATCGCCCTTTTCTGAAGGCGACATTTTTGATATGAACAAGACCTTCAAAGAAATGGAAGAGACTATAGCAAAAGAATTCGAGAAATTATCCAAACAAGCACCCGAAGATCTACAACGAGAACAAACATTACCCAACGGAACTAAAGTACAAAGCTGGGGACCATTTGTCTACGGATACAGCGTAACTGTAGGTCCAGATGGAAAACCAAACGTAAAAGAGTTCGGAAATTTCAAAGCAGAAACTCGACTTGGAAAACCACACATGGAAGTCAAGGAGAAACGGGAACCCCTAGCAGACATAATAGATGCTGACGGCAAAGTCAGGGTGATAATTGAACTCCCCGGTGTCGAGAAAGACGACATTAAGCTCTCCGGAACCGCTGATACGTTAACAATTTCTGTTGACACTCCTCGACACAAATACTTCAAAGAAATTGAATTGCCCGCCAAGGTAGACTCAAAAAAGGCTACATCGAAATACAAGAACGGCGTTTTAGACATCACCGTCCCCAAAAAGAAACAACAAAAAACCAAAAGCCAGAACATAAAAATCGAATAAACAAGCCACGTCTATTCTTCGTCTCTTCTTTTTTCATTCTTTTTTTGTTAAACTGCAAACTATTGACATAAAATCTGATTAAATATTGCATGGAATAGTTTTGCCTCAGAAACGGAAACGGATTATAGAAACCATAAAATAGAAGGCAGATACCTTTAAATCGTCAAGCTAAAACCTATAAACGATACAAAACAAAGTGGACGAGAGGATTCATATGAGCGAAATGGCCACCAAAATTCTGGAAGAAAGTCTCGGAAAAATAGTTCTAGTACGATTGAGAGGCGGAAAGAAACTACGGGGAAAACTCAAGGGCTTTGATCAACACCTCAACTTAGTGTTAGATGAGACCGACGACACAACCGATGTAGAAAACGTAAAGAAACTTGGCGCCATCATAGTCCGTGGCGACAACGTCGTAATAATTTCTCCTCCACCAAGGTGATATAATTGGGAAAAACAAGCAAAGGCACGTCATCTTTTGGTAGACGCGCACACAAAACTATTCACATTCGCTGCAGGCGCTGTGGCAGACGAGCATATAACATAAAAACAAAGAAATGCTCAGCATGTAACTACGGCGAATCAGCAAAAATAAGAAGATACTCGTGGCAGACAAAAACCCTAAACGGGGCAAGACTCGTCTAATCTGCCGCCTATTTTCTATCTATTTTTACTTTTTTACACTCTACTTTTGTACATTTCAAAACATTCTATTAGACCAGTCAATGTTACCCTTTTACCCATAACATTTTTTGATATAACAATATGGCAGTTTTTCACACAAACTTGCAGCATATTAGTAGCCTAATAGCAAAAGATTGTTGAAAACATCCTTTTTTCTGAATTTTGGTATTAAACCTTAAATCCAAATTTCGCCAATATAATATGTAGTGATTTTGTTGGATTTAAACCAAAAAAGAGTCATACTACGGTATGAACTGCTTGGGATACTGTTCATTTCTCTTCTTGGTGGAGCACTTCATTTTACTTTTGAATTGTCAGGCTACAACCCAATTGTCGGCGCATTCTCAGCGGTAAACGAAAGCGTCTGGGAACACCTCAAACTTGGAGTCTGGCCAATCATACTATACACAATAATCGAATACGTTCTCATAAAAAAGCAGACAAACAACTTCTTTTTGGCAAAAACCGCAGCAGCATATTCGATAATCCTTGTCATACCCGCCATATTCTACGGCTACACCAGCATTACAGAAGAGAGCATTTTTGCAATAGATATCCTAAGCTTCATTATAGCAGTAATAATTGGACAGGTTCTAAGCTACGAGCTATTAACATACAAGCAGCTTCCAAAAATTGCAGAAGTGGTTTCCTTAATCGCTTTGGCGGTTTTGGCGGTCCTGTTTGTTGTTTTCACGTTCTATCCACCGCACATAGAACTGTTTCAGGACTCAGTCACTGGAGAATACGGAATCATAAAACATCTACACTAACCCAGAAAAAGGACAAAACAAGCACATATATTAGGAGACTAATAGAGGTTCATTGTTGAAAACAGGCTTTTTTCCAAAAGTTCAAGCAACAACACTAAAAATAATCAAAATGTGTGCTTAAAAAAGCGCACACATCCTACATGTTGATTACTCGATTGTATTTGATGACTAAATCAATTATTTCGCTGTAATCCAATAGTTTTATTTCCGAATTGATTAGCTTCTCTAAGCCCCGAAGGTTAACATCCCTTTTTGCCGCGTAGATTGGAATACCACTTTTAACTGCAGCATTGAATGCCCCGTCTTTCTGCCGTTGAACCCCTAAGTACACCGCATCCTGCAACAAACAAATTCCAACATCGACGTTTTTGTGAGCTGAAGCAAGAGTTATGCAAGCTGGATCTTTTTCGGTTACAAAATAAAGTAAATCAGTCAAGAAAACACCACCTAAAATGTTAATGTAGCATCAGCTGATGCCAACTCTTCAATTATTTGAGCATGTTCAACTACTGTGACACATTCTAGCAAATCGTTTTTGGTCAGTCCACGTTCGTCTAGCGAATTCTTGTCAACTAAAACCGGAATTTCACATTCAGTCAAGAAGTTTAGATGGTGATTGTATAGTGTCATGTCAGTTTCTTTCAGGAAAGCATATACACTGTCTTCGATGCAGACAACTTTTGCGTCAGAAGCACTAACAGCCACAGCCACTCGAAGTCCCTCAGCAGGAAACAGGGAGCCATGAGGCGGTTTTTTTAAGATTACAACAATATTTTTGGACAATTTGTTTTCACCTTCAAGAGATTACCAAAACTTTGTCAGATTCTTCCACCATATCCAAAATGTCAGGTGTTCCTGCCCTTTTTGCGCCCTCGATGAATTCCTTTGTTCCACGCACAAGCATACAAAGTGTGCATAAACGAATTTCTGCTCCTTTAGCTACTAGCTCTTTGAATTTTTCTTCTATGTTCACAACACCTGGAACTTTCTTTTGTCCTTTCTGCACACAATTTACGGCAGCCATATAGCAAAAAATTTTCACGTTTATTCCTTTGTCTAGAGCTGCATTCGCTAGTTCAATGGTTGTTTCTGGGCTTTCAGACTGGTAGGGTCCAGAGAAAAAAAGGAAGCTTATTGTAGGCAAGCTATTCCCTCATGAACATCAGGTAAGCTGCTACCCAACTACCTAAGACAATGAACATGCCGCCTACTATGCTACCCACCGACAATTGCGGGATACCAGTTAGTATGTGTCCAATGTTACAAGCAGTTCCAATTATAGCGCCTATACCCATAATCAATCCACCTATGAATTGTTGAATAATACGTTTTCCAGTTGGTGCTCTTAACTTGAATTCACCAGCAATAAGCGCCGACACTGCAGCTCCCACTACGATACCCATAACCAAGAACGCGAACCAATTAAGATTATTAGCGTCTCCAGTTATCAGCGTATTCAAAAAGCTAAACCAGCCTCCAGAAACTCCTAACGCATAACTCTTGAATATCGGAAACGCCATCAATCCAACGATTCCAACTGCGATACCAGTAACCCACCAGTTCCAGCCTTGCTTGAAAATTTTGTCATAAAGTGAGCCTTCGGTTTTGGGTGCTGCTTTTTCGCGTTTCCAAACTAAAACAATCAAAACAACAGCAGAAATAACACCGACTAAAATCCACGGATTCAAACCTAACACGTTAGCTAATGTTAGACTTGTGCTTCCTTCTTTAAGGTAAGGTCCAGGATCTACACCTAAATCAGTTGTTGTTATCGCTGTGAACATGTCAGTTTTTAGAAGCGAATCTAGCCAAGACAAAGCGCCCAATTTGGTTACAACGGTACCGATCATTAGACCAAGCAACGCGATAAATGAGCCAACCATGCCTTCTCCAACACGGTAAGTAGTTCCGCTGGCACAACCTGCTGCAAGAACCATACCTATACCAAAAATAAAGCCGCCAACCATCACGGCACCCCACAGGAATGGTTTAGGATTGAGTTGAATCACATCCATTGATGCCATTAAATGGAAACCAATTAACTGAACAACTATTGCAATAACAACCGCTTTTAGCAGGGTATAATCTTTCATCAAGATTATGTCTCTAAACGCCGAGTTCATGCAGAAGCGCCCACGTTGCAATACAAAACCGAAAAGAGCACCCAACAGGATTCCAGAAATCATTAACATTGTATCGATCATGTTTCGGGCATCCTTTACTTTATTTTAATTAGTATGCTCCAGTCGCTTGCGCCTTTTTTCTCAACTTTTAGAACAGTGTGTCCGTTTTTTTCCACGGATCGGGGTATTCGTTCTGCTGATAGTGGGTAGTCAGTCAGAATTTCAAGTATTTCGCCAGATTTCATTTTCTTTGTTTTTCTTTGAGTTTTTACGTCAGGATAAGGACACACTTCGCCTCTAACATCCAAAATCTCAGTTGGATTTTTTTCGTTTGAACTCATTTTTTAATCATCCTTTTTAATGAAATTAGACTTTTGTATATCAGAACGTTTTTAAGTCTTGTGTTCATTCATGCATTTTAGTTATAAAATATACGTCATAACAAATATTTGATTATAGAATATAGGTGATTCTGTGTTTCCCCTAGACAAAATTGACAAAAAAATCATATCCCTACTTGTAAAAAACCCAGAGACCTCACAAAAAAAACTAGGACAGATTCTGAAGATTTCCCAACCCGCAGTTGGAGCCAGATTACATAAACTGAAAAAAAAGAAGATTCTCGTCAACCAAATTGGAGTAAACCTGAAAAAAACAAACCTAGGAATCGCAAAAGTTGACCTCTCCACAAGCAACAGCACAGAAATTCTAGAGATTTTCAAGAAATGCCCACTATTCATCAACGGTTTTGTAACATCAGGAAAACGTAACCTATGCCTATTTCTAATAGCTGAGCAGTTTGAGTCACTCAACGCATGCATGGACAGACACGTCAGAACAAACTGTCATGTATGCGACGTTGAAATAAGCATCATAATCTCATCCGCAAACGACATTATTGCCCCACTGACGCTAGAAGCAAACAAAACAGAAACAAGAATGTGCACCGAAGAATGCGACAAATGCAACTTCCACAAATCTGAAAACTGTTTAGGGTGCCCAAACACAAAATACTACCGTGGAACACTATTCAGATAACGACGCACAACGCAACAATTGCTTTCATCCAAGGTTCAGTTCGCCAAATAACCAAGGCACAAAGTTAAGATGTGCAAGACAACAAAAAACAGAATCTGCTTACAGTCCAGACATAGTTTTGAAACGAAAAACAATAAGTCAAAGATAAGCCAGCAATCATAATAGGAAACTAATAACAGAATATTGTTGAAAACAGCCTCTTTTCAGAAACTGCTAAAGCACACCTAAATGTGTGGGTTATAGGTCTCTTGGTACAAGGGCAATATTGAAGGCAACTGTTTTGCCGCCGTGCTTGCGGTCACATTTCACGGTCACGGTCTCGCCATCTTCGCTGATGTAAACAACTTTCCCAACGTGACCAGCTTCTTGATGAAAAACACTGTGAACTGGAATCTTCATCTTATCCCCAACTTTAACGTCTGCCATCAACATTTCCTCCATAAACAGCAACGCGGCTCCAAAACAGCAACCACATTGACTCATAACATACAACTTTTCGAATAGCAGAACCCAACTATTAAACATTACCTGAACACGCACAGCTTAGTCCCCAAACAGCCATCATTGCCCAAAAACATTCAAAATAAATGAATAACGTGCAAAGAGCTTATCTAATGCCGTTTACATTTGGTCATTGAAGGAAAATCTGATGCCTAGAGACCCTGTATGTGGAGTAATACTAAACGAAAAGACAGCAAAATACAAAATAACTCACGACGGAGAAAAATACTACTTCTGCAGCGTAAAATGCAAAAAGAAATTCAAAAGAAACAGAAGTAAATTCGCCGACAAATAAGCGGTTTTTTTAGCGCAAATTTACGCCCTTAAGGTAACACGTTCTTCTATAAACCGCAACAGTTGATGCCCAAACAGTATAGCGGCAACATATGTAGGCCACAAAATTATAGGCCAATCTCCTGGAAGGTAATGCCACAAATCAGTTTGAGTCGCAAAAAGCTCCATGAGAACCATCGAAGTCAACCCAGCCGCCGCCAAGTAAACCTGCTCTTTAAAATTATTCTGTTTACCATTACGTCTTCTGTTAATAATCAGAACTGCCCAAGCACCCAAAAAGCCAAAAAAGAGCACAAACCAGTTTGGGTCGACATCAAATATTAATTGCATACCCAAAAAACAGGGTCAAACTATAAAAACCTTCTTTTTTCACCAAAAAAGCACATACAAGAATCCTTATGTAAAACTGAAGCAACAAAGAATCCAAAGGGACCGTCGGCTAGCATGGTCTAGGCTCTGAGCCTCGGACGTTCGGGACCCCGGTTCAAATCCGGGCGGTCCCACCAAACATCAAAAAACAAGCTACTGTTTCTTTGTCCGCGCTGCAATCTCTTTAGCAACTATAACTCCAGAAGAAGACGCCTGAATCAAGCCTCGGCTTACTCCAGCACCGTCACCGATCGTAAACATGTTTTTGATCCTTGTTTCCAGTTGATCAGTTAGCTCTAGCCGTGTGGAATAGAACTTTACTTCAACACCATAAAGCAGCGTGTCATTCGAGTTCACCCCAGGAGAAACCTTGTCTAGCGCTTCAAGCATCTCTTTGATGTCAGCCAAATAGCGGTATGGCAAAACGAAGCTTAAATCTCCAGGAGTTGCGTTCTTTAGAGTTGGAACACACAGGCTACGTTTTATTCGCTCCTCTGTTGAGCGCCGTCCAGCCTTCAAGTCTCCTAATCTTTGCACGATTACTCCTCCGCTGAGCAGGTTTGAAAGCCGTGCAATGTATTTTCCGTAAGCTATTGGCTCTCTGAAGGGTTCAGTGAAAGAAGTGCTAACCAGAATCGCAAAGTTTGTGTTTTTTGTCTTTCGTTCAGCGTAGCTTTGACCGTTCACGGTTAAGACGCCATCATAAGATTCTGTGATTACCATTCCCAAAGGTGAAACACAGAAGGTCCTCACCTGATCGTCAAATGATTTAGAGTGATAAATCAGCTTAGGCTCATACAAGGTGCTTGTTAGGTTTTCCATAACAGCGGCTTTAAGCTCCACCCTGACGCCTATGTCTACAGGGTTGTTCAAGGTTTTCAGACCCAGAACCTCTGCTTCAGTCTTGAGCCACTCAGCCCCAATTCTTCCAGGAGCCACAATCACATATTTTCCGTAAAACTTTTCACCAGCTGTAGTCTCGACACCTTCAACCGTGCCATCTTTAACCAAAAGGCTCTTGACGTCCGTGCCGGTTCTGATGTCAACTCTACCCTCAAGATGATCACGCATCATACGAAGAGTCTCTGCACATTTATCGGTGCCCATGTGGCGAACTTTCTGAGAAACAAGCTTTAGTCCAGCAAGAGAGGCTTTACTTTCAAGCTCCTCAAACTTTTGATCACTAACACCATAAAGGTGCTCAGTAGCTCCAAACTTTAGATAAATATCATCAACATAATGCAAAAGCTCCCAAAGTTGCTCTTGTGTACAGTACTCGTTAAGCCAACCACCGACCTCGGTAGACAAAGTAAGTTTACCATCACTAAAAGCGCCAGCACCACCCCAGCCAGCCAACAGAGAGCAGGGGTCACAGTTAAGACAGCCCATTCCACGGCTAGAAGGACATTTGCGCTGATCTATAGCTCGACCTTTATCTAAAAGCAATATGCTGAGATCTGTTTTGTCAGCTAACTCAAGAGCAGAAAAGATTCCAGCCGGACCAGCTCCCACAATTATGACATCGAAATTCATCAGGGTTTCCTCCGGAATTCCAAAACTACAACGACTAGGTGCAATATATGTGTTGGCTGGAAACCAACAAACAAAACAAACAATCAATGTTAGAAACAAGCAAAGAACAGCTTAGTTTAGCTGTTGCTTGATTGCAGCAAAATTTTTCAGATTCAACTGTTGGCGCTCAGTTTTCTTCTTCCTGTTTTTTGAGAGTGTTATCTAGCAGTTTGCGAAGGATAGGAGCAGCCTCTTGTTCGCTTACAGATTTTGTGAAAACTGAAACCAAACCGATTTTGCCTGTTTTTTGTGCAAGAAGTTCAGCTAATAGGCGGGAAATCATAATGTTTCTGTCTCCAAGCAGCACTGAAGAGAGAGGTGAACCCACCAAGTTCTTTGGTTGAGGCATAGCCACAGCCAAGGTGCCAAGCTTGTCTTCGCCTTCACTTAGAAATAGTTGGCTAGCATTTTTTGTTTCAATACAAACAGCAAAAAAAGAGGTGTCGTTTTCAATTAGCTCTTCTTTTATAATTTTTGCCCGTGACAACAACCGCGACTCTCCATGCCAGTTACTAGCAAGGGTTAAAGAGCCTATTTAGTATTTTTCAAACAAACAGGCAACTAGAGGTTTACAGAGTACACTGTGCTTAAGCCAGTTTCTTTGAAGTTTTTGTTCAGTTTTATCTGACCAAAACACAGCGTAGACACTTTTTTGCTTACAGGAGTATAGATTTTCATGGCTTTTCGTTTGTAGTCAACTTCACGCAGCACACCGATGCCCAAAAAGTTGTTTTCTTCATCCTCTAGCCCTACAAGCAAGCCCGCCTCATCTCCTTCATAGATTACTTTAACTCTTTTTCTGAAGTAATCCTCGACATCTTTGAGTTGCTTTTCAGTAACTGTTTCACTGCGTTTTAGCACCGCAAGAATCCCATCAACACTTTCTTCAGAGTAGATTGGTCTTGTCCTAAGCATGTTACTTAACGTTTCCAAACGTTTACGATGCAATGGACCCCCAGCGCCCAAAAGAGAATCCCTAACTTTAACCCAGCTAAAAGAAAACGACTGGGTTTTGGCTCCTTTCATGTACTTCTTGTAGCTAAGCTCCCGCAAAAGCTTCCTTTTTTCTCTATTCCTTGGTTCAATAAGCTGCGGAGAGTCTACATCAAGAACCTTGACGTTATGCAATGAATCTAAAATTGGGGTTAACTCGTTACCCTGATGCATCGCCACAACAGCGCTGCAACCAACCATTTCGAGCAATCGAAGTTTATACGTAGATGCTTCTTCGCCTTCGACCCAACCATCCGTATTTATAACAAGAAAATCCGCGCCTGCATCCAACACCCTGTTTTTCAGGCAGCTCAACCCATCAATGACCTTACTCATTGCCCCGCTTGGACTTGTTGACCCCACAAAAACAGCGCATTGCGCATCAAGCTCAAAAAGGTCCTTTACAGTCTTTTCTACGAAAGCGAATCCCACAGTTGAAGGCGGACCCACATCAGACTGCCCTAAATCAGCATCAACAACTGCCGTCTTCAGGTTCTGCATCACCGCAGTATTCACAAGGAAAGTGCAGAAGCTTGTCTTGCCAGAATCTACTTTACCTATAACCATAACAGTCACGGGTTTATCTAGGGACAAAAGCTGCGTTGCGGCTTCATTCCAAAGAGAAGGCACATCTCCCTCGTCAACTTCGTTGATACAAGCCCCTTCTCCAAGCATCAATTCAACAGTAGCCCTTTGCTTTACCCATAAAGGCAACCGTTTTCCTTCCCGGACAATAAGATTCTCTTCGATTTCAAGAGTAGCCCCCAGAACGCTTACCTCTCCAGAGAGAAGGCACACAGAAGCGGGTCCATCAACAAGCAAAGTCTTTCGTTCATCAAGTACATGCTTCATTGAACATTCTTCCTCGAAAAAACTCGACCGTTTCTTCCCGCAATTTTTATGGCAGAAACAGTGTCCCTTAACACTCTGCGGTTCACAGACTCGTTGCTGAGCCGACTGGTTCCAGCTTCACGGACAACCTCAACCAAAGCGTCTTTTGGTAAATCTGCATCCAAGTAACTGAGCAAAGTTTTTGTGTATTCTGGAGCTCCATCTCCCACACGCACCAATCTAACATCAGCTGAAAAACGTTTCATGCTGCCAACAATAAGGTGAGCCGCATCTTCTATGTTTGAAGTAGTCATGGTTTCTAGAACCTTGTTGTCGCATATAATGGCTATTCCACATGTTTTACCAGGATCCAAGCCAACAACAACTTTTTCGTAGCCTTGTTTTCCATCAATAGCCAAAATTGCCTCGTCTACAACAGATTCAGGGGTTGATTCCTGCCCGAAAAGTATAATCTTGGGGTGTGAAATCTGCTTGCTTTCCTCTTTTGTTGTTAGGACAACTTTGATGCCTATCGGAACAGGGTCCCATGGTTTGAGGCTCAAGAAAGGTAACCTCTTTCTCTGCAACTCCGTCACAAGTGCGTAGTAGGCTCTGCCATTAACCGTTGCAACAGCTATTTTCGTCGTCATAACATTACACTTTCCATGTTCCACCCAGAAGAAACACCTGATCACAGAACAAAGAACTGTGGGATTGCATACTTTTGAACCCTGTGTGAGTTCTTGTCCTTGTTTTCCGCTTAAATATGTTACGAAAGATTAGACAATAAACAAGAATTAGAGAGAAGGCTTATAATTCCTAAAGATTACTTCGATTCTTGTGTTGACGTATTGCAGAATTTTGTTCAAACAGGTTGCATTTCACTTGACAAACTGTTAGCAGGAGGATTCCCCACCAAAGGCGTCTCTTTAGTGTATGGAGAAGCGGAAACAGGCAAAACCTCTCTTGCTGTCCAATGCGCAGTTAATTGCGCGCGCAGAGGAATCAAGTCACTGTTCATAGATACGGATGGAACATTTTCTTATGAACGGCTCTCACAGATAGCCGAATATGATTATGAGAAGATTTCGCCGCTCATGATAATAATGAGACCAACAACATTTCAAGACCAATCCAAAGCAATAGACAGCCTTGAAAAGATTGTAACCAACAAATTTGGGCTAATCATCGTCGACACTGTCACATCACTATACAGAGTTGAACTAAACAACACCCAAGAAACATACGCTGCGAACCGCGAGTTAAACAGGCAAATGGCGGTTTTGACGCAGATAGCCAAAACTTGTGGAGTAGCAGTTCTGGTTATCAGCCAGGTCAGAAGTGTTCCTTTTGGAGAAACTGTTAAAACTAAACCTGTGGCAACACGGGTTCTGAACTACTGGTCAGAAATCATACTGAACATGAAGCAGTCAGGACAAACACGAGTCATAAAGGTCCTGCGTGAAAAGCACCCAAAAATCAAAGGAACAGGATACATTTACATTAAAATAGAAAGTGCAGGAATAATCGACTGCAGACGCTAAAGTTATTTTCTTCAACAATATGTAAGGTATGAAAGAAATGACGATAACAATAATCGACATAGCCGCTGCCATGTGGTTTATTTTCCCAGCGTACTGCGCCAATGCAGCACCTGTAATCTTTGGCGGAGGCAAACCCATGGACTTTGGCAAAAAATTCTTTGACGGCACTCCATTCCTTGGTTCTCACAAAACTTGGAGAGGCTTCTTTGCGGGACTTATTGTGGGAACACTAGTTGGTTTAGCTCAAACACTCATCTATAACCATGTTCTCATCCAATATAGCCCTCAGTTCCAATACAGCATATTCCTTGGATTTGTGCTGTCTTTAGGAGCTTTAACAGGCGACCTGATAGAATCATTCATCAAAAGGCGGATAAGCCGTTCCCCCGGAAGCTCCCTTCCAGTAGCGGATCAAATCGATTTTATATTAGGTGCATTCCTGTTTTCTATTCCGTTCGCGCCCCCCTCGTTGCCAGCAGCTCTGATAATTCTTCTGGTAACAATCCCAATACACTTTTTAACAAATCTAGGGGCTGCACTTTTGAATATGAAAAACAAAGGAAAAAACAAGTCACACTACGAGTTTGCAGCATAACCCAAAAGGGTGCTAGAAATTGGCTAGCAGCATTTGTTCAACTAGAACATATGATATAAGAAGTAAAACAGCGCCGACCAGAAGGAATCGGTATGCTTGACGGGGATTGTAAGCGTATTTTGTGCTTCGGTATGCTACGAGAAAGCCTGCAAAGCCCATGGCATAGTAAATCATGATGATTATGCTTTCTAAGAGTAACTGTTCAGTTATGCCGTAGGGGTAGGAACTGATTATACTCCCAGCCGAAGAAACGTATGCGATGATTGGACGAATCATGATGTTGTAGATTCCTCCAGTCATCAAGAAGAGTGAAAGGGCTACAGCCAAGATGCCTACAACCAATAGTGAAGGCTGTGCAGTCAATAGTTTCTCGTAGGTTTTTTGCAACGAAAAGGCAAGCGATGAAAGTTGTTTACTAAAACCGTTAGCCATAGTTTATCCATCCTTATTGTTCAATAAATGTTCTGCAACTTCTTTTGCCCAAGTGCCTGTGTATGAATTCTCCACAAGCTCTTTTAAATATTGCTTCCAAGAAACGCCTGCAGCCCGTTTCCAAGCCTCAAATTTTTGGACAATATTGAGGTAAACTTCTTGGTGGAGTACACAATATGTCTCTGTGGATTCTTTGTCGCAAATAATGCACTTCATTTTTTTCGCCTCCCACGTTTAAGAGAACAGTTAAGATTAAAACACAGATTCCAAGGTCTTTTTCCTTTGAGCCACACCAGAACTTGGGGCCAGCCACATGCTTTACACCTGCTTTTTGTTGGTTTTATGGTTCCACGCTGTGGAAGAGGAAAAGATGTTTGACATATACCCTTAAAGTAGTTAGTGCAACCTATGAACCGCTTTCGGGTTGTCCGTGAATAAATAATTGTCAGGTTGCCTGTGCCACAAGTTGGGCATTTACCCACAATCCGTTCCTGTGTTTTCGCCCTTGTGATTGCTACAGTTAAGGCTTCACCTATAGCTTCTTCGTTTTCTTTGAACTGTTCCAGTTGCGGTTTGAGCTGTTCAATGACTTGTGCGATAACAGTTTCCCGCTTCATTTTGCTGTTTTGGATTTGCTCCATTTTATCCTCAAGGTCTCTGGTGAGTTTCGCAGATGCTACAGTAGGAGCGTACTTGCCAAGAACATCAATAACATCGAAGCCCAGCTCAGTAACCAAGATTCTTTCGTCCTTGACATATCCACGATTGTAAAGAGTTTGAATGATGTCTGCTCGGGTCGCCTTTGTTCCTATTCCAAGTTCTTCCATCTTCTTTAGTAGACTGCTTGGATTGTAACGAGGCGGGGGACAGGTGAACTTGTCTTCCCGTATGACCCGCAGTAACCGAACATTATCGCCTTCTTTGATGGGGGGCAAAACCACATCCTCGGCACGAACATAGGGCTTGTAGTATTCCATCCAACCTTGCTTTAGAATGCGTCTTCCCCTAACAAAGAAGCCGTGGTTATTCAATTCTAGACGCACCTTTATGCTCTCCTTTAATGCATCATCACCAAAAACAGCCATGAACCTGCGGACAATAAGGTCCCAAACTCTCTTCTCAGGGCTGCTCAGAGGCTTTTCTGGCAGGTTTCCAGTGGGATATACAGCAGGATGGGCAGGATCGTCTTTAGCGCCCTCTCGTGGCTTTAGTTCTTGGGTTTCTAAAAGAGTTGAAGCTAACTTTTTGTATTCACGCTTTGTTTTCAGGGAATTTAGTATCTTCCTGTATTGGATTATAGGAGGAAGCTTTTGGCTACTTGTCCTAGGATACGAAATTAAGGCGTCAAGATACAAACGCTGAGCAATCGCTAAAGTGCGTCGAGGAGTGTACCCGAAAAGGCCATAGGATTCCCGCTGTAGCGTGCCCACATCGAAAGGAACAGGGGGCTTTTGATGAACCTTTTTAACGTCAACTTTCTTGACTTCTCCAGTTTTGCCTGCGCAGGCTTGCACAACAGCATCAGCTTCTGCTCTTGTTTCAAGCCGTTTTCGTTCATACTCTGCCTCAACAACAGAGTTTAGGATTTCAGCTTCAGCGCTTAGTTCCCAGTATGGAACGGGCACAAAACTGCGGATTTTTTTCTCGCGTGTGGTCAGCAACTGGAGGGCGGGTCCTTGCACTCTTCCTGTACTCAATGTGGAGTATTTGCCGCTCCAGCGATGTGCCGCCAAAGTTAATGCTCGTGAAAGATTTATGCCATAGAGCCAATCGACTTCGTGTCTAGTTCTCCCAGCATCTATGAGCGAAAAATCTAGGTGTAAAAGAGGCTCTTCGTAAGCTTTTTGTAGCTCAGTTTTCATGAGAGTGGAAAACTTCATCCTTTTTGCTGAAACATCCTTGTCGCCGCAGGCATACTTGAGTATGCAGTATCCGATGAGGCTGCCTTCAAGGTCGTAGTCGCAAGCGGATATGAACTTGTCAGCATCACAGGACAACTCTGAAAAGGTTTCAACCCAATTACGAATCGACTTTGCTTTTCTATCAGCTAGGTGCCGTGGTGCCCATCTGAAGTTAAAGACAGGGTAACTGCTTCGTTTTCCTTTTTCTTGGACAATAGTGTAGAGGTGCCCGATGGCGGGAACAACAACTAGGTTTCTGTCTCGTTGGGCGATGAAATAGGGTACACCGTTTTTTTTGAGATGTTTTGGTTTGCCTTGTAAATCAAGCGCGTATGCTATTCTTTTTGCGGCATCCGGTTTTTCGGTGACTATCAGAGTGTATTTTTCCATCGGTGCATCTGTTCCTTGCTTCTTTCAAGCATTCAAAAGTGTATAAAATAGTTGCGAGTTATATTTTGCAGTTCATCAAAAGTAGCATTTGAAGATACGTGTGTACATGGCAAACAAAGAATCGTTTCTGTCGGGCTCTGACGATTCGTCGTAATATATAAATAGTTTGTAATGATTGTATTTCGGTCTACAAGGGGGGCTATGAGAGCTTGCCTCAACAAGTAATTTGTGAAAAATGCGGTTTCATTCTATACGAAGGGACAGAACTAAAGCCTCCAGATGAAATAATTCAGACTCATGACGGTAAATGTCCTGGATGCGGCAAAAAAATATCTTTTGTACCAAAGAAAGTTGAGGTTAAATCAGCAGACCCAAAAAGAAGGCGCTGAAGACTCGACTTCTGATGCTTATTGCAATCAAAACTCATTTTTGATGGAAAACATTAAGTGTCCTAAGGATGATACCAAAATTCAAAGATGGTGATTAAACATGGCAGATTGGGCATGTATGAAGTGTGGATATAAATGGAGCAACGAAAGCAAAACCGAACCTAGACAGTGTCCCATGTGTGGATGCTGCATCATTTACGTTCCAAAAGTCATCAAAAAGAAATAGTCAAACACACAAATTGCTTGAAGCGGCATCTGGAATCCAAAGTCACATTTTTGTATGCAATTTGTTGCCTGTTACTTCGTTGTTTGAGGACACAGATTAGAAAGTTAAAATATTTCTTTGCTCAAAGGGGATAGTTAACAACTGTGGAACACCACAAGAAAAATATAGGGTTCATTGCTTTCATTGACGAGAGAAGGGTTTGCGGTGAAGATTGGAAAGTTATTTAGCAAAGAAAGCGCAGGTAATGCATTGACAAGCGTTGGAGCTCTTCGCTTACGATTGTCTCATTCTTCTCTGATTCACATATCGCTACTGCTGGTTATTCTTGTTATAGCTGCAACGATCAGGTTGCTTCCTCTGCGTTGGGGTGTGCAGCTCTCAGAGTTTGACCCACACATCCATTACCGTTTAACCAAGTACATAGTCGACAACGGGTTTTTCTCATGGACAACATGGATAGACCCGATGAGCTGGTACCCAAATGGATATAACATTCCAAACGCAATTTTTCCAGGACTGGCAACAACAGCAGCGCTCTTTTACCAAGTAGCCAATGCACTGAACCTTGCTCCAGCAGCGATCTTTAGTTCAAATATTTATCACCCTCTAACTGCAGACCCAGTTTTCAACTTCTGTGCAATATTTCCAGTAATCATGGCAACGCTAACAGTTCTGGTTATCTACTTTGTAGGAAGAGAAATTGGCGGTAAAGAAGTGGGTCTTTTTTCAGCTTTATTTTTAGCCCTAAGTTCACCGTATATTAGCCGTACCTCCCTTGGCTTTTTTGACGATGAAACTGTAGGAATATTTGGCATACTCTTGTTCATTTTCTTCTTCTTAAGATCAATTGACCAAGAAAAGCCAATCAAAAGCACAGTTACGTATGGAGTTGCTGGAGGATTATCGTTAGGTTATCTTTTTGCATCGTGGGGAGCAGCACGATATCCTCTAGGAATTGTACTAGTTTTTGTCTTTGTTTTACTTGTGCTACGAAGATATTCATCACGTCTCTTAATTTCGTACGGCACAACATTTTCAGTTGCACTGCTCATAGCAATAAATGTACCAAAGTTAGGCGTCAGATTTTTGACAGAACCCACAGTCTTGGCAGTTGCGGCGATGTTCCTTGTATTGTGTACCTATGAAATCTCTAAACGTATCACGACGTCTAGAAAGAAGATGACGTTTGTAATTGGATTCTGGGCAATTATCGCCGCTTTGTTTGTTGTGCTTGCAAGTCTTGGATTAGTTGGGGAATTAGGAACCAAATTCATGTCAGTAATAAACCCCTCTGGACGTATAGGTGAAAGCGTCATACAACAACTTGTACAATCAGTACAGGAACACCGACCAACTACATGGGGATCATTTTATTACGACTTAGGAATAGGAGTGCTCTTCATACCTGTAGGTTTGTTCTTCGTCATTCAAAATCCAACAAACCGCAACATTTTCCTTGGAATATTCGGTCTGACTTCAATCTACTTTGCAGGATCAATGGCAAGGTTAACTTTGCTCATGGCACCAGCTGTTAGCATTTTGTGGGCATTAGCTTTGGTTCAATTGATCAGACCATTTGTCACCATTCTGCGTGAAAAACAAAAGGTTCCGAGACGTAAAACGCGGCTCAGGGCTCGCGTGGGCAAAGAATTCAGCGCTGGCTTCATCATTTTGATGTTCCTCTTGTTAACGGTCAACTTTGTATTCCCAAGCAGCGGTTCATCATACTCAAGAGTTATAGACCGTGCATATTCACCTACAACAATTGCTGCTTCGAGTTTGCCGTTTAGGACCCAAATTAGCGACTGGTTAGATACCCTAAATTGGATGCGAACCAATCTGGATTCAAATGATGTAGTGGCAGCTTGGTGGGATTATGGATACTGGATTACGGCTATCGCCAACACAACAACTCTTGCGGATAATGGTACAGTGAATAGTACTCAGATAGGTAGGATTGGTAGAATGTTCGTGTCGAATGAAACTGAAGCCATCAAGATCCTAGAGCAATTCGATGAAAGTAAACAAGAGGATATAACATATGTTCTAGTGTTCATGACCTTTGGAACAGACGGATCAGATTATGGATATGGCGACGAAGGAAAGTGGAGATGGATGGCACGTATTGCAGGATTGGATGATAACGTATACGGAAACTACACACTTGGAACCGATTGGGTAGATACAAATCAGGATGGTTCAGCAGCCACGGATGAGCTAATAACGAATGAAATTGGAAACAACACAGTGCTATACAAACTGATGCATTACGCAAGCGACTTGGCTTTGTATGGTACTACAGACATTGAACTAGAACACTTCGAGGAAGCCTACTTCACGACGCCACAACTGTATGGAACCGAAACAGACGGCTTCATACCTATGGTATGCGTCTACAAAGTCGTCTATGATTAACAACAAAAAAGAAAAAAAGATTAAGAAATGTAGGTGATGCGCTCCTCTTCTACTCTGCGCATCTTCTGCATATACTTAACTCGTCTTTTCTCAATATCCTGCATTTTACCCAAAATCTCTTTAGACCGCTCGATCTCTTCATCTAATCCTTTCAAATCAACAGCTATACCTAAAATTCCCTGCAAAACTTCGATAACATGTTTCGCTGTCTTCGGATCAGGCAAATAGCCACGAGTCTCACCCAGAAGACAAATAGCATCTATCTTCCTGAATTTCGCTAAGCCCAAAAGCAAACCAGCGGTACCAACAATTGGAGTCCCCAATTCGCTGGACACTGCCTTTGCTTTCAACGCGCGCTCAAATAGATCAGGGTTTGTGGACACTGCAACCACTTTTGGAGTGCCTTCAACCTCGTTTCTGTACCCGCCAATAGTTATGATTGTTTCAACTTTTTCCTTTTCAACAAAATCAAGGATGCTGTTAGCTACTTCAAATTGTCCCTCAATCGTTTGGGCTTGGCTGTCTCCAGTTAAGAAAATGAAGTCGTTTTCTCCAGTCTCGTTCTTCCAGAAATAAAATTCGCCGCGAAGAAGCCTAGCTCCTCCTTTTTTGCTCACAATAACATGATATGGAAAGTGGGGAGAATGCAAGACTGCAAGTTTTTGAGCCTTCAACTGCTTTACAAGATAGTTGGTGGCTATGCTTCCTACCATGCCCAATCCTGGAAAGCCTTCCACTAGAATCGGATTCTTTAGCTCAACTTTCTTGAGTTTTTTGATGACTGTTGATTTCATTTTGACCTAAACCTCTCATTGCTCGTCTATACTTTGCGTAACGGTCTTCAGGCGAGAATTTAGCGGGATGTGGAATACGCAAGTTACCCCCACAAACTGGGCAGCTGTCATGTTTTAGACTATATGCGCCACAGTTTACACATTTTCTAAGTAGCCAAACCATCTTTTGCACCCGTTTCTACAACTATTCGCCTAAGTTTTGGACGTTCACACCTATTTGTGCGAACACACCTATTTACGTTTCCAATAAAACACAAAATTCAAAGCACACTACAGGACAGGAGCAAAACAGTCACACACACTCTAATTGCTGATTAATACAAAAACAGTTACATGCTTCCTACAAAAACTATGAAAACACCTAAACGTAATTCTAGACAAAAAAATTGGACACATATTCTCGCGGGTAGAACACTAGAAGCATATTAGGAGACTAATAGCAGAATATTGTTGAAAAATAGGTTTTTCTAAAAAATCAAAGCATAACAAAAAAGAAAGTCTAGAAGAGATTATTTTTCTCTTCTGAAAGAACCCTTTCCGCCATTTTTTGAAATAAACTTCAACGCAGAAGCAGTAGCGGTCTCCAAAACACTTTCAGCGCTTTTGTAGTCCTCAGCCGAAACAACAATACGGTAGTTAGGAGGCGAAACCAAATAAACAGTCACATCAGCGCCCTCTGATTCACCAACTTCCTTAGCATGCTTCAAAGTATCCTTGATTATGAGAACACCCTTAGGCTTCGGGTTCTGAAGCTCCAAGATACCTTTCACATTCACTAAAGATATCTGAATCTTCTCATTCGCAATCTCTTCCAAGGTAGCTGCAAGTTCACTATCAATTCCCAAATCCAGCAGAACGTTTACGCCATCTTTTGCGGTTTTCTCGAGCCCAGTATACAGTTCCCCAAAAGCGTTTTCTATTAATACACCCGCCTTCTCGTAAGCTTCTTCAAAAGAAATGTTCAATTTTTCAGCAGCAGTCCGCAGCAGGCTCTCAGCTTTCCGATCCTTTTTCCAAGACTGAATCTTCTCTTTCTTATCCCGTTTTGTAACTCTTCTACGCGATAAGTCAACTTGTCCCTTGTCTGCTTTGACACGCAGAACTTTAAGCACAACTTTTTGTCCTTCACGAACATAATCGCGGATATTTCTTACCCAACGAGAAGCAACCTCAGAAACATGCAGGAGACCCTCCTTGTCGTATTCATCCAACCTAACGTAGGCACCATAAGAGGTAATTTTTACAACAGTAGCTATTACTAAATCGCCTACTTCAGGCCACTCAGGTCTCCTTAAACTCATTTTATTCTAGTTCCTTTCCTGTTTTACTCAAGCACAGCAGTAATTTCGCCCTTGACGTTTGCCTTTCCGCCAGAAGGCTCTGCTAAGATCGCTCTACACACGTTACAGTGAACAAATGTCGTAGCATGACTGAAAACGAACTGCTCATTTCCACAGTCAGGACATTTTATTCTATAGAACCTGCTGTTAGGTTTTGGTATAACTTTATCCCATTCACTCAATTTTCTTCACTCCATTTTAGACGATTGTCAATTTTTTAAGACGAATTCCTTTCTTATGACGCATATAACCGCAACTCTTACACTTAAGCCTCAGCGTCATTTTTTTAGTTACTTTTGCAAACTTTCTTTGACGAGGAAATTTCTGTCCACCATAGCCTTTCTTTTCCCGCAGTTCATGAGCTCGCTCACCCTTAGCTAGGGCTCTTCTCTTCCCCGCCTTATACAAGGAAACAGTATGAACTTTATGAGACTGACATTTGGGGCAGTATGTGTTGACTTCTTTTGGCGTATTCATCGCAACCACGAACTAGTTAAGTATAAAACAGCCCCCTTAATTACTATTTATCTGTTTCTAGAAAGAAACTTAAATTCACGTCAAAAAATGTTACACATATGTTAGACTTGTTAGAAAAACAGAGCAAAAAACTTTGAAATTGATGATAAAAAAAAGTTAACCATCAACAATGCCCATTTTAGGTTCGGATAAAAATAACAACCAAAAAAGGAATCATACAGACAGGACATAAGCATCAAATTTTCGCGCAAGATTGTGAACATAAAAGTTGAAGCAATCGTTAACGCAACTAAGAGCTTCTCTGAGACAGAAAACAAAAAAGTTGAGATTGCATCCGACCACAAAAAACTGTGGAAGATGCATTCTCTAGGTTAGAGAAGTGAAATGGTCTATGCTATGAATTGTGCTTTGAAAGTAGCGCACAGACAATACAGTAGACAAAGATAGTCTAGATGTCGTCTGCCAGATGTTTTAGATCGAAATCTCGTAACGTGTATCCTGAACCTATACTAACAAGGAAGGATTCGAAGTTGTCTAATGAAGGTCCCCAGTCCATAGCGAATGATCGCACAAATGTGGCGTAAGCAGAATAGTTTTTGTGAAAGGATATCAGAACCAGATCTTTTCCAAAGCCCTCACCGTCAGCAGCAAATATGATGTTAGGACGTTTATCCACCCATTCTTTGGATTTTTGCATCATTTTTTCGAATGTTGTATTCTCTGGGTTTGTTTTCATTTTTGCTAAGGTAAATGCCATTATTTGGTATCCAAGTTTCTTGAAGTCGGGAATTATAGTATATGTTTTTATGTATTCTTTTTCGATTCTAGCACGAGTTCGGGAGACAGTGGGTTGTGAGACTCCTAAGATGCCAGCCAATTCTCTGTCACTTTTCTTGGAATTTTTAAGCATCTCACTTACTAGTCTAAGGAGTTTTTGCTGTTTCATAAGGATAATATCTTATAACAAGTCCTTTAAAAGTTTGATGCATTATGCAGGTGGTTCTTTAAAAAGAGGTGAACATTCAGCGTTAATTTCGATACATTTTTGCCGTTTTTTGTACCTTAACGTCATGTAATTAAAAGCATAACGCGAATGAGAGGCACATATTGTGAATAAGAATTTCAAAAAAAATAGGTCATACAAGCCACAAAATTATGTTTCCAGCAACTCAATAATCACGCTTAGTTCGAATCTACCTCTACAGCCATTCCTTGTTTAAGAAGAATCCGAGCATTTTCTGGAGGCAACGTTGCTATGTCCTCAGGTCCAAAGGGACCATAAGTTTTCATATCAGCCCCAACTAATGCCGGAATTTCCTGAACAAAACGTAAAACAATTAGCGCCTGTTTTGCACCCTTTTCTATACGCGATAAGCGCCCTCGGAGAATTTCTTTAGAGAAAGAACAGTAAGCTTCGGCTAAAGGCAAAACTTCTCCATACAACTTTTTTTCTTCCTCAGTTAAAGCCTCTCGGGTAACTGTTTCTCTGACAAAAACATGTTCTCGAAGTTTCTTGTAACGAAGAGCAAAAAGTTCGTCAACCATAACCTTGACGTTTGTAAACTCGTTATCCAGCAACTTGGCTTTTGTTGTTTTTTTGTCTAACATTCGATTTTCTGCTTTCAGCTTTTTGATATAGGCAGCAATTTTGGCGTAGAAGTTGGTTGGGAGCCTCTGAATCTCGTTTTCGTTTTCTTTTTCTTTTTTCCACAGTTCATAGAGTTCATTATACAAGGTTACTGCACCACCTTTGCTATACCCTTACACAGCAGCATTAACGCTGCGGCAGTAGGGAGCTCAACTTTCTGTCTTTCAAAGGGACCGTAAAGTTCGTCCTCAACCCTGAATTGGGGAACCTCTGCAACATGAACAGTTACTTCTCCCTCCTTAAAGGCTACTGCACTGTGAAGAGGATCAAAATCTTCGATTTCAGAGATGGAAAACTCGACCTTTTTCAAGCCTGTTTTTCCATGTAATGAATTAGGAAGACGTATCAAGCGATTAACGTCAGGAGTAACCACAGTGTCAATGTTCACAGACTGTTTTTCCACGCCATATTGAGCTATTTTTCTCCAAGTATCGGGGCTTATATTCTTGATGGCTCCCCAAGGACCCTTATTGTTCCAGCTCTCCAAAATTGCCTCTTTATGCTTAAGCAAAGTATTCACATGTAGAGTCTTTAGACCAAGTTTAAACAAATCTTCTTTTGAAGCAGTAAGAAGAAAGTCATAGGTTCCCTTAGCTACTCGCCCCCGCCACCCTTTATCATTCAAATCTGGACCAGAAATTCTTCTTGTAGCCGTTGCACTTTTACCTAAACCATGAAATTCGGCTTCTAACCCAGTTCCCATAACGTAGTCAACAATCTCTTTACGAGCCAACGAATCTAACTCTCGAACTGATTCACTTTCCACATGAACGTGATAGCCCCTGTGCCCAGAAAAAGCCACAGTTAATACTTTTGAAGAAAAACCAAAATCGTCTGTCAAGACGTCAATGAGTTTGATCGCTTCAACCTTAGAAGCTTCTAAACAAATCTCACAAGGCCAAGGCTTTTCCTTGAATTTTGTTCCACCACAACCAGAACATTTCAGGGGGTGCTTGCCTTTACCAGAAGCGCCACATCCAGTACAGACCCATAGGTCATGAGTTGCGGCGCAGGGAAGTGGAATATGATCTGCATCGATGTCAAAAACCAAGTCGGCGCCCAACCAACCTTTTTCCTTCATCTCTTCTTCGGGACGCTCATAATATGCACTTGAATAGTAAACGTCTGAGGGGACAATATTACATAACGAGGATCTGAGACGGTCCACATCCATGAAGCCCTTGTGACGGACCATGACTTTTTTTTCAAGTAGAAGAAAGCCAAACTCCCGTCTTTCCAGAGAAGAGGGCTGCGGAATTGAAGCAGAGTTCTGTTTATAGTATTCGGCGAATCTGTCTTGGATATATTTCTGCGACAAAGACGACATGGTTTTTCCGCCAGCACACAGTATTAGATAGAAAACAATATTTAAACAAGATTCAAGTCACCGCTAACATGGGTCCAAAAGGAGTCCAGAACAATTTTTAGAAAAAACTAGTTTACTTTGATATGAAATATGTTTTTGATAAGTTTTGGATGCTTTTATATGAAACATGAAAGACAGTACTTCTGAGTAAAAGATGAAAGAAGGCGAAAGGAAAAGTATTCGTGAAAAAAAGGAAAAAGAAATGGATACAATGGATGTTTATAACGAAAAAGAGCTGGAAGAGATGCTAGAGAATGACGAAATAACAGAAGCAGAATACAATTTCATGCTAGGAAGAGAAAAAGTCAGTAAAGCAAAGAAGCTAGGGCTAGAAAGAAAAGAACATCAAGACACCCACGCAGGCGAACTAGCAAAAACCGAATACGAAGATGACTAAATAGGGTTTAATCACTCTTCGTTTCAGGCATAGTATCTTCAGATTGCTCATCTTCAGGAAAATTTTTCAGTTTTCGTTTATAGCAAACTAGCGGGTTCACTGCGCCGTTACATTCAGGTTCTGGCGAGATGCAAATACCGTGAGTGCGTAACGTAGAACAATTGGGGGGAGTATACTTTGTTCCTGACCCTCTGGTTCCAGCGATGTGTTCAACCTGATAACGGGTCATTCGTTCGTTAAAGTCAGAAACTGAACGGAAAAACTTGAAAACATCCTCCTCACTCATTCCGATGCTTAACATAAAAGAAGTCAACGCAAATCTACCCATATGAGAAGCAGGGCGACCAGCCGAAACCCGATCATACACGCCCTTAATACATGAAGGAAACGCTTCCATCACTACACGGTCAGGCATCGCCTCAAGCCGAATCTGCTCTTGTTTCTCTGCAGCCAGTTGCCTCAATCGGTTTACTCTAGCCATAATAGCTGACGGAAGAGATTTTATCTTCGTGTCGAGTCTTCCTTCAATATATTTCCGTACTTCCTCTTCTAACAGGCGGCTTACTTCACGCGCTGTAAGGTAAACTTCTCCATCAATCAGAAGGTGATTAACAAGTTTCCAGTTCTTGTCATGAAAGCCTGTTGAATTCTTCAAAAAAACAGGAAACCTAAGCGCAAAAGAATAGGGCTGCAAACTAAAATCGTTAACTAATCTTGCATCCCAACCGAAGTTATTTGCGACCTCCAACAACTTCTCTTTTTCTTCACCCCTCAGTAATGCAGAAGCCCGTTTTGCTTCAGCTAACGCATACCTGCTTTTAATAAAGGACTCTTCGGTTCCAACAACCAGCAACACAGCTAGTGGAAAAGAGAAAATCTCAATTTCGTAATCTTTTGGTTCATCCCGCGGCTGAGTCTGTGCATAAGCAGAAACATCAACCAAAGCATCTGTGACACGTTTCTCAGCACGATCAAGAAATGGGAGATAGAAGTCACTATCTCTTTCTAATTCGTCAAAGTCTATTCCTATTCCTCGTACGTGCTCCGCAGCCTCTTTCATGAAGGGGTATTTTGCGCGGTCATAAGCAGTAAGTAACTGCTTAACCTCCCACCAATTTTTTGACTATTCTACTTCTATTCGAGGAGCCAAGAAAAACTTCAGATTCCCATCTTTCTCCTGCTGGAAATCCAGTTTAATTGGCATATCAGTCGAAAACTCTATCACAACAATTTCTGAGGTTGGCACAGATGCCTTAACGATCTCGGAGAGGTAACTTAGACTGAAAGTAGCTTTAGAAGCCTCTTTAGCTTTCATCTCCAAGAGCACATCATCTCCTGCCTTAAACTCTATCTTAGCCCCCATAATATCGCCAGCGGCATGCATAACCATCTTCTCATTATCTGCCTCAATTCGAACATGATCACTAACCAAAGAAGCATCCTCGATAGCCTCTCGTAAACCCTGTGTCGTGGTCTTCGCGCTCACATTAAAGTTGACTTTTGGAGTGGGAACCTCTTCATCCATAGCCTCCAAAGTAGGCATATTGAAGGTGCGAGAATACTTGCCTTTGATCGCAATTTTCAGTTTCCCAGTTTTTTCATCCAGAGATAAAGCAACCGATTCGTCTTTTCCGGTTCTCTTCAACAATTTTAACATTTCACTGATGTTGATGCACATCTTCATTGTTTCGCCGCAAGAATATTCATCAAATACGGTTTTGGGCCATTCAAAATCAACCATGGCAACGCGTGAAGGATCCATGGCGCGAAGCTTTATTCCTTCTGGAGTAAGGTCAAAGGTGGCTTCGTCTACAAGTATTGAAATGGCGCCCATCATATCCTTCAAAAATTTTGCATCAGCCATTTTAGCCTTGAACATCATCAAATCTCCGTTAGCATTTATGTTTAATCTACGTCTAATTTAAGGTGTTTGATTCCTCAGGCACCCACATAGAGAAGACCTGTTTTTAACCGAATTTGCATCAAGTGTGAGGTTTCAGCTGTATTCACGGAAAGTGTAATTGCATTTTGTACATCTGAAAAACTGTGTTGAAGACTCGTCAGTTCCCCTGGTTTGTACCTGCCAAGCGTATGCAGTATTGTTTCCACATTTGGGGCATTCTATCCTTACTGTTGGTAAAGTACGCAGTTTTTGTTCTGCTCTTCCGATAATAGCTATAGATTCATGGTGAGGACGTTCTATTGCTTTGGGCGCAACAGATGCCTTATCTCCAGTCTGTTTCTTATAGCCACATTTTGGGCATAAAAGATAAAAAACGGCTTTTTTTGCCTTTTTATCGCGACGGGAAACCAGTCGCATTCCACAGTCAGGACAGAATTCCACACAATTCACCTCAAGTTCTGCGCATTCTGGGTTGCAATGTACTCTTTTAAATCTTTTCTTTCAAACCAGTTAATCCGGAGGCTATTATATGTGCTACACGTAGCGCTTCAGGAATGTTACTTCGCGTAGAAGCTATTTTCAGAATTTTTTCGGCATCCTCATGCAAAATCCCAGCTGTTTGCACGTAAACAGGGTTTTCTCCGTTTCTAGTTTCAACCGCGAAGAGTTCTCCAGCATTCTGCATGGCTTGCCACCGCTTCTCAAAGTCTGGGAGATTTTTAAGAGCCTTTCTTATTTCCTCCAAATCAGGTTTTTCTCTAGCCACTGACATAACGGGTAAATCCACCATGCTACAGAGTTTACTAATGTCCACAACATTGAAGCCAGCGAAAGTTACCCCGTCTAAGATTACAACTCGAAGTTCTCGATAGTAGGGAGATTTTTCGATCATGGCAGCCATTTTTTCTGTAGTATCCAACCCATCAAGGGTTATCAGGGTATGCATAACACCTTCAAACCAGTAGCCTCCCCGATAGACAACGCCCACAACATCTACGGTTCCTTTAGTGTGTGGAACAAATCTACCATCATCAATACCCAACACCCGAATCTCAGGTTTTATTGAACGAAATCGTTTAGGAACCAAAACTATCCATCTTCCAATCAGTTTACTTAGCCTTTAAATCTTGTTCACCCATAAGTTACGAGTTAGAAAGGATGTCACATGTTTAAATTCATACAACAATACAAAAGCCTCAGCGAAGTTTTGATGGATCAAAAACTTGCCAAACTGGGAGACGCCTACGTGAATTTCCTTTATTCTCTGGCATTATCTAAAAAGGACGGAGAAGCCACTGGAATTAAGGTTAAAGGTCGTTTGCTGGCAGATGCGTTCAAAAAAGCTGGGTTACGAAAATTTCTGCCCTCAAGAATCGATCGCCACAAACAAGCGGACGCTGCTGAAGCATTGATAGTATACGCGTGGATACGCGGTACAATAACGATGGAAGAGGGGCTAGAAATCTTGGAACAAAACGAAGATGGCGTCGAAGCGTTAAGTGTTCTTTTGCTTACTGCAAAAATGAGGTTTGAAACATAAAAAATAAGATGCGTGCTTATTTTGGTTTATAAGATTTAGATGCCTTCTTGAGAGCTTTCTGGAAATCTTTGCTTAGGTCAAGAACTTTTTTGGTAGCATTTAGAATAACTGCTTCTGGTTTTTGTTTTTCTTTTGTGTGAACATATAATATTCCGCTGTCAATAAGCGGGTGGGGCACGTGATACCCAGCAACTTCTATGGTGTCATCTTCCAAAAGGGTCTTTTGTAGCACATTCAAAAGAGAGTGCCCAACGCCTTCTACTTCAAGTTTCATTTCATTTTCGGAACTTTTCAAAACATTAACTTTCAACTTGTTCACCCTCATGAATTGTATCTTTTCCATAATCAGGTGGTGTTTTTCTTCTTTCAACATTTCCGCAGTTTGAGCAACTTAGTCCACGATTCCCAGAGTCCAAAGCATGCCCACACAGCGAACAGATTGCAGATATTACGCCCAAATCTTTGTCTGCGGTTGACAAAAAGACGGACCTGTTTTTGGTGCTAATTACTTTTGCTCTCATTATGTCACCTGCTTTACAGACATTAAACATGTTGTCTACATAGCCGTGACTCACACCAGAGATGTGTAACATGCCCTTGAAAACGCCAGAAATAGTTTTATCTCCAACCTGAAAAATCGTCAAAATAGCGTTCTTGCTTTTCACATCTGAAACCAGTCCGATGATTATGCTTCCAACCTGCGGGACGGTTGCCGCTTTGACAAGGGGATACACTGAAACCTCTTTGTTCAACATGTCAAGTAAGGTGCATCCAGTTATTTTTGAGTGGATAGTTCCACCTTCAATGTATGTTCCGGGTCCAGACGTAAACTCTTCTATGACACCTAAACGATCTCCCGGAACAACGAAGAGCCCACTTTTTCTTTCAGATTCTGTCATTAACTTTTTCCTTCTATGCGATACAAATCAACTTGGATAGTTTGTTTTTTCTTTGTGTGAAACTTAAACATCCTCGGAATTTCCATTGTTACAGGAAATATGTTAGTTATTTTTCCTCCGTGCTCCTCAATAAACCTTTTGATAAATGCTCGGTTGCTGTCTCCGCTTTTGTGAAACGAGTAAATTGTGCTACTTAACTCTAATGATTTGGTTATGAATCGCCTATCTGCTCTTCTTCGTTGAACACCAAAGGGCGGGTTCTGCAAAATCGTGTCAAAAGTGCCTTTAACAACATCGATGTCAGCTACAAGCCAATGAGCCTTTTCTTTAACGCCCATTAGTTCCGCATTTTTTTGTGCCACATTCACTGCAACCCGATCAACATCCACGCCGAAAACTTCTTTTGCACCTAACAAAGCAGCACCAATAGCGAGTCTCGCCGTTCCGCAACCTAGCTCCATCACAGTTTTATTGATAATATCATCGTAGACGTATGCAGCTAAGTGAAGCATTTCTGCCGCTACATTTGATGGCGTAGCATATTGTTCAAGGTGAGCTTTAGGCAAAGGATTGGCTTCAATCTCTGATAGCGCCATCTCTAGTTCGCGTTTTCGAACCAACCGTTTCTGAGCAGGTCTTCCCATTTTAGTTCACCCAACAATACAAGGGTTTCATTAATAGACAAAACAGGTTTACCAAAATTTGGTGCATCATCCAAAGAAAGGCGAGGGCAAGCAGTATTCACAAACGCATCTATCCCCGGAAACTGCACAAGGGCACTGGGTGTAACCTCTGTAAGGGCAAACAAGGTAGAGGCTAATCCATGTTTTTCAAGTTTATCTTTAACGCTCATTGCTTCCTTTAGTTTCATTTGTCCACTTTTCAAGCTTATCAAGACGCCAAAACTCTTTGCTTCTTTTGCTTCAGATATGTTACCCCAACGCTGCATGATTACCCGCCTAACTCTATCTCGAACAGGATACGCTATTTGTTCGTAAGGGTCAGCGATTATCGTGGGCTTTTCTGTAGCTAAAGTTACACCTATAGCGTGAAATCTGCCACCGCCAACAAAAAGGTAAGCCTCAACATTCCCCGAAACAGATTTAGCATTACTAAAATCGCAGCCCAGCACCTGCCCAGCATACTTAAGACGCCCAGCATCCCCCACAAAAACAGTTTTTCCAGCATCTTGAAGCATTTTTTTTGCTTCATCTAGTTGATGGACATGCTGAACTGTTGTGACCAAACCAATATTGCTCCAAGATTTAAGATAAGGCAAAGCTTTTGTTATGGCTTCTTTGATGCTAACTTTTGCTCTTACCTCAACATAAACGGTTGGCACATCAGCATTCAAGATCATTGGTGTGTGACCATAATGAACAATTAAGTCTGCTCCCAAAATTTTAGCTCCAGAAACAGCCAGATCGCAGGCACCATAACATGGATCAGAAGAGACAACGGGTAGAGCCCCTGCTTCTTCAACAATTTCAGCTAAACGAATGGCTTCAGGTTTTAGTCCTTCTGGAAGCTGCAAAAATACGATTTTAGGCTTTCGTCGAATTATCTCTTCTTTTAGTCTTTTCTCTTCAAGATCAAAGGACATTGTTTTCATCTACAGTTTACAGGTGAACATGAAGATTGCTTTCATCAAAGCAAACCTTCAGATTCATGAGTCAGCATCGAAAATAATCAAACATAATGTTTTATCATTAAAGCTCAGATGCAAATTTTTTGATCAAATATTTTGAGTTTCCTTCAGTTATTCCTAATTCTTTAGCTATCTTGGCGGAGTCTTTGCTGTTTTTCTTGATAATGGCTATTAACTCAGTTTCTATCTCTTTTACCGAAAGCAAAGTTTCAACAACTTTGTCTGGGTTAACGCCAATTGAATCCAAATGCATTGTTAAGAACTTTAGGAACTCTTTTCCCAGATCACTTGGTGCTTGACCACAGATTCCCACAGTTCTTGCTGGAGTCATGGAGTGTGCTCCTTCGCACAGCATTTCGATGGCTTTGGTCACGGCGGGGTTTGATTCATCGAATTCCCAAGCAATTTTTTCGCTGTCACGGTCTATTCCAAGCGTTAGCTGAGTGAGATCGTTACTTCCTATGCTGAAACCGTTGCAGTATTCAGAAAATGTTTTTGGGATGATACAAATGCTTGGAACTTCAGCCATAAAGATGATGTCGGGTAGCTTTAGTCCCTTTTTCTGGAAAGCATTCTTGACTAGTTCGGTTACTTTTTCTGCTTCAATAGTTGTACGGATGAAGGGAATCATTGGAACCGCATTTGTCAATCCTAGTTTGTGTACTTCTGTAAAGGCTTCAAGTTCCAGAGCATATGCCTCGCAGAAGAACTCGTCAATGTATCTTGAGGCGCCTCTGAATCCGATCATAGGATTATTTTCTTTGAACTCGAGTTCGATCTTGTTAACTTCGATTGCTGTTGAATCACAAATAGGACATTTCTTTTGGGGAGTTAGAGATACACTTTTGCCACACTTGCAGCTTATGTCATAGTACACTGCCCCAGGAAGAGAAGCGTATTCATTTGTTTTAAAATCAGAGAATCTTACAATTATTTTACGGGGTTTGAATGCACCAGCGATTATTGATATACCAGTTTTTAGCCTCTTGATATATTCATCAGTCAAAGACGTAATGAATGGATACTTTTTCTTGACATCACTAGCCCATCTTTCAGGACCTAGCTGATCAGCTCTTAAAGCGAATACAGGATGTAATTCTGTGTTGGATACCACGAATTCGATTCGAACAAGAGAACTTCCCTGAGATGGAAGTTGACTGATGTGCAAAGCTTCATCAGGACTACCAATGTTTACCATAACTTTTGTGATTGTTTCTGGAATTTTCTTTAACTCGAATTCTTGCACCTCAAAGGGTATCTCACCTCTGAAGATGTTTGCTACACCAGATGAACAGTCGAGAGTGATTTTGTCTCCATCGTCTAGGCCAAGGGCGCCAACAACGCCAACAGCACATGGAATTCCACGTTCTCTAGAAACTATGGCAGCATGAGATGTTCGGTTACCGCGTTCACAGATTAGTGCAGAAACTTTTTCGAGGCTCATAACAACTTCCCAGTCTGGGGTCGTCATTGAAGTTACAAGCATCGGCTTTATGCCTTTCTTGTTGAACTCTACAATTTCTTCCACAGCTTCCTCAGGATTCTTTGCTTTAGCAACAAACCCTGAAGAAATCTTTGTTCCAACAGGTATACCAACAAAAAGTGGAGCCTCTTTTGGAGTCTCTTTAAGCTTAAATAAAGTCAATAATGTTCGGGTGGCGTGAACAGTTTCGGGTCGCGCCTGAGTTATGAAAACTTTGCCGTTTTCGACGGCATACTCTACATCCATTGGTTTTTTGTAACTTTTTTCAATAGTTGTAACATGATTAGCAACTTGATTTGCCTCATCTGCAGTGATTACCCGAGGATCACGTTCACCAACGGGAACATCACGGTTCGAATTGGTTGTATGATCATAAATCATCATTTCTTTCTGAGGGTCTTTAGTCGGGATAGTTCCAAGAACTTTTACTTCGGGTTCTTTAACAAAACCAGTCCAAGAAGCGCTTTCTTTTCCTTGTACTATCATTTCCCCCAAGCCATAAACGGCCTGAATAACGCCCACATTACGGTTACCAGTATTAGGGTCTATAGAGAAAGCTACTCCAGATTTTTCTGAATCAATCATGGTCTGGATTACAACAGAAATTAAACCCTGATCAAGCAAATCAGCCTCTGAGAGGTCAAGAATTTTTTTCTTGCGCAAATCTTGTCGATAATCTATAACTCTCCAGCCGAAAGCAGAAGCAATACACTTCAAAACGTATTTAATAACATTAGAAGAATCCAAGGGAACATTAAGATAAGTTTCAAATTGCCCAGCAAAAGCCGCGGTAGCCATATCCTCGGTAATTCCAGAACTTCTAACAGCAACCCTGTTCCGTCCAACCCGCATTTTCAGTGTTTCAATTTTTTTCTCTAACAATGCAATGAGTTCAGGTTGCGTCTTTATGTTTTCGATGACTTTTACTATTTTTTTAGCAATCCTTTTAGATTCGCCCTCATCGTCTTTAGCCAACGCAGAATCCAAATCTGTTACTAAATCTACAATCGTCTGATCGTGGAGTAACATCTTAGCGAATTCTGTGGTAACCATTACCGCATAAGGAACGTTATCCTTTCCTAGAATATGGAACAATTTAGCTAAGTTAGCGCCTTTTCCACCGGTAAATCGTCCATCAGCAGCAATTTCCTCTTCGATATTAACGATCAAATGTTCAGAAACCAAATTCATACCCCATACTGTTTATTGATTTATGAATGTCAAACAAAGCAAGGAGCCTCTGGTTCTTGCAAGTCCCGCCCTTGTGGCTAGACCACTGCAAAGTTACTCCCTCAGTTAATCTCCAAGTTTCTCGATTACTACACGACAGGGTGTGGGTAATTTGGCGCCTCCACGTTTTAGCGCCGTAGTCGCCGCTTCAAGACCATCTTTGTTTACATTAGCCAAGATAAGTGATTGTCCAGGTTTAACTCGAGCTGCAAGCCCTATGGCTTTTCCAAAAGCATTTCTCATTCCGTCTTGAAGTCGATCCGCGTGGGCCCCAAAAATCATTTTGTTTTCTCGGAGTACAACATGTGGAAAGGGTAAAATCTTTAAATGGTAACTGTTTCCCAGTTTTTCTGAGAGAACCCTGTTAGATGCTATACGTGCAGCTTCCAGAGCGTTGTGTCTAATCTGAACTGATTTCTCAGCAATCAAGCGGGCTTGATACTTGTAGCTGCCTGATGGGTTGCCCATAGTAAATTTCACTATTTTTGACGCTGGAGATCCACGGATATACTTTTTCCGCGTATAGGCTTGGCCCTTTACCTCCCGATAGTTACGAGCCTTCATTGTCTATTCCTCATCTGTTCTGTTCATCATAGTTAAACAGATATTATAAAAACTATTCTATACAGGAAATATTAATTTACAAAGAATTAGAAAAAACTCCAATTTCAAAGGCAGTTAATTGTTGTCAGCAACGAACAGCACAAAGGAGAAGCTCTATTACTGCAAAAATCTGGCACAGGGTTTAGATGCAGAGTCTAAAGCTTTCTAAGAAGTTCATTAGTTAAAATCCCAAAGTCCTCTGGCGCTAATTCCCGCACCCTCTTCGTGCTATAAACGATAGAATCAGCCAAGCCCACCGCTTCTTTTCTGACCATTTCACGTTTGCGCAAGAAGGGAATCAGCGCATTTCTTACCTTCTTGTTTCGCTGAGTAAAGAGTGTTCGAACAAGCTCAAAGAACATCTCTTCATTATCCACTTGAAAAGGAAGATCCCTAGGCTTCAAGCACACCATCATAGAGTCCACATCTGGCGGTGGATAAAACATCGTTCTTGGCACAACATCCAGAAGCTCAACATCAGCCCTGTAATAGATATTAACAGTTAGTCGTCCATAATCTTTTGTTCCCACCAAAGCCGCTAAGCGCTCTGCAAATTCTTTCTGGAAAATCAGAAAGGCAGAGTCAAAATTTCTTTCTAGAAGACTGAATAAAAGAGGTGATGAAATCGAGTATGGAGGGGCAGCAACAACCTTGTTGAACGGGGGAAGAGAGACTGAAAGGATGTCGCCTTCGATCAAGTCCACATTCTGTAGGCTTTGAAGCTGTTTCCTCAAAAAAACTACAAGTGTGGGGTCAACTTCAACTGTAATGACTTTTTTACAGTTTCTAGAAAGGAGTTGTGTCAAAAAGCCGAATCCCGCTCCAACTTCTAAGACAACATCATCCTTAGTCAAAGAAGCATACGACACTAAACGTTGTAAGATTTCATAGTTCACGGTAAAGTTTTGTCCCAAACGTTTTTTTGGGAAAAAGCCGTAAAGGCGAAGAAGATGCTTCGCCCTTTGAAGAAGATCAGTATTTTCCACTAGGGCGCTCTCGTAAACAATCTATATTTACTCTCGCCAGCCAGCTCCTCCAAAATTCTCCGTGTAATGAGCTTTGAGGGCGTAGGCATGTTAGCGCGATTCTGTAAATCCTCCAAGTTCTGGAAAGGCTTCCTTTCTCGTTCATCAATAATCTGCCACATGTATTTCTTTCCAATACCTGGAATCAGTTCTAGGGCGTGCATTCTAGGAGTTATGGCTTGGGAGGTATTAAAGAAGTGAATGAACCACTTTTCTCGATTAATCACTATTTTCTCTACAGTTCCAGAAAGTTCCATTTTAGCGTTGGATGTTAAATCGTCATAGTTTATTCGTCCAATGATGTAGGTTATTTTTCTACGAGAATCTTTTCCAACGTAGACTCGGTCAGAGGTTTTGAGAGCAATACCTTCTCTAGCGATAGCTTCAAGGAAGGTGAAATATTCTTCACCCACAACTTGAATCAGTGCCCCCGCTCGGTACCCTGGTCGAGTGCCTGGCCTTCCGTGAGGAAGATAGTCCAAAACATAAGCGTATTCTTCGTATCTCTTCTCGCTCCTTTCCACTCTTTCCCCGCCCCGAAATGGTTACAATTAGTTTAGGTAGTATATAATTAGAAAAAGTCCTTTATTCCTTTTTTCTATACTTGTTCAAAAAAACCAGTATTTTTTCTAGTTTAGAGGTTTCAATTATCTTACGACCACCAGCCAAAAACACTCTAATCTCTTGAATGCTTTGAGGCATAGCATTTATTATTTGTACAGCCTCTCCTTTATCCACTTCAAATTCTTCAACAAGCTTGTTCAAAAGAGCATCCACGTTATCAGGATCAACTTTTGTGAATTTTGTCGCGTAATCAAGAGATCGTCTCTGGAACTGGTCCAGTCGTTCCTCACCAATAGAGTCCAAGGCTTCTTTTACTTGCGGAACAGTAATTGTACGTTCCTTCAGAGCCTTTCGTGCCATGTTCTATGCCCCCTTATGAGGCGTAATGTGTTCAGGGCGAACAATAATTTCCTTTATGGCTTTTCCTTGGGACACGTTAACAACGTAACTTTTTCCTCTCTTGTTAGCAATAACGCCGATTCTTCCATGAAATCGTCTATGAGGCATACCCTTATGAACACTAGGGTCTAGTTTAATCACAACTTTTTCAGCAATTTCATAGTTATATAGCAACTTGCTGAGTCCTGTTTTTCCCCGTTCTCTAGGCTTCCTCTTTAGGAGGTAACGGGTCTTTCTACGGTAACCTTTCGCTTTTCTTCCCAACTAAGATTCCTCCATGATGATCTTTAAAACGTCTAACTCAAGAGGCTTTGCTTCAGCGTTGATAATAGAGGCTATGCTAGGGATGGTTCGCCCTTGATCGCCGCTTACCAACTCTTTAATATAAAGGCCTCCTTGGCAACGTAT
>PIXT01000061.1 GCA_003096235.1 Candidatus Bathyarchaeum sp. | reverse complement strand
TCTAGTAATTCGTTAATTTTTTCAGCAAGAATTTCCGGCTGAGCAGGAGGCACAAGAATTCCAGTTTTTTCGTTCTCAATGATTTCTGATGGACCACCAATATTGGATGCAATAACCGGTTTTGCACACGCCATAGCTTCGATAACTGCTTTTCCGAACGGTTCTCCAAGTGTTGGAAAACAAAAAATGTCGCATTTCTGGTAGTAATCAACCATTTTGTCGTGCGGCACTAAACCTTCAAAAATTACTTTATCTTTTATTTTTAGCTCTTCAACTAGATTCATGAGATGCCTTTTGTCTGGCCCGTTTCCGATTATTCGAAGTTTTATGTTGTTGCGTGTTTTTGTCACGATTTTTGTTGCTTTAATTAGATATTCTACACCCTTTAGTTTGTACAGATAGCCCGCAAATAGTATCTCGTATCCATCTTTTTCATGCAATTCTTTTGTGGGTTTGAACTGCTGTGTGTCAACTCCCAGAGGTATAGTTACTATTTTGTTTTCATCAAAAAAGTCTGAATAAATTTTTTTGACTTGGTCTGTGATTGTTATTAGTCTGTCACAATTCTCGACAGTTTTTTTGTGAAGCCTAAAAGTCCACCTTTCTAACGCCTTTTCATCTATAGGCCTTGGATACATGTGTGCGGATATCGGTCCAAAAACAAAGGGCTGTTTCTTTGTTTTTCTAAAAATTGCAACAAGGTCAAATGTTTGCCCATAAACCGCTGGCAGCATGTGATGAATAACGTCAACATTTTGTTTTTGCAGGATATCTACCGCTTTTCGGTAACTGCGGATTAATACTTCTGAGTGGTTAAAATATTTGGTAATCGGGTTGTCGGTTGCCGATGTTTCTAATGAGCCTGTTTGGTGAACCGCAACATTGTTCAAAGGGTTTTTAATCTGGGTTCTGGCTGAGATTGCCTCAAAACTGTAACCAAATCTTTCCAGATTTTTAAAAATGTTATAACATGAAATTCCTTCACTGGATAGACTCTGATCAGTAAGAAGATGAGACGCCGCAGTAACCAATACCTTTGTCATTTCATTGCCTCATGGCCATTATGTTTTTGTCCAATCCGTTCAAGAGGTGAAAAAAAGGAATCTCTAAAATTCAACACAGACTTTTGAGTAGCTTACTGATTTCTTTGTTCAAAGAGCTGTTCCCAAGTAACTTTCATGATGTATTTGCTAAAAGCGGTGATTTCTGTCAGAGTGAGCTTTGATTTGCCTTTCTTGCGGTTTTCAAAAACTATTGGAATTTCGCCAATCTTGGAGTTTTGAAGTTTTGCCTGACGCAACGTTTCAATTTGTATCTCGTAAGTTTCGCTATGCAGTTGTGGAAGCGCCTTCAAAATGTATGATCTGGAGTAGCATCTGAAACCGCTTGTGAAATCGTTTAAGGGTAGTCTAATTAGAAATCCTGTTAGTTTGTTTGCAACTTTGCTTATCAGTATTCGAGTAAAGTTCCAGCCTTTGACTTTTCCATCGTTGCAGTATCTGCTTCCTATGACTAAGTCACAGCCATTTTCTGCGAGGCTAAGTAATTTTGGAATGTCCTGAGGATTATGTGAGTAATCTGCATCCATGGTGATTATGTATTTTGGTGGCTGTGGTAACTCCAGAAGGAACCGAAAACCGTCTGTTATTGCGGTTCCTAAGCCCATTTTGTGTGGTCTTTTTAGCAACAAGATGTTTTCGCGTTTTTCTTTGAGGCTACAAACAATATCGTTTGTTTCGTCGGGGCTTGAGTCGTCTATAACTAAAAGTGTGGAGTCAATTTCTAGTCTTTCGATTGCATGGATTATGTCGGCAATATTTTCTGCTTCGCAGTACGTAGGAAGAATTATTGCAACGCGGCTCCCCCACTCAGCGTTCACGACCTCGCCTCCTTGTTGTTGATGTACACTTGGCATTATTTTTGGAGTAAGTAACCTATAACTAATTTGGTTAGAAATTGGCGCTTCTCTTTGTTTTTGTGCATTTTTTGGTGTTTGTCTTCTGTTTTTATTCTTGAAAAATGTATTCCAGTAATATTTCCACACAATTTACCACTTTTGACGTGCCTTCTCTGCTTCTGCAAGGATGCGGTGTATGATTTCTTCAAGTTCCCTTCTTTCGGATTCGGGCATCTTGAACCACTCCTTGATTTTTTCTTTCAGTTCTGGATGTTTGTTTGTTAATCGATCAACTTCGTTGCATATCCACTCTGCCTGTTTTAGCGTTGTGGGAATCAAGTTGTTGACGAGTGCTTTGAACTCTTCTATGTCTACTTTCTCGGTTTCCTTCTCATGTTTTAGTTGCACCCCTTTCCACCATTTTATGCGTTATTCGTTCTTCATTAATAAAATTTACCGTAAATCGACGGTATTTGGACATCAAAACGATTAAACGATTGGTTAACGTTTCTCTCATTAGTGACGGTATATTGCCAGTAAAAGGATACGACTCGGTAAATTTGCCATCCGGATTATACGTTAAAGTAAAATCGTTGGTCAAGGCAAGAGAAGACTTGGGTTACAGAAGCGTTACTGAATTTGTTGCAGAAGCAGTAAGAAAACGAACCGAAGAAATCGAAAAAATCAACAAACTAACGTCACAATTAGAAGAAAACGTTTCAATTTCTAAGGAAAAAGAAGAGTAATTCGCCACTTTTTGGTGTGTTTTGCATTCTAGAATTTTTGTTCTACAATATTTTTTAACGATTAGTTTTAGGGCTAAATACCGTCAATATACCACATTTTTTGTTAATTTTTGTAGCTAATTTACTGTTTACTGTCTAAATACCGTCAACATACCGTCCAACGAAAAACTTTTAAACTGACACTATCACAGATATCAAACGCAAACAAACGAGGAATAAAAAATGAAAACTAAACAACATCTTATATTATTTGCAACCATCACAATGTTAACTACGCTAGTAATTCCAATGTTCATCATCGGAATTACACAAGCAGCAGACCCAACAGACTGGTACATGACAACTGAAGGAGTATTAGACACAGACTATTACGACCTATACCCCTACGTAGAAGCAAGCGTTGATTTCGGTCTCTCCAGATACGGTGAAATGATCGACAGCGAAACAAATATCGGTTTGGAATATGCAGGTTTGCGAGACCCATTTGCCGCCCCAGCTGGAGCGGGGCTGGTCTCGAAGCTGCCCAAAAACGTTTGGATAAATGGCTGGTACATCGACATCACCTATAACCACCAATCATGGGGTAGACGAAACGTATGGGCTGGAGCCCTATTTGGAGACCTCACAAATTACGGTGGACCTTGGATAAGAGTCGACAACACCTATGATCCCTCTTACTCTACTGAAACTGGTGAGACCTTCAAGAAGCCAGGATATGAAGTCGACGCAGACGGCAGTGTAATCGGCAGTACCTTGATGTACGGTGGCAGAAAAACTAATGGCACCGCAACTACCGGGGTCATTCAAGTGCTGTATGATGGACCACGAAAATTCGTTGCTATGGTTTCTAACCGCATCTACGACTATCATCAACCATCTCAAACAATGTTGGCCCTTGTTGATGTGAAATTGACTTTCATCTTTGACAAGGTAGACAAGCAGGTAGTAATTCTCAAAGACGTTAAACTACTTGATCAACCTAAATTCGTGATGCAACCATTAACAATAGGTGTACCTGAATCATCACCTGTTGTAATTCCTGCCGGTTTGCTGATACAGTTCAGTAACCGGGAAGAGTGGGATTTGGGTTCAGCACCAGAATACAGCAGCTATGCACACTACTACACTGCAGGTGGGACTGCGGATGAAGCATTAGACACCGCTTATAACGATGATTGGACTTTGCTTCAAACACTTCCCCCGGGATACACATTAGACGGCACTGCGATGGCACTTTATGGTAGTGAACCTAAAAGTGCTGGTACTTATGATATGGCTCAAGTAATCTCTAACGACGGAAACTATGTTGGATTTGTTGCACACTGGCCTAGTGTGAGCGATTGGACTGTTAATGCTGGTGACGATGATATTTGGTGGAGACGTATGGTTTCTGCTGATCAACACCGTGTCGACGGTACTACTGAACCATGGTTGGCTCCGTTGACTGTGGGTGAATGGGACTTTGTTCTGGCCGAAACTGCAGAACCACTTGGTGTGCCTGTTGCTGAGCAATTCAGAGGTGTATCAGTTTACGGTGTTACAGATCAAAACGATGGTGCCGATGCAGACAATGGTAGCAGCAACGTGATTGACAAAGAAGCAATGTATCAGTTGGACAAACACTTCAATCCATGGAGCTTAGTCGATGCAGTGACCAAGGATACTAAGAACACCTCAAGATGGTGGGACGAATTCACTGGTACTAGTTACAGCTTTGTTCCCGCGGCTGTTGATGTCGCTGATGCTGATTGGGACGCCTATGGCGTGTTCTCTGAGCGCGTAACTGTAAAAGCCACTGGACAACTAGTTCCAAGGAGCCAATACACGTTCTCGACTAGTGGAATATCTGGCTTACCTTCCAGTACTTACGTGGTTCGATGGTCATCTGATAATTGGACAGAAACAATTGACGGTGTAGCTTTTGGTACTGGACGCTATGAATGGACAACTATCGGCAGAGACGCAAAAACTATTGACTCCGCTGGCGCATCACTGATAACTGCTTCGATTAAACAAAAGAACATCACCATCGGTTTAGCTGGTTCAGATATGTGGGATCCTGACACTACTATGCAGATGCCCAGTGTAATGTACCAGTTTGGCGTGGGTGACACTAAAGAAGACTACAAGGACGCAATCGGACGCGCGGCACTGACTGACAACTGGTGTACGTACTGGCCTACTTCAAGCTCTAACATGATTGGAGTTGGTGGTCCAGTTGCTAACATGCTCTCATACTATTCAAACGACTTCACAGACGCAATCTATGGTATACCTGAATACGCTACAGGTTCTCCATACTCTGGCATGATAACTGGGTTGGCTTGCTGGCAAAGATACTGGGATGACATAGCTGATGGTCCTAGTTGGAACGTGTACAGTTCGTACGACGACCCAACCGTTGGTTATGCTGTAATCTCAACATACATTGACAAAAATGGCACAGAAGTCATAGTTGTTTGGGGTCACTTCGGCAGAGACACCTACTATGCTACACAATGGCTACACGGAGATGCTGCACGTGATATTAATCCGGGAATCCTTCAGTTACAACAAGCTCCTGCAGGTTTGACATCGATAATTCTGCAAATCGACTATACCGACCCGAATCATCCAACGTTCTGTATTCCTGAGTTGTTGGGTACTATAAGTGAAACCGAGTGGGTTCACGAATATACCAACATCTACACTGGTGCAACAGTGGTAGAAACAAAAGGTGGAATACACGACCCATAAAATGCCGATTATTACTCGGCAAACTTCCCTTCTTTTTATTTTTTTAAACGAACTAAAGGTTAGACTATTTGCCAAGTTCTGTTGTGGTTAATTTGTTGCCTTTTGGATAATGCACAAAATGCCTTCTTTGACTGGGATAACTTTTGTTTTATACAAACCTTTTTGGTTGTTTGCAAAAGCGTATTCGTCAGTTATTGTTTCTGGTTTGCCTGTTTTTGTAACATTTTTGATCGTTTTAGATAACAGCGTTTTTTCAAAGCCTGCGAGCAAGTCTGTTAGTTTCTTTTGTTGAATTTTTTCTTTTGGTGTTTGCAGTAGGTCTGCTGTTGCGTTGTTTGCAGATATGATTTTCTGTTTTTGGTCAAGAACAATTACGCTGTCTGATATGTTTTGGAGAATTGTTTGGTTGAGTTGGTTTGTTTCTTGCAGTGTTTTTTCCAGTTTTTTGAGTTCTGTGATGTTTTCTAGTATTATTGTTACTCCGGGCAGGCCGTCTTCAAAGGTTGTTGAAATTAGTTTGATGTTGAAGTAGTGTTTTTGTTTGTTTGTGGTCAGTTCTATTTTTTGGTTTGTTCCTTTTCCGTCGAGGGCGTCTTTGAGTTTTGTTGCCATTTCTGGTGTTTTGAAGATTTGTATGGGTATGTCTTGGATTTTTTGTCCGAGGGTGGTTTCTTTTTTGGTTTTTATGAGGTCTGTGAAGTTGTTGTTTATTTGGATTATTTTTAGGTCTCTGTCTAGGATTAGTATGTAGTCTGAGGAGAAGTCTAGCATGGTGGACATTGGGACTCTTTGTGAGAGGTAGAATACTTTTGCTGGTCCGTAGGACTTCATTTCTACGTGGCCTGATATTAGTAGGACTTCGAGGTATTTTGCGACGGAGTTTCTGTTTAGGTCTATTTCTTTTGAGATTTGAGTTACCGTCATTCCTCTTGGGTTGTTTCTGAGTGCTTTTATTATGAGGGCGATTTGTTCTTGGTCCATGTTGTTATCTTGGTTGGTTTTGTTTTTAAGCATTATGGCTTTGTAATGCGCTTATGCAATGCAAAAGCGTAATGCTTATATGCCATACATATCAGGAATATTACAGGATGTGCAGTAACCATGGCAAACCCCATGAACTATCAAGAAGAGCAATACGCCACCGAAAACCCAAAAAGAATTCAAGGTCAAATCATACGCGGACTACGCTACTTCCTAGTGTTACACATTCTAAAACACCAACCAATGCACGGCTATCGAATTATAACCGTTATCCGCAAAAACTTCGGAATATACCTAGGCCCCAGCAGCATTTACCCCCTCCTGCGAGACCTCGAACGCTGGAACTACCTAGAAAGCGAATGGACAACCAAAGATTATCACCCAAAACGAGTTTTCAAACTGAGTAATCAAGGAAAAAACTTGTT
>PIXT01000060.1 GCA_003096235.1 Candidatus Bathyarchaeum sp. | reverse complement strand
GTCCAAAGAAAACTGTGGTATTTGCCGTCTTCTGTTTTGATCCAGTCTTCGGTTTCGCATGTTTCCCAGTTGTTCAAGAGACATTGCTCCTTAAAACTGTCGATTAAGCTCCAAACTGTGGGAAACGGTAAATTCATTGATATTTCCTAGTATCTAACTATAGAATATTAGTTCATTATCACAGATTTAAGGTTGTTTGACAGAAACCCCGAAAGATTGTTGATTATTGTCTTAGAAATTGAACAAATGTAGGCTAAGTCACTGATTTAGTTACATTTTTATTTACATGATGGCGCATCCCGTAAACTTGAAGTTTGAAAAAATTACGAAAAAACGTCGAATAATCTACATTTTTCCGACAGCAAACAATAAATTAGCAACTGAACGACTACTCAGTATATTTAAGGTTCAAAACCATGAAACTGAAAAATCAAGCGGTTTCTTTGGATGATTTAGATTGGCAAATATTGCAAGCTATTCAGACAAATTCAAAGCAAACCTACTCTGAGGTCGGTCGACAATTAGGTGTAGCCCATTCTACCGTTTATGATAGAATAAAGAAGTTGGAGAAAAGCGGGGTCATCACGAAATGGACGGTTATTGTGGACCCTGAAAAGCTTGGGATTAATTCCATCACTGCACGCATGACTGTGTACACGGATCCAAAAGAGACCGAAAAAGTAGCAAAGAAGCTATCAGAATCTAAGGAGGTTTTGGAGGTTTCTATGTCACTTTCTGAGGAGTTGTTGATACTGGCTAAAGTGCTTGCCAAAGACCAAAATAGCCTTCATTCGTTTATAGCAAAAAAGGTTGCTCCTCTTCAAGGAGTGTTAAGAATCAGAACTTCAATCATCACAAAGAAAATCAAAGAAGAAAGATTCTTGATTGAGAAAAAATGAAAACTATAAAAGATTTAATGGTCTATAACTAAATTGAAATCGTCTATTTCTAGAATCAAATGAGGGTCTCATACTTTGACGCCTTTATCTTCAGCCAGAATTCTTAGAACATTATCAAGAAAGAACGCTTTTTATTTCTTCACATCAGTCGGCAACTACACAGGACACAGGGCAATGTCCCTAGAAGAGTTTGCAACCAAAATCAGAGAAGTTAAAACCACATCTTTGGAGTTTCACTTGTATCGAGGTGACTTTGAAAAGTGGGCAGATGAAGTTCTTGAAGACCATGAACTCAAAAAAAGAATCAGCGCAGTCAAACTTCTAGAGCCCATCGGAAACGCATTAAGAGACCAACTAGATTTCGCAGTTTCAAAACATCTTGAAGAACTGAAAAACGCACAATAAATGATTGGGCTAACCGTCTATCTTTTTTAGTTGACCTCTGTACATTTCAACAATTTCTTTGGTGGTTGTTGCATCTTCAGCAGATTTGTCCACTCTGTATTTTCCTGTGAACCGCGGAAACCTTATGGCAACTCCACTGCCTTCTCTTATGACGTCCATGGCGCATGTGTGAACTGGACTAAGAGTCAAATCTGCGCCTCTGATTTCTATGACAACGGCTGGCTCAAACCAGATTTCTACATCAAGGGTTGACTCTACTCGAGGATGCTTGTGATGTATTTTATGGGTGTTTAGAAGTTTTGGAAGTTTATCTAGGTCTGTGTCTGTGAATCCTGTTCCAACTTTTGTTACGGTCTCGAAGATGTCCCTGTCTGGGTTGTATGCCGCCAAAAGGAAAGCTCCGTATGTTCCTGCCCGTTTTCCTCTTCCGTGGAATGCTCCAATCACGGTCAAGTCAACGGTGTCGGTCATTTCGCTCCTGTAGTCGCGTTTGTATTTTATCCAGAGCCACCCTCTTGCTCCTGCCTGATAAACAGAATCCTGATTCACAGATTTGCACATTATTCCCTCGCTTCCGCCCTCAACGGTCTTTTCAAAAAACAGTTCCAGTGCCTCTGGATTTTCTGCTATTATACTCTCTGCCACTTTTATGTTGTCGGTTTGTTCGATAATTTTCGTGAGATATTCATGACGGATTGGGTATGGTTGTTGTGTCAGGTCTTTTCCGTCAACGTATAACGCTTCAAACATGAAGAGCCTGATGGGGTGCTCTTCCATTGCTTCTTTTATTCCATATTTTCGTCTACGGTGCATAAGTTCCTGAAACGGTTTCATTTCCCCTGTTTTTGGGTCAACAGCAACAGCTTCTGCTTCAACAATCGCTTGCTCAGCCTTGACATGATTTCGGATATATTCTACTCCGTCTGGATACTGCTCAGTAATGTTTTCTAGACGACGAGAAAAAAGCACAACTTCATCTTTATTCTTGTGTGCCTGTATCCGCTCGCCATCATACTTGTATTCTGCCCTGCATCTGCCTCCAAGCTTCTCAAGAATCTCCTCAGACGAACTCAACCGCTCAGCAAGCATTGGGCGAATCGGCTCCCCCGGCATCACCTTAAACTTTTTGATTCCTTCAATCCCCTCTTCGGCAACAATCCGTGCAACTCTGCCCAAATCAGATGAAATGTTGTATGCACGCTCCAGATGTTCGCGGGTCTCTTTTCCGCCCCCAAATGCTATTGCCAACGCATCCAACACGGTCATGTCCGCGATTCCGAGTCTTAGGCTACCTGTTACGGTTCGAGTTATGTATTTTGCCTCGCTTGGCGAAGCATCAGACAAAAGACCCGCCAACAGCGCCAGTTTCAGGTCGACGGAACCTGAGCCGGTGGAGTTTGCCATTTTGGCTAAGGTTTCGTAGACTCTTTCAACGGTTAGGAGTGTTGAAAAGAATGTTGCTTGGGTTTTTTTTTCCATGAATTTTTGGGTTGTTTCTCCTAGGTCCCCAGTTTTTTGTACATCTAGTTCTATGTGGTTTTCTTGGTGACCAGCAGACCTTGCAACTGCTCTAATTGCCAGTTTTTCTGCTATGCCTATTTCTATTCCAACAAAGTCGGGATACAGTTTTCCTTGTGTCAGATACACAATTTTGTCGATGAGGCTAATTGGTGTTTCTTTTAATATTTCGACCAGATAGTCTGTCATTTCTAGCCTTTTTGTTGTTGCCTCTATCTTTTCGTAAGCATCAGCAATACTGGAGTACTTCAAATGGAAACGTCCTCACACCTAGAACAAGACTTGCGGAGATATTAATTTTTAAAGTTACACAGTTTAAGCGGCGGCTTTTGTGTAGGAAACTTTAGGAGTTAACGTGACTGCTTTTCTGTTTTTCAAGAAAAACCTATTTTTCAACAATAATCTGCTATTAGTCTCCTAATAGAAATGTTGAAACAATCATGTGTGACCGCTTCAATTTGAAAACTAGAATCAAAAAAAGGATGTGTTATGCTTTGCCTGTGTGTGTTTTTGCTACGATTAGGGTGGCTGTTTGGAAGATGTCGGGTAGCACTCTTAGTTTGTCGGTCAAAAACGCGTTTAGCTGGTCTAGTGTTTCGGCGTTTACTTGAAGTAGTGCATCGTATTCGCCGTAGGTCATGCTTACGCTTGTGACTTCTTTGAAGTATGAAGCTTTTTTGAGTATGTCCTTCTCGGTTCCTGGATTCAGTGTAACTAACACATATGCGATGACAGCCATGTGAATTCCTCGTTTAACAAAAGGCTGCACCGAAGAACATTAACCTTTTGCCTAACAAAACGGTTTAACCAGAAAACAAAAGACGTCTACGAAGTTTTTTTCACTAATTCTTGTGCCAAAGCAGCCGCTCCGATTGCTCCAGCGTTGCCACCCAATTCAGCCTTTTTTATTTTCAACTTTTCAACAGCAGCCTCCAGAGCTAATCTTGGAACAATGTCGTTAACTATCGAAATCAACTCGGGAATACCTTCAACAACTCCGCCTCCAAGAGCCACCACACAAGGATTGAAGGCATTAACGATGCTAACAATTCCAGCAGCTAAGTATTTGCCAGTTTCATTCACCAGCAGCCGAGCCAACAAATCGCCTTCACGGTAAGCTTGACTAACCGTAACCGCTGTAATCTGCTTAACATTACCCGCCAAAGACACCAAACGGCGCCCCTCAGCATATAAAGTGGTAACCGCTTCTTGTGCACGCTCAGCTATCGCCCAGCCACCAACATACGCTTCCAAACAGCCACGGTTAGGGCACCGGCACTGGCGTCCATCAAAAACAACGGTCATGTGTCCTAGTTCGCCGCCACTGTTTGTGCAACCAGACAAAATTTTTCCGCCGCTTACCACGCCGCCACCTACGCCTGTGCCAACAAAAAGAACAGCTAAATCGTTGACTCCTCTCCCTGAACCGTAATGCCATTCACCCCAAGTAGCTGCACGAACGTCGTTAGTTACAAGCACAGGCAAACCAAGCTGTTTTTCCAGTTTCTTTTTAAAAGGAACATTTCGCCAACCCAGATTAGGAGAACCTTTCACAACGCCTTCAGTGTTCACTTGGGCGGCTACTCCGACTCCAATGGCTTTAGCTTCTTGACCAGTTTTGCTGAGGCAAACTTGTACACCATCCAAAATGTCTGCTAAGACCAGTTTTGGCTCCTTTGAGGCATGAATCAAAGATTTGTGAGAGAACAAAAGTCTGCCTGTAGCATCCACTAACCCCACATTAACCTTGGTTCCGCCAAGATCAACACCCAAAGTAAGAGGCTCAACAATCTTTTGCGTCACCATTTCTCCCACATCAAACAACACACAGCATACAAAACAGACTACGAGTAACCTGTTTAACTCAATTACTACACTAAACTAAGGATTGACAATAAGAAAACAAATTAACTTTTCTACAAAACACAAGAAACAGGCTGCAGAAACATACAACTAAAAATAGCAACAATAAGAAAAAAAGGAAAAATTAGCTACTTTTTTAGTAGCCTGGAGGCATTCCGCCTGGAGGAGCGCCTTCTTTTGGTTTTGTGGAAGCGATAACATCATCGATTCTCAAAATCATAGCAGCAACTTCTGCAGCAGATTTCATCGCTTGCTCCTTAACCTTCAAAGGCTCAACAACGCCACTCTCGTAGCTGTTAGCGATTTCTCCCTTGAAAACGTCAACGCCCATCAAGTGTCCATTCTTCTTTTCGTGAGCTGCCCTCAAGCCAACAAGAATGTCGATTGATTCTAGACCAGCATTTTCAGCCAAAGTTTTAGGAACAATTTCCAGCGAGTCAGCAAATGCTTCTATAGCAAGTTGTTCCCTGCCGCCAACCTTTGTAGCAAAGGCGCGAAGAACTTTTGCTATTTCAGCTTCTGTGGCGCCTCCGCCAGCAACTATCATGTTATCTTGAACAACATCAGCAACCACAGACAAGGCATCGTTCATTGCACGGTCTGCTTCGTCAACCATTCGCTCTAGACCAGCACGGATGAGGATTGCAACTGAGCGGGGTTCTTTGCATTTTTCAACAAAAATCATTTTGTCGTCCCCGACCTTGCGTTCTTCCACAACGCCTGCTTCTCCTAGGTCTTTGCTCTTTAGGTCGTCAAGTTTTGTGATGACTGTTCCGCCAGTGGCTCTTGCCAGTTTTTCCATGTCTGATTGTTTAACTCTTCGTGCAGCTATGATACCTTTTGTTGCAAGGAAGTGCTGAGCCATTTCGTCGATGCCCTTCTGGCAGAAGAGAACGTTTGCGCCTGAGGCTTTGATTTTTGCAACCATATCCTTGAGCATGTTTGTCTCTTTATCTAAAAATGCCTGCATCTGAAGAGGGTCTTTTATTCGGATTTCAGCTGAAAACTCTGTTTTCTCTACTTCTAATGGAGAGTCAAGAAGAGCAATTTTTGCGTTTTCGACCTTCTTTGGCATACCTGCGTGAACAGTCTCTTTGTCAATAATTATTCCGCGGATAAGTTGAGTGTCAAAGAGGCTTTTTCCCACCTTCTTAACTCTTTGAATGTTATCAATGTCCGCTATTGTCTTATCGCCACGTTTTTCAGCGATCAACTTAACGGCATCAATAGTAATATCAGACAGGTGACTGCTAGCGTTGCCCACAGCTTTGCTGCCCATTGAAGTCATTGAAACTTTCTTCAATGTTGCACGGTCATCAATGTTAACGGTTATCGCCAATTTGGCTAAAGCTTCCACAGCTTTGTCAACAGCTTTTCGGTATCCTTTCACAATAACTGTTGGGTGAATACTCTGAGTCAGCAACTCCTCGGCTTTTCGCAAAAGTTCTCCAGCCAAAATCACTGAGGTGGTAGTTCCGTCGCCAACCATATCGTCTTGGGTCTTCGCTACTTCCACCATCATTTTTGCAGCAGGATGCTGAACATCTATCTCATCAAGTATTGATGCTCCATCATTGGTTATGGTTATGTCACCTAGACCGTCAATTAGCATTTTGTCCATACCGCGAGGTCCTAAAGTGCTCCTCAAAACTTCAGCAATGACTTTTGCAGCCATGATGTTGTTTGTTTGGGCTTCTTTTCCACGTTTGCGTGATGTTCCTTCTTTAAGGATCAGAACGGGTTGTCCACCCTGAGTAGTTAAATATGCCATACAAATCCTTCCTATTTGATGAGTAAATTTCTAGCTACAGCAATTTCAGCAGAGAATATAAAGTTTTTCACTAACTAATTAGAGAGGCTGCTGGTGTACCTCCGTGAAAAAAGGGAATCGATATGTTTATTTTTCCAAAACTTTTCTTGCGGCTATCTCGATGTCTTCTGCTTTAACGGTTTTTCTTCCAGCATGCATAGCGTAATCGATGGCTTCTTTAGCTATTTTAACGCCTATGTCGTCAAGCTCTTTTGCCAGCGCTTTCGCAGCTGCCTCGCTTACTCTGCTCGCTCCCGCTTTCTTGCAGATTCTGTGCATTGGAGCTACAGATAATTCTGGATTCCTCATAATACACCCCTTCGCAGCGTCTTTTTTCTTTAAGGCAGTATTTAAGTTTTTCATTCGCTTTTAAACCTTTAATGCTCTTCTTTTCGCGTTTAACCCTGTTTTTTCCGTTTACTAGAGCATTTAACTGAGGAGTGAGAATTAAGTATAAGAGATTATACTGTGTAAGTTGTTGATCAAAAGCAGTAACCAACAAACAGGGTGCTCAGGATGGTCACAGTAAATCTAGAAAAAATTTTTGATCCTCAAAGCATCGCCATCATTGGGGCAAGCGATAAAGAGGGTTCTGTAGGTTACGCTTTAATGAAGAACCTCACTGAAGGCGGTTATCAAGGAAAAGTTTACCCAGTTAACATTCACAAAACAGAGATTTTGGGTTTTAATGCATACCAAACTGTTGATCAACTTCCAGAAACTGTTGACTTGGCAGTTATTGCTACGCCAGCTAAAACAGTTCCAGACATGATTGAGCAGTGCGGCAAAGCAGGAATAGTTGGAGTAATAATTATTTCAGC
>PIXT01000059.1 GCA_003096235.1 Candidatus Bathyarchaeum sp. | reverse complement strand
TGTAACAGTGTACTCTCCAGCATTATCATAGTAGTGCGTGGCTGTTGGGGTTTCTTCTTCGCTGCTGGTTTCATCTCCGAAATTCCAAACCCATTTAACTATTTCTCCGTCCGAGTCTTCACTAAGTGCTGCGTTAAATGTTATGGGTTCTCCAACTACAAGGTCTTGTGAATCTACGCTGAATGTTGCGGTTGGGGCTGCAAGAAACGGAGTGATTAATAGAACCCAGAACATGATAAAGATTAGAAAGTATGCGCCTATTCCCATTGTAAGAATTTTGGTTGGTTTTTCCACCTTGTTCATAAACTGCCATTTAAGGAGATAGTATGTAAGAAAGTAGACTAATAACGCAATAGTTATGCCGTTAATGAGGGGGTCGCCCATTTTAAGGTCCACAACTAATGCAGCTACTATAGCGGCTAGAATACCAAAGCCAACTCTGCAACAGTAAATAACATTTAGTGTCTTCAAGTTACATCCCGTGTTTTAGTGGACATCATACAGTTCTAATTCTGGTTTATCTTGCTTTCGCTTCCAGATTTATTCTTCACTCGCATACATCTATTTCCAATTACTTAAATCCTTTCAAAAGTCAATCCAAGTTTCTTGTTTCATTCTTTGACGTAACCTTATGGTATTGCCGATTTTTACAATACAAAAAACAAATTCCATAATCAGACAACCAAACAAGAGGGTTAACATTATAAACGCTATGAAACAAAAAAACCTCAGAACAGAAGAGATGGTGACCCAAAATGGGGGTAAACAAAAGTTCGTTGTATATGCTTGTCTTGCAACTGATCTTAATCTTTTTTGTTGTTCTTCTATTTCTTCTGGTTATGCTAATCATTATCGGCAAAGCGCCACCGATGATTCTCTTTACAGCTCCTGGACTGTTTCTCCAATTAATTCTAATAATCTATTTTTGGATACTCCTGTTCGCAATCCCTGACAAGCCGTTGATGCTCAAGAAATCCAATTGAACAAAAGTTCATACTGCAAATCTGTAGCCCGTTTTCATAAGAGCTTTACATGTTACCAGCTTAACAAGCAACTGTGGCTTTACATGAACAAACCAAATGAAAAGGGGCATCTGTTTAGTAAAGTAAAAATTATTGTTCTTTTACCACTCACCATCTTCCTTTGGATGATCGGATGGACATTATACTGGGTAGGTGATCAGGGAATGTCCTCAGGAAATGTCCAACAGACACCAATAGACTCTGAAGAAAATAGTGCCCCAGCAAGTCTTGACGTACATCAAACTACACCATTTCAAAAACACTAAACTTTTTGACAATCAACGAATTCTAGATTTTTTGCAAGCAATAAAGAAACCTGACCCCACATTAGTTGCCGCTTGGCTAGAACTGTATGCTTGCAAGACGGCACCTTTTTTATGCAGTAACATAAACCAGAAAGGGAATATGGAAGGCTTTGTCCATTTCAGGTTGGACAACAGGTTCTTTGTATCTTGAGGGAAAAATGTTGAAAGAGGTAATGACAAGCTTCGATGTAGCCGCAGTTACCCATGAAATTAACGAACTGGTGCAAGGAGCTCACGTATCCAAAATTTATCAAATTGGCACACATGCTTTACTTTTCAAGCTTCGCAAATCAGGTATGCCTCGAATCCAGTTGCTCAGTGAAGCTGGAAAACGCATACATCTAACCTCTTATGTACATGAAACCCCACAAAGACCCTCTGCTTTTTGCATGGGGCTTAGAAAATATTTAGACAATGGCGTAGTTAAAGCGGTCAGGCAACACGAATTTGAGCGAATAGAAATTATAGAGGTCAGCACGCGGCAAGGCGTCTTTCAGTTGGTTTCAGAGCTTTTCGGTGGAGGAAACGTCATACTGGTTGATCCTGAAGGCAATATTCTGCAAGCCATGACCTATAAGAGAATGCGAGATCGAAACATTCTGCGTGGCGAACCGTTTCAGCACCCGCCTGCAAGAGGAAGAAATCCTAAAAAATTGAACCTTCAGGAATTTAGGGAAATTAAAGAACTTGGAGAAACCGAAATAGTACGGGCGCTAACTAAATTTTTGAGCATAAGCGGAACCTATGCTGAAGAAATACTTCTCCGCGCAGATGTTGACAAAAAAACTAGCTGTAGTGCTCTTACTGACGCTGAAGTTGACGGCATCTTTGATCAGCTCCAGAAGCTTCTTTTTGTTATCGAATCTGGAAATATCGAGTCTCGTATTGTAAGTGACGAAAACGGCGTGTGGATTGACGTAACTGCTGTGCCCCTGAAAAAGTTTGAACACCTGAATCAAAACAATTATGACAAATTCAACAGCGCCCTTGACGAATACTATGCTAAGATAACTGACGCTGAGCTAAGCAAAGAAGCAACTGGAGATGTTAAGAGCGAAGTTGCCCGATATGAACGCATTCTTCACAGGCAAAACAAAGCTCTAGAAGACTTGAAGGAACCAATCATAAAAAACAAGAACATCGGCGATCTGATTTACCAGCACTTTGGAGACCTCCAATCTCTTCTCCAGAAAATATTGGAACAGAAAAGAAACGGAAAAACGTGGACAGAAATAGCTTCAACCATTGAAGCAGGAAAGAAAACAAACAATCATCCTGATATTTACTTCCACTCGCTGGAGCCAAAAAATCAAGTTCTTCACGTTTCAGTTGAAAACAAAGTTTTCTCCATTAACATTCGTCAGCCCATCCAAGCAAGCGCAAACAAATACTACTCAAAATCTAAGAAGGCTGAAAAAAAACTTAGGGGCGCCGAGAAACAGCTGCAAGAGACCGAAGCAAAAATCGAAGAGGCAAAAAAGCAGGTTACATTAGCGAAAGAATCACAGCAAACCCTTGCCAAGAGAAGAAAAAAGGAGTGGTTCGAAAAGTTCAGGTGGGTACATTCCTCTGATGGTTTTCTTGTGATTGGAGGCAGAGATGCCACATCTAACGAGGTGCTAATCAAAAAACACATGGAAGCAGATGATATTGTGTTTCATGCTGAAATTGTGGGTGCTCCATTTGTCGTGATTAAAACACAAGGAAAAACTGTGCCCGAACAAACCATCACTGAGGCAGCGCAGCTTGCGGCGTCGTACTCTCGAGCTTGGAAGGAACTATTGAGTGCAGTAAACGTTTACTGGATTCATCCAAATCAGGTGAGCAAGACTCCTCCTTCGGGTCAATCTCTAAAGAAGGGGTCGTTTATGATTCGTGGAACCAAAAATTTTGTTCGTAGTGTTCCTTTGCATGTTGCTATTGGAGTAAAAATTGATGATGATTCCCTTATGATTATTGGTGGACCTGTGAAATCTGTTACCCATCAGACGGACGCTTACATGAAGATTATTCCGGGAGATATGAAGAGCAGTCAGCTTGCCAAAAAGATACGTCATCAATTATCCACTAAAGTTTCTGAAGACCTAAAAAGAACTGTCACTGCAATTCCCCTTGAGGACATACAGAGGTTTATTCCATTGGGCAGAGGAAAACTGGAATAGAATCGTGAATATGCAAGAAATTTAGTAATTTCTTTTCAAAAATTCATGGTTAAAAAAAGTTTTTTGAGAACAAAAAATGTTAACAACATTAATATTGTTTATTCTAGATATCCCTAAGATCATATTGGGTGAAAAATCTTGAGAAAGCCTTTATGCATGATATTAACTTGTTTGCTTTTATCCATGATTTTTATTGGAAATCTAACTTCTGTGATGGCAGAAGATACGGATGTTTTTGGATACACATGTTCAGATAGTAACACCTCTGAAGATGTAGTTTTTAATTGGATTGAAATTGCTGATTCTAATAATCAAGTTTTGCCGCCTGTTCCTTTTGTAAATGAACGAACAGTTGAAGATGTGCCCATAGGGTTCACTTTTAGTTACTACGGCAGAGAATATACAGAATTATCGATTGGATTAAACGGATTGATAATGTTTGAACCTCAAGTAAGTTGGTTTGGGTATTTGGAAAATCAGCCCATCATGAGCGATTATGATGTTAACGGGTTCATTGCTCCATATTGGGACAGCATTTCATACACGTTTGATTACTCTACATATGATTATCTTGCCGGAACAGTTAATTTCGAAACTTTTGGTGTTGCTCCAAATCGTTACTTTGTTGCAGAATGGAGTAATCTAAATAATTTACTTAACGGCACTTCTGAATCCGAAGAAGCCATAACCTTTGAGGCAATACTGTATGAAGGCTCAAATGACATTTTGTTTCAATACAGTTCTTTTTCTGTAATAGCCGCTAATGGCGTTTCAGCGACAGTTGGAATCGAAGATCATTCAGGGGCTGACGGTCTTGAATATTCGTATAACCAGCCAGTTATTTCTCCAGGTCTTGCTATTCAATTTGAATATCCTGTAATTCATAACGATGTTTCTGATGTGTACGCTTCGATTGCTGCACCAATCGGCAAAGAAATTGGTGATGATTTTCAATACTTAATATATGTGGGCAATCTGGGAAGCAATGTCGCATTAAACGTGCAATTAAACGTGACTCTTCCACTGGATGAAGATTTAGTAGAATTTGTTGAAGCTTCAGATGATGGTATTTATGATCCTGTTAAGGGGGTAGTGTCTTGGGATATAGGGTCATTATCTGAGTACCCCTTAGGTGCTGCGAATAGAACGTTAGAGGTTCACGTGTCCGATAATGCTTTACTTGGAAGTACAATCCAATCGACAGCCAATATTTCCACAAGTTCACTGGAGTTTAATCATGACAATAATGTTGACTCAGTGTTGACAACAATTAACGATCTTTATCTTCCTCCCGATGTTGACGTAGAAGGTGCCACTGGCTCATTAATAGACCCCCCGAGTGTGTTATCATGGACTCCAACCGTCTTTGAATATTATGAGCCTGAAGCCACATCAGTGGACATTATAATACACACAAATGACGAAAACCCAGACATCGTTGATTCTATGCTGGGTCCTGCTCCATCATGGAGCTACCCCATAATTTTCGGAGAAATTGAGCGATCTGGGGAAATCACAGTAACTTATGTTGCTCATTTTCCTGAACAGCCTGAGGAAAATGTGGTTTTCTTACTTTATGTTGATCCCGCAGGATACATCTATGACTCTGAAACATATGAACGCATTTCTGGCGCCGTTGTTTGGCTTCAAAGACCTAATGGTCTTGGAGGCTGGGAGAATGTTCCCACAGGGCTAGACCCCGCTGTAATGGATCCTGATGTAAATCCTCTGATAACTGGCGAAGACGGGCGATACAAATGGGACACTCTAGAAGGGACTTATCGCGTCCATGTTGAAGCTTCGGGATATTACCCTGCAAACAGCCGTATTGTTGATGTTCCTCCACCCGTTACAGATTTGCATGTTGGTTTAGTTCGTATACCTTTGCCACAAGAGAATGCTTTTCCAGAAATCAGATCTGTTCTTGTGCCTGTTGAACCCGTAGCCGTTAACACATTGGTAAGTGTTAGTGCCCGTTTTGTTGATGCAGACATTCATGATACACATACCGCGATTTGGACGTGGGCAGATGGAACAAGCTCAAAAGGAACCGTAACTGAAGAAAACGGCGTTGGAGTTGTTTCTGGAGGTCACATCTACCTAGATGCCGGTGTCTACGACGGATTAACACTTACAGTTACAGATAGTAATGGCGGTTCTGTTGAATATGTTGTTCCCGAGTATGTTGTCGTGTATGATTCAAGTGCAGGATTTGTAACTGGAAGAGGATGGATTAACTCTCCCGAAGGCGCATACACAATCGATCCACAGTTAGCAGGAACGGCAAACTTTGGTTTTGTTTCAAAGTATCAGAAGGGCGCTAATGTTCTAACAGGTAACACAGTGTTCGAGTTCAAGGTTGCCGACCTGAAATTCCATAGCACATCATATCAGTGGCTGGTCATAGCTGGAGCTAAAGCACAATACAAGGGCACAGGAACAATCAACGGCGAGGGATCTTACACCTTCATGTTAACCGCAACTGATGGCAAACTAAAATCAGAACTCACACCAGACACGTTCCGCATCAAAATCTGGGATAGCGCCTCAGGCAATATCGTTTATGACAATCAGCTTGGTCTCTCAGACAGTTCAGATCCAACAACCGCAATCGAAGGCGGATCAATAGTAATTCACAAGTAAGCGCTTTTTTTGAAGCGCCATCATATTTTTTTCAACATATACTTTTCAGCTTCTTGATATTTTTGAACATGACTATTTAGAACTCTTTTTGGTAAACAGTTAAATTACATTCAAATGTATGCACCACTCACTGCTGACGGGGCGTGTTACAAGAGATGCCACCCGCACCGAATTAATACCGCATATAGCGTAAATCATTTTTTGAGGATTCTAAAATTCTATAACATACGTTAACATAGGCGCTTGGGTACCTTTAGAGGTGTTCATCAAGTTCTTATAACTAATTAAAATGTGCGCTGTTGCTGAAAAAAAATAATTGCGTGCAAAAATAAATGCACGGATTACGTTAGATTTAATCTAACGGAACTAAAACAAAAAAGAAGAGTTGTGTTTAGTTTATTTTTTGTTTTTCTTGATGTAGCAGTCCCAGCAGAGTATTTCGCAGTTTTCTTGTGTAGGTTTTCCGCCGTCTTCTGGGCTGACTATCCAGTGTGCTTCCCAGCCTTTTTGGCCGTCGACTGCAATGAAAGATTGTCCTCTTTTACTCCAAGTGAGTACTCTCATACATTGAGAATTGTATTTATGTCCATGTTCTACAAGTAGGCATTCGCATCTACCGTCTGAAGCGCCGAACGCTTTCTTTACAACTTCTTCGGGAAATTCAACCATTTCCTGTTCCTCCAATAAGATTACAGCTTTTATCCAAATATCCTCTTTTAAACCTTATTGTGCGAACCGATATTTTTGCTTGTTGCCATGCTTTGATTAGCCCCTTAGTGAGCTTTTGTGCACAGCTAAAAAAGGGTCAAACAATCTGGTTTAGACTAGAATTGGTAAAGCTGTGAATATTTTTTGTGCAGGTAATCGATGAATGGTTTAACCGTAAGTTCTTTTCCTGTAATTAACTTGATGAGGTCTTGTGGGCTGTACAAGTTTCCGTGGCTGTGAACGTTCTTGATTAACCACTGTTTCACTTGTCCAAACTCGCCCATAACTATTTGGTCACGCCATCCCTGAAGTTGCTCATCCATGCATTCCAATATTTGTCCGCTGTAGATGTTTCCGAGTGCGTAGCTTGGAAAGTAGCCGTATAATCCGCTTGCCCAGTGTGTGTCTTGCATCACGCCTTCAGAGTCGTTTTCGATGGTTACGCCTAGATACTTATTGTAGTTTTCATTCCAGACCTGCGGAAGCTCATCGATTGAGATTTTGTCTGCGAACAGGTCTCTTTCGATGTTAAACCGTATTATAACGTGGAGACCGTAAGTGACTTCGTCTGCTTCAACTCGAATCTTTGAGGGCTGAACATGATTAATGGCAAAAACAAAGTCATTCAAGTCTACATCATAGAGCACGTTGCCTGTGAGTTTTTTTAGTGTTGGCAAAAAGCTGGTCCAGAATTCGGGGGATCGTCCTATGATGTTTTCTACGAAGCGGGACTGGGACTCGTGGAACCCCATTGAACATGCGTCTCCTACGGGCTGAAACATCCATTCTGGTTTCAGGTTCTGTTCGTATAGGGCGTGTCCTCCTTCGTGCAGAATAGAGAATACAGATGATGCAAACCTGTTTGGGTAATAGTGTGTTGTTATCCGAACATCATCATAGTAACCTGTAGTAAATGGATGCTCTGTTTTGTCGATTCTACCTCCAGACGTAGCTGATGTTACGTCGTAGCCGATGAATTCAGCAAGCGCCTTACCGATTTTCTGTTGCGTTTCAACCGGAACTTGGCGTTCAATAAGTGAGGCATCAGGTTGTTTTGTGGAGGCTTCACATTTGCCTAAAATTGAGACTAAGCCTTCTCTTAGTTCTTTGAAGACCTTGCTGATGGTTTCAGAGCTCGTTTTAGGTTCAAAAATATCTACCAAAGCATCATATGATGTAGCGGTTTGTTTGACTTCCATCAAAATCTCAGCTGCCCGCTTCTTCAACTCAAAGAGTTTCTCGAGTTCAGGCTTAAATTTCGCAAAGTCTTTGGATGCTTTGGCTTTTTTCCATGCGTCAATTGTTATGGCTTTTTGTTTTGAGGTTTCAACTACAAGCTCTTCAGGCAGCTTTGTTTGCTCGTCGTAGCCCTTTTTTATCAAGTAAATGTTCCTTTTATGAACCAAATCCAAGCTGCTGTAGTCTGGGTGATTCATTATTTGTTTTAGTAAATGTCCAATCTCAGGATCTGTGCTCATTTTATGTCCAATTTTGCTAAGCATAGCTAATTGTAGGCTTCGCATTTTGATTCCTTTTGGAGGCATCTTTGTCTCCATGTCCCAGTGGAGAATCGCAGTTGCTGACCCAAGAGTAGTTATGTCCTTGGTTTTTTCTAGCAGCCTGTTGTAACTTGAAATGATTGTTTTGGTCATCTATAGCCGCCTTCTCAACATCCTGTATTGGCGTGGAATCACCTTTTAATATCTCTTCTTTCAGTTTACATGTGCAATGGATGTTGAAGCTGTTGGAAAAGTGGAAACTGGTTGACACAAAGCTTCTATATCAGTCAGAGTTTGTATCCGTCTTCGATGATGATGTAATTTTGCCCAGCGGCAAAGAAATAGAGTACACAAAAATTGAATTACGAGATTTCGTGTCTGTTTTGCCCTTAAGCGAAAATAACATTGCCATGATTGAGATTTTGCGGTATCCGCGAAACTGTTTAAGCCTTGAAATTCCAAGCGGACACATTGAAGCTGGAGAAACCCCCAAAGAGAGTGCTTTTCGTGAACTTTTAGAAGAAACTGGGTACACCGCGGGGCAGCTTGTGAGCATGGGAAGTTTTCATCCGTTGTCAAGAAGCACTCAACAGGCTCATTTGTTTCTTGCTAAAGATCTGAAAAATGGAACCCAAAGCTTAGAAGAAACAGAACAAATCACCGTAAAACATGTGCCTGTCCAAGACATAAAACAGATGCTAAACACAGGCAAAATAACTCACGCCCCAACTATAATTGCCCTGCAAAAATTCCTGCTACTAAAACAAGAAACAAAGACTACTTAGCAGAATCTCTTTTGTGCGTGCAATTTTTTCTCGAAAAACCTATTTTTCAACAATAATCTGCTATTAGCATACTAATATGTGCGGCAAGTTTTTGGAGAACAAATAGTTTTGGTTGGTTAGCGGATGCAATACAGAACATAGACGTTTGTCATATGGGGTATGTTCCGCAAACTCTGCAGAAACCAATTTTTGTTTTAGTGTACCCTTTGCAGTTGGGGCACTGCTTTCCGTCAGGGTCATTATAGACTTGGGAGGGTTTTCCGAAGCGTTTTCTGAAGATTTCGTAGTAGACTAGCTGTTCCTTGGAGGTTAGTATTACATCATCTTCGTCAAGGTAAAGTTTCTTTTTTTCTTCAAAATCTGTGGTTGAGATTTCCTTGTTAAAGTAATCTGGTAGAACCCATGTTCCGGTTCCTTGTTCTAGGGGCGCTTTTGATCGCCAAATTACTTCTTTTGGAATTAGTTCCGCATATGCTTTGCGGAGTATCCATTTACCGTATTGTATGCCGTTTTCAAAGTTTACTTTCAGGTTAACGGGAAGTTTTTTTGCGTAATCCATGAACAAAGGATCCAAATATGGAGGTTTTATTGTTACGCCAACAGAGTTCCCCATTGGTATCGAAGAGAAAGTCATTTCTCCCCAAATATCAGAGAGTGCTTGAGCGAATTCTGTTTCGGGCAAGTGGAATTGCCACGGATATCCAAAAAGTTCGTCTAAGGCATCTCCAGTGAGAATACTTTTGATGCCTTTTTGTTTTGCTACAGTTAGCCCAATATAGGCTGGAACACTGTTTCTGACTTCCATAGGATCAAAGAGTTTGAGGACTTCTACGACCTTTTGTGCGGCATTAACTGCGTCATCAGCGTCAAATACGTGGAATTCGTGATTGAGTTTAAGAAAATCCACCATTGTCTTAACGTATTTGGTGTCTTTTGGTTTTCCCTGTTTGAAAGAAACAGTCAAAGCTTTCAGGTCAGGGTTATGTTTTACTGCTTCATAGGCGATTATGCTTGTGTCGGTTCCAGCTGAAAACATAATGCCTTCAGCCATGTTTCTCTGAACAACTTTATTGACTAAAGCTCGAGCCTCAGGCAATAGTTTAGCTGGTTCCATTTCATTTTTTCTCCATTATAATTTTTGACAGTGAAGTTCTTTTATTCAACGTCTGCTGTTTCTGAACTCCAGAAGGTCAGGTGAATCTCAGTTTGATCCGAGTTGGCGCCTATCATGTGGGGTTCTCCGCATTTTTCGCATGTTAGCATAACGAGTTCTGGTGTGATTCTACCGACTCTGAAAACAGTGTTTCCGCATATCATGCATTTTGTTTCGTTTTCCATGCATTTATTTACTTGTCTGCTGCTTTCCATACAACATTCAGCTTTCATGATCTAAATCTCCAAGTTGTTTACTCAAACTGTCCTCAGATGTGGGTGAAGTACCAGGGTTCGTTTATTTCCATGTGCGTATAGACTAGTTTTACTTCTTGTTTGCTTTTGTGTTTTTTAGTGTTTTTTGGTTTCACCTATCTTCACCACCATTCAACTAAACACAATAACATTAGAAGGTCATATATAAAAATTATGGAAAAGTGAACAAGTGTTCTATAAAAGGAGTGTAAAGTTGAACGAGTGTTTGTTACCACACCAAACAACAACCGCAACGCAACAAAGCAAAAAATGGAACTCTAAAAAACATTTTAATGAATACATTCAATTAGTATTGAGGATTGCAGGTGTCAGTTTGCCCCAGATGCGGAATCAATGTAGAATACCCAGCCAAAAAGTGGTCCATGATAGACGGCTCCAGCAAAACAGGTAAACAATTCAAACTCACGTTAGGATTTTTTATGTGCCCCGAATGCGAAAAAAGATTCCTGAAAGTTTTAGGAAAAAAGAAAGAAGGAAATCTTAAAGGCACAATTGAGGAAATTAAAGGAATTGAAAGAGGGCTTTCACAGATGATGGGAGACTTAAAAGAAAAAATCGAGAAACTGAAAAACGAGAGAATCGAACTTCTGGAAGAAATAGAAGAACTCAAGAGAGCAGGAGAAACAAAGGCTAGCACTCTGGAAGAAGAGATAGCTTCACTGAGAGAAGAAGTTGAATCACTAAAAGAGATGTTAGACGAAAGCTAACAACAGCAGATAAAAATCCATCCAGTTTAGCAGAGCAGGTATCATCAACTAAACAGTTATGGAGTTCTGCTAAAAGAAGAAATACTCATCGTAAGAAAGTTACGAAAAAACGCTAACGTATTGAATCAGAAAAAACAAAGCCATGGAATACCGATAAGGATCAGGAGCTCTTTTTGCCACGTGAATCAAGCAGGAGACGCTTTTTGATTAGATCTTTAACTTCTTCATGGAACTGCGGATCAGTTTCAAGTTTACGAAATTCGTTGCCGAAGCTTTCGAACCCTGTTGGAATCTCCAATCGCAGCGTAATGAACGGTTTTCCCATAGCCATCTCAAACTTTCTTTTAGCTTCTTCATAATCTGATTCTGGTTTGATGTCTCTAGGTTCAATCCATTTTTTAACCAAATTATTCACACCCATAAATTGAAGCGTATAATTAAATAAAAGCTTGCAAAGCCTAACTGAATAAGAGACGTAATTATACCCACTTTTGTGAACTCAGTGAAACTCAAAGATATACCCTCTCGCTTGAGGGCACCTACACCCATCATTGTTACAGCACCGCTTAAAGGAGTAGTAGCACCTCCCAGATTAGTCCCAAGAATCAGCGCTGACCACACGGCGGGTGTACCTAATCCGGCAACTCCACCAATTAACGGGGAAAAAGTTAGGGCAATCGCGATGTTACTTACTGCACTGCTCGAAAGACCGCTAAACCACAAAGTTGCCATTGATGCACTTAACTGGGTTTGACCAACCGTTTGGAAAAGCTGCGTTGATATGTCTGCTAACAGTCTCGTGCTTTCTAGACCCCCAACCACGAACATGAAGCCTGAAATAAAGAATATTGTTTCCCAGTCCAGTTTTTTGAAAATCTCTGCGGGGTCCGAGCCACTCACAGCCAAAGCGACAATGGCACAACCCAATGCAACAGCTTCTGCTCCAACTCCAAGATTGTCTAGCGCCAAAAAGAGCACTATCAACAATGCAAGGATCAAGATGGAACGATAAAAGAGAGTTTTGTTTTCCACGCTCTCCCAAGGATTATATTCAGGTAGCGGTTTTCTTTCTCCAAGCCTTTTTCTGAAGATCATATATAATGCGAAAATGGTTAAGCCCCAAAGAGCAATTTCGCAAACACCAAGGTATCCAATAAATGAAGTGAAGTTTATTCCCGCTTCAAGACCAATTATCATGTTAGAAACAGAGCCTATCAAAGTGCTTGTTCCTCCTAGATTGATCATTATCATAGCAGAAATGAAGTATGGCACGGGGTCGTAACGTAACAGCTTGGTTATAGTTGCCATTGCAGCGGCGATAAGCAGCATCGCAGTTGGGTCACTAAGAAACATTGAAACAGTGGCAGCGATAACACAAACGGAAACAAAAAGCAGATTAGGATTTCCACCCGAAAGCTTGACGGCATACAAAGCTCCGAAACGAAACAGACCGCTTCTCTCAGCTACTTCAACCACAATCATAACACCTAGTAACAAAAAGATCAGGTCCATGTCAATGAAAGCAAAAGCTTCGCCATATTCAAACACTTCATACAAGAGACCAAACCAAGCAGTAAGCAGTGCTCCAATCATAGCAGCGACTGACATGGGAACGACTTTAGTGGCAGACAAAAGGATAGTTAACACGTAAACGAGAATGAAAATTATTTGAACTTCGTCCATTTTACTCCCTGTTTTTCATTCGGTCAGTCATTTTGGCGAAACCGTCTGCCATAGATTCGGCTTTCCGTTCGACTATACGATAAAGGATTCTTCCAATATCATATATCAGTATAAGAATAATTCCGAGAGCAACATACGTAGTACCCATCGACATGGGGTCTCTGACACTTGGCTCCAAAGTGTTTATGACCGGATAAAGAGCAGTTGTAATCAGAATTATCACTATAATGTAGATTGTGTCTCTGGCAGCTCTTCTAGGAGATCGCTCTTCTTTTATGCCTAACCTCTTTACAAAAATATCGGTCAAAATATCACTCAACACTAAACCATCAGACAATGCACGTATCAAAAAAATTGCTGTAAAAATCAACGCAATAGTCCCCACAAGCATATCAACGTTAACGTTGACTCCAGGAAGGACTATATCGCCCATCAAAGGTGGAACAATAATGTTTATCAAATAAAAAATAACAGCCATCACAAGACTCATCGTTAACCGAGGAAATCGGTTACGAATCTCTTCACCAATAGGCTTTCCCACCAATCATCTATCTCCTAAGAACGTTGTTATGTTTAATGTTCCATGAATATTAACACTACGGAGAGGAGGT
>PIXT01000058.1 GCA_003096235.1 Candidatus Bathyarchaeum sp. | reverse complement strand
TTTAGGCTCGTTAGTCATGAAAGTCCAGATTGGTTCGCCAGTGTATGCGTCTAGACAGTATACGTTGCGGTCGTTGGAGTTGATGTAGAGTTTTCCGTCAGAGACTACTGGAGAGGAAATAACTCCTGCACCGGTAGTGAATACCCATTTCGGAGCACTCAAGTCAGTAGGTCCTTTGTTCAAGGTGATGCTTGGCATTTCGGCGTTTCCGCGCCACATGGCATAGTCTTCTGGTGCAACTGCGGTGCTAAGAGCCCACAATTGACTGCCTTTCATGAAGTATAGACAGCCATATGCAATCATTGGACTGGCAATTGCTTCTTGGATTTCCCAGAGTACTTCGCCAGTGAATGCGTCCCAGCAAGCAAAGTTGATTGGTGTGGCTTCTCGTCCAGTTGTGGTCGAGTAGTCTGATTGTCGTCCGTACACTTTGCCGTCGGCAACTACTGTTGTGTAGTATCCGATGTAGAAAAGTGAAGGAGACGCCCATTTCATTACACCAGTTTCAGCGTCAAAGCATTTTTGTGCACCTGTAGTTCCAGCGCCCAAGTCGTGTAGGTAGACGTTACCATATGCGTAGTTGATGTTCCAGACGTTGAATGCTCGGTTTCGGACACCGTCAGTGTTGTGCCAGATAACTGAGCCGTCTTCGGAATCCAACGCATATATGTGCATACTCTGAGTTCCGACAAAGAATTTGCCGTCGTGGTAGCATGTCATGTAACCCATAGCGGTTTCCACCCATGTTTCCCAGACTTTCTCACCAGATGTTACGTCAATTGCATAAACTGCACAACTACTGTAAGAGCCCATCATCAATTTTCCATCTCCGTATGCAAGCATTGGGTTTCCAGGTTCATCCATAACATAGTCAAAGACTTTGCGGTTTCCGTCACCCATGTCTGTTTCTGGGTTTGCACATGTCCATCCGCTACAGGAGGGCACGAATTGTCCTGAAACACTGTGGGGTCCGAAGACCATTGGAGTATTACCGTTATCGGCGTCACCTTCAATGCCTAAAATGGAGTGGTAGACTGCTCCCGGGTTTACGGTTGAGTCGTTCCATAGGAATTCGCCTGTGGATCTGAACATTGAAAGGCCACCGCCTATTGTTGCAAAGTGGTCATCGTCCACCTTGAACATATAACCAGAGCCTGCCATGCTAGAGCCGCTGCTTACTCCTGATGCTACTCCATAACCGATTATGGAAGCCCAGTTTATTGCGCCTGTGTGTGGGTTTACTGAAATTACGGCGGTTCTTGTGGTTCCGTTAACAGAGTTTATGCTGATGCTACCCCAAGTGATGATTTGGCCGTCCATGGCCATTGGTGCAACACTTGAGAAGCCTCCGAAGAATCCTGAGGCGCCAAACATGACAACAGTTGGGTTAACTAGACCTGTTGCTTGTGAGGTTCCTAACCATACTTTTTGTATGGATTGTCCTTCTTCTGTTCGGAATAGGACATCCGGCCTGTCAGGCGCAGGTCCAAGATTGAAACCTGTTCGGTACATGTCTCCTCCGTGGGGGTTATTCCATCCGTAATCGTCGTTTAGCAAGTTGCCGTATTCAGTTGATGCTGAGTATGCGCTGTTGTGTGCGTCCATGTAGTCGGGTGCGGGTGTTGTTACAGTTCCCATATCGGGGTTATAGTTGTCTATTGTTTGAGCTAATGCGAGAGAAGTTGTTGCTGCTAATGTTAAGGTAATTATCAATATTGTTGTTAATAGTGTTATTCGGTTTGGTTTTTTCATTTTTTTCACATCTTTTTTTAGGAGACCCGCGCCTTGCGCGTATCTCGGACGCTTCTTTGAAAACTAGGACTATATTAGATTTGTTATACCCCACAATTTTATCAAGAATGTACTCAAAAATTAAATTTTATCATTAGTTGTATAGAAGTTATCACTTCAGATAATAATAATGCAAGTGTATGAAAAAACCAACCTGTGAACATATGGTTCTAATCATTTAGAGTTAATTGAAACCTGTTATAACGTAAAATGCAACATGTTAAAAATCGGCAAGATAAACGCGTGGCAAAAACTCTGAAAAAAACGAAAAAATGACAACCACCCAAGAGGTTACAGCAATTTTCTTGAACGTAAACAGTTGGACGCACCAAACGTTACATAAGACATTTAATGGATGACCGAAATTAGTTGCTATTTGTGTGATAGTTACTATGAAATTCACCAAGTTCAGAATTCTTTTGATCGCTGTTGTCTGTATTTTCGCGATAAGTAGCATACTGGTAATTCCGCCGTTGCTCAACTCTGGGTCAGAATCACCAAATGGAACAGAGGACCCCACCGGCAACGACGAACCAAACAATAACAACGAGCCAACCGAAGCAGACATACAAACAGTAATCGAAAACGCGGTTGATTATCTGGAAGTAAATTGTGATCCGTACGGTTTGTTGTTTTTGGATGCGATGTATCGCCGTTTTGGAGTTGCCGAGTTTGCAGATGCCGTTGAACGTTACGACCAAACTGATACTGACACGCACCCAGAAGGTGCTGCGTTGCGTATTTTTCGGCGAATAGTTGACCGGGATAACCAATATAGGGACGGTGACCTGAACGCTTTGCACATAGATATTGATCTGCTTACTGAACCAGCCTTGTACTGTGACAGGTTTGGGTTGCCTGAAGATTATGCTGAAATGATTCAGAGTGCAGTTGATACTGGGGATTATCTTTTGACGCATGCGTTGTTGTCGTTGATTTGGATTGAAGAAAACGGTTGCGAGGTAACCTTGCCCGAAGGTTTTGTTGAGCAAACATATAGCGACGTCGCAGATTTAATCAACTATTACCCGGACATGACCCCATATTTAGACCTTCGAGTAGAAGCGGCAGCATTTTTATGCCTAGCAGGGCAGAGCGACTTGGTTGAAAACGACTTTGTAGAATACATACTTGAAACACAGTTAATCGACGGAAGCTGGGATAACATTAACAGTGAACGACGGTGGCACACTACGGTTTTGGCTTTGATTTTGTTGCTGCATGTTGAGAATCCGTCTGCGTCTTATCCTCCGATGCTTGCGCAGTAGTAACCACCAAGGCTGTTTTTTCAGTTTTTTGTTTGTT
>PIXT01000057.1 GCA_003096235.1 Candidatus Bathyarchaeum sp. | reverse complement strand
TTTAGGAATATGGTTATTTTTCCGTGTCCTTCTAGTCGGGTAATTGGGTCTATTACTATTTCTCTCATTTCTTCACTTTCCTCCTAAGAATAGAGTTAGCTAATGAATACTTGTAGAATGTTCCTATAGGATCCACAACTTGTTTAACAACCTCAGGGTCTTTAGCTATTGAAGCAAGTGCACTAATAGCTGCAGCACCTTGATCGAGCACACGGGGACCTGGACCACCACAACCAGTGCAAGGTATGTTAACATTAGGACATTGAGCACCGCAACCTGCACGAGTAGCTGGACCCATACAGATTACACCTTGATCCCAGAAACATGTCTCGCCGTCGTCTTCAATTTCGTAGATTCTCTTTATTTCAGTTAGTTCTTTGTTCTTCTTTTCGCGTGGACACTCGTCACAAATGGACTTGTTTGGCAAGAAGCTTGAACCTTTAGGTGGCAGATTGCCGCTTATGAAAGCAGTAAACATTTCGAGAATTGCAGGAACAGGTGGAGGACAACCAGAAATGGTGTAGTCAACATCCACGGTTTGGGGTAAAGTTTTCACGGTGTCATATATTTCAGGAAGCTCTAATTCTCCCTCTTTGACTTTGACACGTGTTTGAGGCGTCACTGATTCAGGGTTTACAGTTGATTGAGTTTCAAGATAGGCGCGCTCAAAGACATCGTCCTTGGTCCAAAGATTTGCAAGGCTTTTCACACACCCATCGTTGGCGCATGAACCGAAAGCCACGAGTACCTTTGATTTTTGTCTTAGAAGCTTAGCCATCTTCTCATTTTCTTCTGTTCTTATTGCGCCATTGAAGAAGCAAGCATCTATGCTTTTGTCTGGCATAGCTTCAACATCTTTGTATTTTGTGTCGATAGCCACTGGCCAGAAAACAATGTCAGCAGCTGCAACGACATCTAAGATTTTCTCGTTGACGTCCAGAACAGCTACTTCACAGCCTCCACAACTAGCCGCCCAATAAAAAGCGATCTTTAGTTTTTCCTTTCCCATTAGGAATCACCGTTTACAAGAAACTCGATTAAAGATACGCGGACAAATAAAGCTTTTCTTTTCAGCCAAAAAATGAGGCATCACAAAAGAAGGTGGAATGGAAACCTAGTCCACTAAAAAGACTAGGCTTGAAAGGTTGAAGGTCTTGTACAGAAAGGTTACTTAAGTTTTCTTAGCACCATTTCTGCAGCCAATACCATGGGTTCCCAAGTTTCAGAGACCGGAGGCGCATAGCATGTTTCAACTTTCGCCAAGTCTTGGATGCTCATTTCATTGATTATAGCAAAAGATAAAGCGTTTATGCGCTGGGTTACCTCTTCGCCGCCAATGATTTGAGCGCCAATTAGCTTACCTGTTTCTTTGTCTGCGATGAGTTTTATTCTGATTGGTAATGCTCCAGGGAAGTAGTCAGCTCTTGTTTTTGAAACCATAGTTGCTGAAACTGTTTTGAGTCCAGAGCGTCCAGCCATGAACTCTGTAAGTCCAGTTCCTCCGACTTCAGTGTCGAATAATCGGGTAATCCAAGAGCCTAAAGCTCCGTTAAATGTTGAGTACCCTCCGGCAGCGTTGATTCCTGCTACTTTTGCTTGTCTTACAGCGGTGGTTCCAAGCTGGCTCATCATAGGTCTACGAGTAATCAGGTTTATGGATTCGGCACAGTCTCCAATTGCGTAAACATCTTTGATGTTTGTTTCCATTAGCACATTGGTTTTTATGCCCTTTTGTCCAAGGATTACTCCAGCGTTTTTTGCCAATTCAAGGTTGGACCTTACTCCAGTGGCTACAACCACCACATCTGCTGGAATTGTTTCTCCTCCAACTAGAACTCCGGTAACTTTGTCGGCTCCAAGGAATTCTTCTGCACCTTTTCCAACAATTATGTTCAAACCTTTTTCTTCAAGTGCTTTCTGGACGCGGTCAGCCATAGCTTTGTCCAGCAGAACAGGAAGAACGTATGGCAAAAATTCAACAACCGTAGTTTTTAGTCCACGTTCAAGGCAAGCTACAGCAACTTCTAGACCGATTAGCCCAGCGCCGATAATTACTGCAGATTTTGCTGTTTGAATTGCTTTGTTGATTTTAGCGCCATCGTCTAGAGTTCGAACAACGAAAACGCCATTTTTTTCTCGTCCCTTTACTGGGGGCAGGAATGGATCAGCTCCAGTGGCAAGAATTAAACTATCATATGAAAGAGTGTCTTTAGTTCCACTTTTGTCTTGTATATCTACAGTTTTTGCTGTTGAATCAACGTTTGTTACAGTAGTCTGCGTCAGAAGGTTTAGTTTCATCATTTTGTAGAATCGGTCTGGAAAGACTACTAGATCATCGAATTTTTCTATATGTCCGCCCAGAACGAAGGGAAGACCACATCTAGAATATGCTGGTTTTTCCTCTTTTGTTATAAGAGTTATGTCAGCGGTTCTATCGGTTTTTCTAGCTGCAGAAGCCGCATCAAGACCTGCAGCATGAGCGCCAATAATTACAATCTTTCGGGTCATTTAAATCTCAACTCCGGCTGTCAAAATAAGAACTAGTTTCCATATTAATCTTGTTCTTGGTGGATAGTTGAAGTTAAAAAATGAACAAAAATGACTTAGCTTTACTCTGCTACAATATTGTATTGCCGAGTTTTGGCGTTAGAGTTGATTTTGCCGTCACTAAAGAGTTTCTTTAGAGCATTAAAAACTTTTTTTTCTTTATATTCAAGTTGTTCTGCTATCTCAGCAAGGGTCATTGGTTTTTCTGATAGTAACGAAAGTATTTGTTTATGGATTTTTGCCATTATGGATTCCAGCCTATTTGTCGTCATAATATTTGTCTATCGTAGATAAAAAATCTTTTATTAAAAAATAGTGATTTGGATTAACCTGTGCTAAGAACCTCGCATGTTTCCCTAGGAAAACCTAAAGGTGCTTACCTAAAGCGAGGTTAACCCTCTTTTGCGAGTTCTTTGTGCCACTCCACAGCTGCATCGAAATTCAGGATTGCTTTTAGGTCTGCGTCTAGATTTGAGGGGGCTACGATTAGGATCCAGCCTTCGCCATAGGGGTCTTCGTTGAGTAATTCTGGTTTGGATTCTAGTTCTTCGTTTACAGCTTCAACTGTGCCGCTTACTGGAGCAACTAAATCTGAAACTGCTTTTACGGATTCTAGGGTTCCAAAGGGTTCATTCTGGGTTAGGGTGTCACCAACGCTGGGGAGTTCGACGTATACAATGTCGTGGAGTTGTTTCTGAGCGAAATCGATCATTCCGACCTTTACTTTTCCGTCTTCTACTTTAGCCCAGAGGTATTCTTTGTGGTAACATAGGTTTTCAGGCACTTCATAGTCTTCTACCTTGACCATATTTTCCACCTTCTTTCAGTTACCGTATTGTGATAACTGTTTATCTTAAAAACGTAACGATTCGAATAACAGAAAATCCATTCAATAAACTGGTAGAATCGAAATAATGTTTGAACACAAATAACTTATTCACATAAAGGACACAAGAATTTAGATGATAGATCATGCCTGAAGAAATAAAAGAGGCAAACGCAGCAGACTGGAAAGAACAAGTTTTAGAGGCAAAAAAGTTGGTTGTTGTGCAGTTCTGGCATCCACTCTGTCCCCACTGTCAGGCAATAAAACCTGTTTATAACGAACTTGCTGCAGAATACAAAGATCGGTTGAAGTTTACTAAACTCAATGTTGTTGACAGCACCGAAAACAAGGAACTTGCGGGCAAATATGGAGTAATGGGAACACCTACATTCCTGTTTTTCTGTGGAGGAAGACCCGTTAACGGTGTTGTAGGAGCTCTTCCAAAAGAAGACTTGACACAGGCAATAGAGTTCATTATAACGAAACACAAAGATTGCACAAAAAAGAGTACACCTCTAAAATTATCGTATATCAGCTAAAAAGTAAGAGTATCAAAAATCAAAGGTTTATGGCCTCAAAAATTTGGGAACAACAAAGAGGCGAGAATGAAGTTTCTAGGTTCAGGGATTCTGCAAGTTGGATTGCCTCCTCAACGGGAAAGGCTATAGCGTTCACGCCAGCTCTAACAGCAAGCAGGTCAGTTCTTGTTCTGTGTTCACCTTTGGGTCTCATGCAGCCCAAAACAAGTGGAGTTGTGGGCATTAATGTTCTAGAAGCAACCAAAATCTTTGCAATGTCTTCAGGTGTGGGAGGAACCACTTTTTCCATGGGTGTCCCATGAATTGGCATAAAAGCTATTGTTATGACAGCTGAAGGCGAATATTTTGCGATCATTTTTAGTGCTTCAAGTTCGCCCTTCAGTTTGCCGTAGTGTAGCCCCACAAGCACATGTGGAACAAACGGGATTCCTGAATCATGAAAAGCCTGCAGTGATTTCTCATAATCTGCGACAGTAACATCAAGGTTGTATACTTCGCGGATTGTTTCGTTGGAGCCAATTATGTCGATTAAAGCAGCGTCAACTCCAGCAGCCTTCAACCGTTTTGCAGTAGAAAAGTCGATGACTCCTGTGTGAACAATAACAGTCAGAGCCAACTCACGTTTTATCTTGGCGATAGCGTCTATGAAGTTGTTGAGCGGGACAGAACCATCTGGAAGACATCCTCCACTTATGAGGCACCCAACAGCTCCATCTTTTTTCAGCTTGGCACAAAAGTCAAAGAGTCCTTTTGGAGTCAGGGCTGGAACCATTGTGTCCAATACCTTTCCGTTGCAGTGTTTGCATTTCAGTGCACACGAAGAACCTGTGATTGATATTGATGGAAAAGCGTTGTGTGGTGAACGGAAATATTTGTTTTTGTAGTGGACAAAACTTGGAGCATAAAACCGAATTTTCCCTGTTGGGTTGGAAATGTTCCCATTTTCGATTAATTTAATCAATTCTTTTTTTGGCAGATTCAATACGGTTTCAGCGTCTAGGCTAGTCATACTTGCCTACAATCAGCTTTGGTTTCTAAAAACCTTTTGAGTACAACATCAAACAAAACGAGAATACAAGCATATCAGAAGTTTCTGTTTTCAGGGTAGATTCTGGTTTTGGTAGAGATAAATATAGGCGCCAAATTACTACAAGGTAGATTCCAAAAATGTTCGGTGCTACCAAATGAGCGACACATGCGTACATGAAACAATTCGTGTCTCTACAGGCTCAGCAATTGTAATAGGTTTACTAAAAGGCAAGTTAGATGCTAAACCCACAACTGCATATTTACTGATGTGTAGAAACGAAAAGTGCTCTGCCAACTGTGGGTTCTGCCCACAAGCCAGAGACAGCAAAGGTAGAGCAGACAGGCTCTCCAGAGTTACTTGGCCTGTATTTTTGACAGAAAAAGTAGTTGAAGGAATAGAAAGTGCCGTAAAAGTGGGGAATATAAAGCGTGTTTGTATTCAGTCATTGAATTATCCAGAGGCTTTTGATGACGTTTTGTTTCTTGTTAAAGAAATCAAGTCTAGGGTTATGGTTCCCGTTTCTGTTTCATGTAAGCCACTAAATCAGCAGAAAATGAAAAAATGGTTAGATGCTGGCGTTAACCGAGTGAGCATCGCTTTGGATGCTGCTACAGAAAAAATATTCGACAAAGTAAAGGGACAAAAAATTGGTGGACCTTACAGTTGGGAGAAACAGCATGAAGCACTAAACGAGGCAGTCAACGTCTTTGGAGAAGGCTCTGTAAGCACCCATCTTATTGTGGGCCTTGGAGAAACCGAGCAGGAGCTTTGTCAAAAGATTCAATGGTGTGTTGATTCAGGAGTCTATCCGGGATTGTTTGCATTTACGCCAATTTCTGGAACTGCTCTTGAAACAAAGTCTCCTCCAGACATGAATAGTTACCGTAGGGTTCAAGTTGCACATTACATTTTAACACACAAAAAATCGTCCGTTGAAAACATGGAATTTGATAAGGATGGAAAGATAACAAATTTTGGAATGCCTAAAGAAAGAGTGTTAGAAGTCATAGAGTCTGGAAAGCCGTTTCTCACTTCAGGGTGCCCAGGATGCAATCGACCATACTACAATGAAAGACCTGGTGGACCAATCTACAATTATCCAAAGCAACTGCGACCAGAAGAAATTGAGGAAGCGAAAAAAGGTTTAGGATTTTAAATCCAAATCTTTTTGGGTTTTCTCATTAATAGAACAATTACAGTGATGCTTGCAACAACTGTTGTTGTAACAAAGATGTACAACAGATTTCGAGTAGAATCCACCTCTTCGTTGAGATTAGACTCCAATTCGGTATAGGTTGACTCTAGGCTGGTGTAGTTTTGGATTGCAGACTGGTGAGTGGCATTCAACTCATCGTATTTTGTTTGAAGCTGTTCTAACGCGATGTTTTGAATGTATGTCAGAGCGAATCCTGATGGAAGAATCTTTTGATTTGAACCCATGAAGTCCCATTCACAGCTTATGATGCCGTAAGTCA
>PIXT01000056.1 GCA_003096235.1 Candidatus Bathyarchaeum sp. | reverse complement strand
GTTTTTTCAGAAAATTCTAAGCACATTACAGGTTTGAAGCAAAAGTTCACACATCTGTTAGTGTAATAGAATTTTGAATTGTGTGGTGGACCGAGCGGGAATTGAACCCGCGGCCTCCTGAGTGCAAGTCAGGCATTCTTCCAGGCTGAACTATCGGCCCACAAATTTGCCGTCTATGTTTGATTGGAGAAGAAAGATTTAGAGGTTTCTCATCATAAAAGGTTTACCAAAACCGGTCTCGGAAACAAGAAGGGCCGGGACCGGGATTTGAACCCGGGCGCTAGGATCCACAGCCCTATAGGCTACCAGACTACCTCATCCCGGCCACAATTGGAGTGATTCCGACTACTTTTGACGTGCCGTCATTTATTTGCGTTTTCTTAGGAACACCAGTTCTTCTTTGTTGCAGACGTATTCGAAGCCAGCTTCAAGTAGGTCCTTGATGTCTTGTGGGTCTTTTGCTATTTTGACTGTATATTCGTCATTGCTTGGCTCAAATATGGTTCTTTCGATAGTTATGTATATTTCTGTGCTTTTCAGGCTCTTGTGACCAAGAAACTCCTTGACGTAGTATGGGTCCTTTGTCTGATGATAGAGGGTTGTAGCCTTCCAGTGGCGGAACGTATGAAACGATATCTGCAGTAGCCTTGGATTCTGTAGCTTGTGCGCCAATCGCTTCCTTGCCCTGATGAACGTTGTTTTCTGAGAGTTTATTGGTCCATCTCCGAACACCCTGTGGCTCTTCTTTGGCAGGCTGTTTAGCATTCCAATGAGCTCTGAGGTTACCTTCCAAGCCCTTGGATTGCTTCCCTTCTCTGGCTCATTCAATGTGATGATGCGTCGTTCCGAATCTATATTAGTCCACTGCAGCCTCTTTGCTTCGCCCGACCTCATCGCTGTCTCCTTTAGTAGTCTGAGGAATGTTGCTGTTTTCTTTCCGCAACCCGCTATCAATGTGTCCAGTTCTGCTTCGGTTGGAATGAACGGTATTTTCCTTGTGACTTTGCATCTTGGCTTTTCCCATTTCTGCCCCTGCATTTTGAGGAAAAGTGTGAAGCTGTTTATTGCATTGCGTTTTCTGTTAGCCGACCACTTCTGTTTTACCAGTGTTTCTTTGATTGATTCCGGGTCGTAGATGTTGGCTCCTCTGTTCCAGAGCGTTCTTAGGCAGGAGAGATATCCTCTGATGCTTGCTTTTGCGTAACCCTGCTTGTTCATCCACCAGCTGAATTCCACGAGCTTGCCCTTAACCGATGCATCTGTTGGCAGTGTGGCCCCCGCGGCCATTTGTTTTTCTGTTTCCACTTTGACCAAATTTTTCACCCCCTTTGCTGGGGTAGCGCCGATTTGGCATCTAAAAGGTAAACTGACTGCGCTATTTATTCGCACCCTATGAACTCTTCGTCCATCTCTGACCCCTTCAGACCCGTTGATGGCAGTCTCGCTGAACCTGTAACCACACTCCCGACAAAGATAACGCTGAACCTCACAGTATCCTGTCTGACGGATTCCGTCTTTCCAGATCCGCTGGCTGTTACAACTGGGACAGCAAGTCACTCTTTTCACCTGACCAAAAACTGTGATGCTTCTGTTTTCAGAAAAAACCTAGTTTTCAACAATCATCTGCTATTAGTCTCCTAATATGCTCGGATTTGAACCACAATTCCTTTTGTTGCTTGGATTTTCAGAAAAAAAGCTTGTTTTCAACAATGTACCTCTATTAGTCTTCAAATATGTCCACTCGCTAGCTCGAAACCGTTAGACTGACATACTTGACGCATACACACATACACACACCATAACGCACTTTCTCGTGGCTGTCATTGCATCAGAGTTCTAGAGAGTCCTGCACACACCCACACCTAACACCTAAGAGGTGTAGAGAGGTTGTAAGAGATAGAAAGAGAGAGAAAGAAGTCAATAGTCAGCCTCGAACTTCACTTTGTTTGCCACAACCCGAAACAGCATGCCGTCAGTTCTTATGATTCTCGCAAACTGGCACTCCTTGATGTAATCTGCTGTGGTTTTGAACTTGAGCCCATGAGCTGTGAGCATGTAGCTTTGTATCTGAACGATAGTGGCGCCATCATGCGACTTGATGAACAGCAGCATGTCCATAACTCGCTTGTGGCGAAGGCTCGCCCCGTCAGTAACTCCAGTCAATGCCCGCCCTCAACTTGCAGTTCTTTTTGGGCTGCCTCTGCTATCAGCTGCCGGGCAACTTCTGAGTTGTTTTTTAGTCCACGTTTCTTTTTCAACGACAAGAACCTGTCAGCCAAGTCGTCAACCAAATCCAATCTTATGCTAATTTTTCCCAAACTTTCACACTCCTGCACCTTTTCAGGCACAAAAACACAATCTATCCCGAATGTTTTAATACAAAATGAGCTCAACCGCCAAGTTTTCTATTGAAACAAGCTCAGTTAAACAAACTTCAACGGTTAAAGCGCCACTCTTGGCGCCTATGCATAAAGGTTATTAGTATTTTGTTCAATTTTCTTGTATGAATTATTCTGACTTTGTACGTAAAATACAACAAATCAAAGAAATGGGTTTTGTTCAGTCACATCGAAGCGGTTCAACAGGAATTGGGAAAACCTTAGAGGACCTTTTAGGAATAACCGAAAACAACATTGCAGGTCCAGACTTTAGCATTTTTGAACTAAAAACTGGAAGAAAAGACTCTTCATCAATGCTTACCTTGTTCACTAAAGCCCCTATGCCCAATAGAGTTAACAGAAAACTTTTGGAAGTGTTTGGATATTTGCAGCGTAAAAGACCTGTAGACCATAAACAGCTATCCCTGACTGGAGAAGAAATAGACAACTCACAAGTTCCTTTACATGAAAAAGAATTACACTCAACTGTTGACTCTATCAAACCAAATAGTCAAGGTCTTAAACTAGTGATAAAAGGTGACAGGTTATACATTGGAAACAACAAAGACGTTGAAGCATATTACGACAACAACACTCTGAAAATGTGCTTTGAGAAAAAGTATCACAAACTAATCTACGTTCTAGCTGACCACAAAAAAGAGCGCGGAAAAGAATACTTCTGGTTCAATGAAGCTTACCTTCTTGATGGCTTCAGCTTTGAAAGGTTTTCAGAACTAGTCAAAGAAGGAAAACTGAAAGTTGACATCAGAATAGGACACTACTCTGACGGGCGCCTCCATGACCACGGAACAGGCTTTAGAATACTGCCAAAATATTTGACACAATGCTTCGAAAATATCCAAAAAACAATCTAAAATGTTATTCTGGCGGTTTCCAAAAGTCAAGAATATACTCCATCGTGGCACCTAAAGATATGAAATTGTTTGGCCAACCAAAAATTCCAACTCGATTTACAAGGTTTCTTTTGTCCCAAATGAATGTGTTTCTGAATTCAAAACCTGCCCGCTCTAATGCGTCTATTACATAGGCGTGAGTGATGTATCGCTTGTTTTTCCACCAAACATCGTTAACATTTACTATACAATGAGATTTTGGTTTCATAAGCGGCAAAATACCCGAATAAATTTCAGTCAGCGCATTAGCATATGCTTCATGATCCATTGTTCCCAAGTCCCGAGGGTCATCAGAATACTGCTGCACTTTACGATAATGACCGTTATCTCTTAGGTCCCCTCGAATACTCTTGTTAAGCCTTTTTCTATTTAGCATATTTGCATAAGGCGGAGAAGTTATACACAAAGAAACACTGTTCTCTTCCAAATACTCAGGTATACTATGAGACTCATCAACAATTGCAATTTGTTTCGTATTACTGTCTAACCTAGATTGTGAAAGCCTTTCCTTAGCAACTTCTACATACTCCTCTTTCAGATCAAAACCCACAGCATTACGCTTAAGGTCCTGAGCAGCAACCAACGTAGTTCCAATTCCAACAAAAGGATCTAAAACCAATTCACCCTCATGAGTCAACAACTCAATAAAATGAGCAGGAAGAGCTATAGGATAAACAGCAGGATGCACATTCTTATCCCGAATGTCTCTACCCGTGTAAAAAAACTCCTTAATTGTAACCATGCCCTTGACCCACTCCTTTGCAGTTATGCAGCTAATGTGCTTTGGAGAACAACTGCATGTACGAATGTAACCTATGTCAAGCGCCTTACGGGTCTCAAAAGTCTGCGTCATGATTTTCTCAGTTTTATTACCCTTTGCTAATATAAAAACTCGGTCATCTCGAAAAAACCTAAAATTCGGGGATATCTCCGGTATTGAAGAGACTCAAAGTTAGTGTATTGCACCTTCAGGATTCCTGAATTGACTCATGAGACAACCATCAGCAAAACTTATGATTTCTCTAATTGCGTTGCTATCAAGTTTATTAACTTCATTTTTGCATGCGTAAAAAGTGGCGCCAGCTTCCAAGTTTACAAATGCACCCATCAAATTGCTAATTGCAAACGTAGAAATATAACGTGGGGCTATGCCCAAACTTATTGTAGATAATGCCAAAAAAGGTCTTTTCATTAATAACTTAACATAATCCTTCAAGATTTTCAAAGCACCGATATCCATTTCCAGTTCCAATGGTTTATCTGGAAATCCAACATATGTTTCTTCGATTTTGTTTGAATTGAGCTCTAAAGAGATTATTCTAGCTCTTCCCTTTTTTACTCTGACATAGTATGGGTTATTTGAATCAAAATTTGTCGCTATTCCACCCTTATTTTTCAACATGTCAGAAAGAATGACGTTCATATGTGGGTGTTTTGGCATCGGACTCTTAATATTATAATAATTGTTATGAACCTCTAAAATTAATGATTTAGCATTCTCCATAACTGGAAAATTTGGTGATAAATTAAGTACATCACTTATTTCATTGGAAAGCTTCAACCAAAACTTATCAGCGTTTTTCCAAATTTTGCTTCCTTTGACCTTATAAAAAATTAATTCTTGCTCTTCTAAACTTTTTGCTACCTGTGACTCGCTGAAAGATTCTTTAATTGCCTCAAAATTCATTTCTTCTTCATTGGTTGCAGGACACTCTAAACTGGGAGAAATTATAAGCGTCCCATTTTCAAAACCAAATAAAAACGGGTATGTTTTGCAACCCCAAGGACGCTTGTCATATGCTTTACACATCTTATTTTCTGTGTTGTATTTGCAACAAATTCTACAATTAAATGGTTTGAAGTCTTTTGTAGGCATGTTGTTTGGCAGTTCACTAATACAACACAATCCGCATGTTTGTGGTGTGCATTCAAATCCTTTAGACCATTTTGGCGTAACAACTCTGGCTTGAAATGAAGAAAAAGGTGTGTTAATTAGGAATTCCGTTTCAATTATGTTTGCCAATTTTTTCCCTTTTTTATTATTGGTAATTCATGTTGATCTAGAAAATAAAATATGACTAAAAGAAGTTGATAAGTTTTCTTGTGTTTGTCCTTCAATGATTTCTGGTTTTGGATTTAATTATTAACTGCTTGACAAAAAGAAAACCTAGATTTTTGTAGAATAAAAATGGGGATTTGCGGGGGATATCGCCAGTTTGGATGAAAGTACCTCATCCCGGCCACAATTGATGTATTGCTATTTCTCAAGATATTTATTGCTTATTTACGTTTCCGAAGAACAGCACCTCTGTGGTGGCTGAGGTTATCTTTTTTAGCAAACTAACAATACTATAAAGACTTAGATGAACGTATTGACTGTTCTAGTTACAAAATTCGACGGAACAAAACAGCCCTTTAGTAAACAAAAAGTTGTTAGGACCTGCATGCGGATGGGCGCAACCAGACCCGTTGCTGAGTCAATCGCTAACGAAATTGAACAGAGGATATATGATGGTATATCAACAAAGAAAATCCTTCAAATGATCTTTAGACGTTTAAGAAAGCATAAACCCGTGGTCAAGCATCAAATTGATTTGCGACGAGCCCTAAGCCTGATAAATCCAGCACCAGACTTTGAACGATTCATTCAACTCCTGTTAAGCGAACACGGCTACGAAGTATCTCCAAACCAGATAATACGGGGCAGATGTGTAGAGCACGAAGTTGATGCAGTTGCCAAAAAAGATGGCAAAACATGTTTCGTGGAAGTCAAACACCACTACAAATACCACACGCCAACAAACCTGGATGTAAGCCGAATCGCAAGAGCCGTATTCGAAGACGTGACAGAAGGACATGAGCTAGGATTAAATGACCTAAAAATAGATTACGCAATGATTGTATGCAACACTAAACTCTCAGAACATGCCAAACGATACGCAGATTGCAGAGCAATACGCCACATAGGATGGAGTTCGCCCAAGAGTCATGACCTGCAGACAATGATTCAAGAAAAAAAACTATACCCCGTAACTTTTCTGAGAGGCTTAAATGCACAAACCCGAAGCAAACTGGCAGCTAATGGGGTGCTGTTGTTGAAGCAGTTAGTTGAAATGCGACCTGCAGAACTTAGAAGCCAAACTGGTGTGTCTAAAGAGAAGCTTGAATCAATGATTGGTAATGCGCGGGCAATACTTTCGGGGGATTAGTTGTATTTTTTTGTTGTTTTCGTTACATTTATTAACTTGTTTAACATGTCTTACTACATGAGATGAAATGCTGAAGGACCAACTTCCCTGCGCAGACCCCAAATGCAAAGACAAAATGCGCCTAATTTTCAAAAACGACCGATACATCGGCTACCGCTGCCTACTAAAACCCAACAGCCACAACTTCAGATACAACATAGAACAAAAAAGATGGGAAAAAATCATAATCACAACCAAACCTGTAATCGGCTACAAAAAAACTCCACACGATGTCCTGTTTGGAGAAGAGCTTTTCATAGAATCGATATAAACTCGTTTTTAGATAACACGCTGGAGCCAAACAGAAAAACAACAACTTTTTGTAGGTTGCCAAAAAGCTCTTACACATAAACTCTTCGCGAATCACTTTTATGTGAGTGTGCTAATCTGGACTGTTTAAATATCAGAACTAAAATAGAGTGGTTAGAGGACAGAAAAGCATGGGTTCCAAGGCACCAAAAGGCGAACTAGCGGCAAGAAAACTACTTGCAAAAAGAAAGAACTTTAGATGGAAAGACGTTTACTACAAACGGCGAACGCTTAGGTTGGATGTTAAGTCTGATCCTTTGAAGGGCGCTCCTATGGCACGGGGGATTGTGTTGGAGAAGGTTGGTATCGAAAGTAAGCAGCCTAACAGTGCTATTAGGAAGTGTGTTAGGACGCAGCTCATCAAGAATGGCAGGGTTATAACTGCTTTTCTTCCTGGTGACGGTGCGCTTAATGTGGTTGATGAACACGATGAGGTTGTAGTGGAAGGGATTGGTGGTTCTCGTGGTGGGGCTATGGGTGACCTTCCTGGGGTTCGTTGGAAAGTTTCGACCATTAATGGGGTGTCCCTTAATGAGTTGGTTCTTGGTAGAAAAGAAAAGCCTATGCGGTAACTGTGGGTTGTTTTCTAAACAATCCTTAAATATGGGTTTCTGAACCCACAAGCTTTGTTAAGGTGGCTCTTTTGAGCAAGATGGAAGAAATCAAACTATTCGGAAAGTGGAGCTTCGATGGGATCGATGTAGAGGATCCTGGGCTCAAGCAATACATTTCAGTTAAACCAGTTTATGTTCCTCATAGTATGGGGAGGCATGAGCACGGTAAGTTCCACAAGGCTAAAGTCAGCATAGTTGAGAGGCTCATAAATAATCTTATGCGTCCTGGTAGTTGTGCTGGAAAGAAGACTCGAGCTATAACTTTGATTAAGAATGCCTTTGAAATTATTCATATTCGTACCGGTGAGAATCCTATACAGGTTCTTGTTGCTGCGGTAGAGAATACTTCGCCTGGAGAGGATACTACTCGTATCAGTTATGGTGGTATTGCCTATCACATGGCTGTGGATATTTCTCCTCAGAGGCGTGTTGATATTGCTTTGCGTTTTCTTTCTGAGGGTACTAGAAATCAATCTTTTGGTAATCCAAAGGCGTTGGATGAGTATCTTGCGGAAGAGTTGATTTTGGCAGCCAGGAAAGACGTAAAGAGTTATGCTGTGAAAAAGCGTAACGAAATGGAGCGAATAGCGCGTTCTTCACGTTAGAATTTGCGTGTTGTATGTTGTCTTTAGAGTGGACTGTTGTTATTGTCTGGAGAATCTTTCAAAAAGTTAAAATAATTGAAGCAACTGTTTTCTCTACGAATTATACTACATAACGAGTAAAAGGAGAAGAAAAAGAAATGAGTAACAAAGAAAAACCCCATCTGAACTTGGTGGTTATTGGACACATCGACCACGGAAAATCAACAACCGTAGGTCACCTCTTCTCTCTCACAGGTGCAGTTGACGAAAGAACTGCAAAAACCTATGCAGAAGAGGCTAAGAAACTGGGAAAGGAGACTTTCAAGTTTGCTTGGGTTTTGGATAAGCTTAAGGAAGAACGCGAGCGTGGTATGACCATTGATGTTGCGTATCTAAAGTTTGAGACTCCAAAGTATGCGTTCACTATTATTGATGCTCCTGGGCACAGGGACTTTGTTAAGAACATGATTACTGGTGCAAGCCAATCTGATGCTGCTATTCTTCTTGTTTCTGCGAAGAGAGGAGAGTTTGAGGCTGGAATTGGTTCTGGTGGTCAAACTCGTGAGCACGCTTTCTTGGCATACACGTTGGGTGTTAACCAGCTTGTAGTTGCTATCAACAAGATGGATGATGCTTCAGTTGACTGGAAGGAAGACCGATACAATGAAATCAAAGATGAGATGACCCGCATCTTGAGGATGTCTGGTTTTAATCCCGCAAAGATTCATTTTGTTCCAACTTCTGGATGGACTGGCGACAATCTTGCTGAGAGAAGCAAGAACATGGATTGGTATAAAGGTCCTACCTTGTTTGAGGCTCTTGATGAGATGGAAGTTCCTGCAAAGCCGACTACTAAGCCTTTGAGGATTCCTATTCAGGACATTTATACAATCACTGGTATTGGTTCTGTTCCTGTCGGCAGAGTTGAGACGGGTGTTCTAAAAGAAGGTGATGAACTCATTTTCATGCCCGGAAACGTTAAGGGACAAGTCAAATCTATCGAAACCCACCACGTCATGGTCAAGCAGGCTCTTCCAGGAGACAACATTGGATTCAACGTTAGAGGTATCTCAAAGAAGGATGTTCACCGCGGCGATGTTGCAGGTCATGCTTCTAATCCGCCAACTATTGCAAAAGAGTTCCTTGGGCAGATCATTGTAATTCATCACCCAACTGCGATTGCTGCTGGATACTCTCCAGTTTTGCACTCTAACACTGGTCAGATTTCGTGCAGATTCAAGGAGCTTGTTGCGAAGTTGGATCCAAGAACTGGTCAGGTTGTGGAAAAGAATCCTTCTTTCCTCAAGACTGGTGATGGTGCAATTGTGCGCTTTGAGCCTATTCAGCCGATTTCGGTTGAGCCTTACAGTGAATTCCCTGAGCTGGGAAGGTTTGCTGTCAGAGACATGGGCACCACAGTTGCTGCTGGTGTAATCAAAGAAATTACAGTCAAGGGTTAAAGAGACCCTTTTTTTCTCTTTATTTTTTTTCTTGTTTTTATTTCTATTAGTTTTACATGTGTTCGTGTGAACTGTTGGCAGAAGTTTTGTGTTGTGCTTCTGATTTTACGAAAAAAGGTTGTTTTCAACAATGTACCTCTATTTGGAGCCTAATATGTCAGCATTCTGGCAACGAATCTAAACAAAGGTTCACATTTTCTTGCAGGTTTGGAGTTTCAAAAGGCTGTTTTTTAGCCGAGTAGTATTGTGAATAGGTTTTGGTTGAGGAGTAGTAGTATTCCTTGGGCTATGCACATGAAGC
>PIXT01000055.1 GCA_003096235.1 Candidatus Bathyarchaeum sp. | reverse complement strand
ATTTGACACTGTTTGCGTTGGCATTAGCTATCTGTTTAACAGGGTTCAACCCGTTATCAGCTGTAATTTATATTCTGTTTTTAGCGCTGTTTACAGTGGTCTACGTTGTAACACCACAGAACAACTTTCATTTTTGGAATCGAACAAAACGAGTACTTAAGGTATTCACGGTTTCAGGAGTTGTATTTCTTTTAGTATCTGCCTTTTACATACTGCCATTTGTAAACAATGCACGTGCCCCATTTTATTCATCAGAATTCACTTACGGTTTAGAAGAGGCTGTAATGCACAGCTACGGGAATATGGGTGATGCATTTGCTTTGCGTGGTGTTGAACAGTGGGGGTACTTCTATATTGTCGATGTCACGTCCGAAGTGAGCCTTCAAATCATACCTGTCTCGTTAATTCTGGTTGCCATTTTTTTGATTGCATATTCAACAGTTTTTGTGAAAACAGACAGGTATACACTTTTCTTCTTTGTTTCATGCTTAGTTTCAGTATTTTTGGCAAAAGGCCCTAGTTCGCCATATGGAAATATCTTTGTGTGGGCTTGGTTTAACATACCACATTTTGCGGTATTCAGAGCAGCAAGCAGATTTGTAATGATGACTGCGTTCAGCCATGCATTCTTTATTTCAGTACTTGTCAGCATACTCACGGGCTACGTTTCAAAGAGAAGAGCTTCACAAGCAACAGAAACATATTTAGAAATAAACATTGGAACTTCTGCAACCAACAATGCAGACAAACAAACGTTTTCATTAAAACATTTCAACAAGGCGCTAAAAAAGATTAGAACCTTTTTGCACTATTCCTCTACGTTGTTACTGATACTCATTTTGTTAAGCGGCTTTTTTACATGCTGGTTCTTTTTACAAAATGGACTTCAAGTTTACGATCCCCCCGAAAACCTTATGACACCTTACAACTGGATCGCAAATCAACCTCAGGAATTCAAAATAATCACGGTAACTAGCAGCCCTGCCGAGTGGGAACTGTCGTCAGGTGCACTAACAGATTTTGGATCAGGAGGAATGCTAACTAAAATAGGATGGGGACACGACCTCGGCTACGACAGCGCATTTATCCATGACAAGCCAATTCTCCAAGACGGCGGTCACACGTTTAAATCTCGTCAATTAGTCAGCTATCTTCGTTTTGGAGTAGCTAGAAAAGATGTGAGTGATCAGATGTTGAAGCTGCTCGGCGCATTTGATTACAAATATGTTGTATTGCCGGATTATGCCAGTGAAAACATTAAATCATTTTTTATACAGCAAGAAGGCGCAGAAGTGGTTTACAATCAAAGTGGCTCAGTAATATTAGAAAACAGTTTTCACAGTGAAAGAATTTTTGGTGTCTCTGAATACACGTTGGTTGTTGGCGGTTTTAAGAGCTTTTTCACAACGTCAAAGATTGATTCATTCAATTTCAGCCAAAGCACATTCATATTTGTAGATCAATTAGAAAACTCTAATTTTTTGGGACAATCAGTGCTTGGCGGTTCAGGAGTGCTTCTATTTGATGACAGTGACCTGTTAGACTTAGTTATGCTTTCTTCAGAAGAAATGAATGTGATACGGGCAGAACAGTTTGCAATGCCAACCACAAATTATTCAGCTTACTGGGGAAAAGCCGCTCCATGGGAGGACTTTGGGGTATTCGCCGTTGGCAGATACACATTAACAACATCTGGAACAAACAGGGTGACTATCCCTTTTGAAGTAGCGGAAGATGGCGATTACGAAATAATGATACGCATTGGGTTTTGTAATGATCGGGGCAATCTAGCTGTTCATGTTGACAGTATCCCCATTGAAAGTGTGTACCCCAACGCAGATGCTCGGACAACACTGAAATGGATAAGCATTGGTTCTTTGACGTTAAAGAAGGGAAAACATGAAATTAGCCTCACCAACGATGGAACAGGCTGGAATGATGTTGATGCTATTGCAGTTGTAGAATCCTCGACATTAGAGAAGCAAACCGAAAATGTGGTTAACCAGATTCAGAACTACTCCGGCAGGGTAATTCACATTTTAAGTGCACACAACACGTTTTCCCATCAGATTCCATCAGGATGGCACCTGACCACCGCACCAAATCAAGGCTATATTCTAGAAGCAGATTCTCCCTCAACATCGATTTCAGCGAACACAACAATCTTACGTGAAGGAGAATACATGTTTAACATTCTCCTAGACCAAGAACCAAGCCAAGGAACACCACAACTACAAATAGACAACAAAACAGTCAACTTACGACTCATCAGCTCCAGCGAAGAAACACAATGGTACGAGGCTGGACCAGTGTACCTTAACGTAAGCAGTCACTTGACTGAAATTGGCGGCTCAGGAAAAATAGCTTTTGATCAGCTTGTTATCTACGGGCTCGAAAACGAAGAAGACAGCATTATCTTAGATGAATTCCAAGTTCACGCCACAGAGCTTGGATTAAACGTTTCACCTAAAGGCAACGCATCCGCAAGCTCATTTGAAGGAAATGAGTTCAGCAAGTTGCGAGAGAATAACGCCAACGATGGAAACCCTGAAACAAGATGGGCATCAAACCCTCAAAACAAGACAATGCCACAGTGGCTACAAATTGAGTGGGACACAGCGCAAGAACTTGTTGGAGTGCAAGTCTTTTTTGAGAGCGCTTATGCAAAAGATTACGTGATTCAAACATGGAATGGAACTAACTGGATAGATCAAGTTACAGTGACTGAAAATAGCATGTTTAACCGTACCCACACTTTTACAGAGCCGACAGTAACAGAGAAAATTAGGCTTCGTGTGACATCTGCTCCAGCATATGATATGGTAAGTGTATGGGAACTTGAGGCATACACAGCGCCGATTGTTTCAGAAAAAGTGTTTATCCCCCAAGATGGATACTATAGAGTTACATTTCAGCTTACTCCAACTCCAAACTATGGAGCATTTAATCTTACAATAAACAACACAACAACCACCATTTCCTGCAACAACTCAGACAACAAAACAAAACTCTACGAGATTGAACCAATCTTTCTCAAATCGGGCGAACAAAACATAACAGTTAGCACAATGGGCACAGTAAAATTAGACGGATTAACGATAACGCTCAACGACGAAGGAGATTCTGGGTTCTTGGATGACATATTCGAAGCAGAATCTGGACCAAAAGTAAGCTATACACAAATAAACTCAGGCAAATATGAAGCCCAAATCGAAAACAGTGACGAACCGTTTCTTCTAGTATTCTCAGAATCATATCACCCACTGTGGAAAGCATACATAAACGACAAAGAAATATCGTCAATCCCAGTCTATTCTCTAGTTAACGGATTTTACATAAACACGACAGGCAACTTCACAGTAACAATATACTTCACAGGACAAACATACGCTGACATAGGACTGCAAATCTCACTGGTCACACTGATCATGGTGACACCAATACTGATTGTACCCTCAAAAAAATTAGAAAAAATGGGTAACTATCTAAAACAGAAAATACGAAAAAACAAGCACAAACATTGTTTATCACAAGCACAAGGAGGAAGCTCTCAATCAGGATAGCAATTCTCCACCACGCATTAGGCAGGTTTGGGGGAGCTGAAAAAACAGCAATACTCCACGGAATTTACATGAAAAAAATGGGCTTTGACCCTGAACTGTTCTATGACGGTCCATTACCATCTGACTGGAAAAAAAGGGCATATTCAAACTTGAAAATGAACAAGTTACCTTTTGGATTTCCTCCGTCAATAAGTACAATCAAGAATTTAGAAAAACTGACCCAGCACCTCAAAACATTTGATGTAGTGCTGGTGCACCATCACATTGACCCGTTTCTAGCTTACTATCTAACAGTGTTCCTAAAAACAAATCTTGTTTGGTATTGTGGAGAACCACTCCGAGCACTATGGGAAAATAAACTATCGGGCATAACATGCAAGGAGTTAAGCTCTACTACCAGACCAACAAGTACAGAATGCTACGGAAAATCTGTGACAGGAATATTTCTTTCAGAGTTATTGTATGGACCGTCAATTAACCTTCTTCGTGTCGTTGACAAGAAAACTGCAAAGCGTTACACCAAAATAATTGTCAACAGTAACTACACCAAAGGTGTCATCAAATCATTATATGGTCTGAACAGTCAGATATCTGTTGCATATCCTGGAATAGAAATTGGACAGCAAACCAAAGATTGTGTGAGTTACAGTTCAAGGGATTATATTCTAGCTATAGGAGCGATGATTCCTATGAAAAATCACATCAGTCTCTTGAGAGCATATCAGCAACTTCCAGCAGATTACAAGTCAAAAGTGAAGCTTGTCATTATAGGTGATGGTCCACTAAAAAAGAGAATTAAGTTATTGGCAGAGAAGATGGGTGTAAAGAATCTAGTATTTCAGTCACAGGTTAATGAGCAAGAACTTGTAAGTCACTACAAAAACTGCAAGTTCATAGTTCATCTAGCTCTCCATGAACCTTTTGGTCTAGTTCCCATAGAAGGAGCTCTTTTTGGAAAGCCTTCAATTGTTTCAAATCAGGGGGGTACAAAAGAGTTCATCAAACATGGAGAGAACGGCTTTTTGGTTAACCCCAGTGATTCAAATGATGTTGCAAACCAGATGAAGTGTTTGATAGACGATGAACGGCTCACCGCTGAAATGGGGTTAAAAGCCAAAGAGAGAGCGCTAAGAGAGTTTACGATAGAGAAATCGACTGAAAAAATCATAGAGGCGCTAAAGCAGTTAAAATAAATGTGCTGGAGTTTAGCCATGAACATAACTTTCGTCACTGATCCCCTTCTGACAACAGCAGGGGCTACAAGACCGCCAGCTCTTTTAGCTGCGAAACTGCAGGAAGATGGACACAGTATCACCCTTGTTACATTAAGCGTCAGCCAAGAAGTCAGGAAGATAGCTAAGGAAAAGGGGATTCGTGTTAAAAGTTCAGGTTCCAAATTCAACATGAAACTTTCTGTTCCGTTTTTTGAGGCTTGGGCAAAGTTAATGCTTAAATCGAAGAATAATTTCCCGTTGAATTGTTTTGATGATAATGAAATAGTAATCAACACTTCATCGTGTATTAAGATCAAGTCCCACTTTTACTATGCTCAGGGTCCAATAACCCGAGCGCTCGACGACATGCGCTTTGAGTTGCCTAGACATTATAAATATGCATACTTTTTGGTTGCCCCAGTATTGAGGTGTTTAGAGAAGAAAACTTTGAGAGGTCACGCTGAGCTGTCAAATTCGGTGATAGCTAACTCAAGGTTTTGTGCGTCGATGTATGAGGATTTAGGCATTACAGTTGATTGTGTGATTCCTCCTCCGTTAGAGTGCAATATTTTCAAACCAGCAATTTCAGAGCCGTCAGAAGATTACGTGTTGACATACTTTGGCATTTACAATAAAGAAACAAAGTTCAGGGTTATCAAGCAGGTAGCCGATAAGGGAGTGAAAGTTAAAGCGTTTGGCTACAAGGCAACGGGTATCCCAGAATATATTGCAAGGCACCCTAACATCCAGTTTTTAGGTACAGTGTCTAATGAGGAATTGGTGAGTCTTTACTCTAACGCACTCTATGTGCTTTTCACGTTTGCTCATGAGCCCTTCGGATACATACCTATCGAAAGCATGGCTTGTGGAACACCAGTACTCACGTATAACATGCAAGGACCCAGCGAATCGGTTGTTGATGGGTCGACAGGTTGGCTTGCAAATAGTGATAGTGAGCTGGTGAATCTTGCTTTTAAGATTTGGAGGGATGGGTATCCTCAGAGTATTAGAAGAAATTGTGTGAAGAGAGCTATGCGGTTTGATGTTGAAAAAATAGCTGAAAAATGGGTTAAATTAGTTAGTAAAATGTAGTGGTGAGTCTTTTTTTCGGTGTCCTTTTTGATTATTGTTTTTCAAATAAGGTGACGGTATAGTGTAACGTGTTCCTTTGCTACGGTGTTCCAGTTTCTGTTCTCAAATTTTTCTTTAAGGTTTGTTCCAAGATGTGCTCTGAGTTCATTGTCGTTGGTTAACAAAACAAGTGCTTGAGACAGCTCCATTGAATTGGAGGGGTTTACAAAAATGCAATGTTGTCCATGTTGTAATTCGCTTTGGAATTTTGGTACTTTGCTGCAGACAAGTGCTTTGCCGTAGTCTGCAACTGCTGCCAGCGTTCCACTAGCCTCAACATAATATGGTTCTGTAGATTGTAGTACAATTACGTCACTTTTCCAGATGAGGCGGCTCAATGTTTGTTCGTCTACAAATCCTGTGAAAAGCACCTGCCTTTGAATGCTTGCAGGTAATGAGTAAAGTTCTGTGGTGGAGCAGTTTTTGTCGTGTGCGTGGATTGCTCCAACAATTACAAGTTTTGTGTTAGGGCACTTTTCAGCAAATTTTTTGAAGGCTTCAAGGAGATAGTCAATTCCTTTTCCTTTCCGTAAGAATCCTAGAGATAAAATGCAGGTTTCTTTGCTTTTTTGTGGGGATTCAGGCTTCTTAGGTGCCTGTTTTACTCCATGTGGGATCATAACGATTTTTTGTGCTTTTGCGCCGTAATCTGTTTGGAGAATTTTTTTCATCAAACGGTTATGTACAATCACCTTGTGTGAAAAATGTAAGATACACCGTGAAGTGAACAAAACAGCCATCTTTGCCAGCAAGTTAACAAAGAAATTGTTGTAAAGGTGAGCGTCTTTGCGTATAATCGTGTGCATGGTGACTACAGTTGGTTTATTGCTTAAACGGAAAGTAGCTAACAAAACTGGAAAAAGAAGAGAAGAAACGGTTCCGCCATATAGTAGCCATCCGTGCTGCAGATGAATAATGTGGCATCTAGTTTTGAGTGTGGAACGAAAAACCTGGAAGGGATATAGGAGACCTCGTTTCCAGCAGCTTAGAACAGGGGCATTTTTTTCTTTGCAAGACTTTGCTAATTTTTGCTGCTTTGAAATGTTTGCAACAATTTGTACGTTCGCCAATTTAGATATCTGTGGATACAGTTCAGCGGAGTATAATGCTACGCCATCCCTGTGTGGAGGCAAAGTGGTTACAGCACAAACCTTCAAAGTTATTTCCCGCCTGACACCTGTGCGACAGTCATAGAAGAGAAGTATACATTTGCGGAATTTGTTACAGAAGCGGTGAACTCTATAAAGGTCGGCTGTTCAACTGTGAAATTGAACGTGAAGAGTTGCCACTTGTCCGCTGCATTGAAGTCGTTACCGTCAATTGTTTTGGTGACTATTTTGGAGTTTTCGGGTTCATTCAAAGCCGCTATTGTAATGACCCGATTTGGTGCGGTGGATGATGTTTTCAGAACTAGCGTGATGTTGTAGTTTCCGGGAGGGAGAACTTTTTGTGGCGTCTCAAAGAATAGGGGTGTTGAATCATCGACTGTGTGAAGTAGCACATCTGTGGT
>PIXT01000054.1 GCA_003096235.1 Candidatus Bathyarchaeum sp. | reverse complement strand
TGCGTGCCTCTCCTCATGATTTGCCTGTTCACCTAGAAAACAGGTTCAGAACAAAGGGCTCAGAAGCATACCTGCAACTACGAGAACTCTTCAACCATCTCTACACGGGAGTAGTCATAACAAACAGGTACATTTTGCTTCACGGCGGAGCCCCAAGCCAAGCCAAAACAGTAACTGACATCGCTTACGCCCACAAAAATCACCCCAAACAAATCCACCTTGAAGAAATCCTGTGGAATGACCCATGGACGGGAATAAAAGGAACAATCGCTTCACCACGAGGAGCAGGCAAACTATTTGGCGAAGACGTCACAACCAAACTTCTGAAGATGCTTAACGTCAAAGCACTAATTCGGGGACACCAATCATGCACAGACGGCTACCGTAGCATCCACGGCGGACGAGTATTAACTATATTTTCTAGAAAAGGCGCACCATACAACAACAAACAGGGCGCCTACCTGCACCTCGACATCTCACAGAAACAAAAAACACCAAAACAACTTCTATGCTCAATCCACAAATTCTAACACGCAAATCCATATTAGAATACTAATAGAGGTACATTGTTGAAAACAGCCTTTTTCTGTAAAAACCAAGCAACAACAAAATTCCGTTTCCATAACTACTTAGCATGCCTAGGAAAGCGTGTGTAAACCATTACTTTAATTTGTCCGAATAATGTTTGATGCGTGAAGGGATAACACTTGAAAATTGGACTCATGACCCGAGACCAAAACGGCTGGTGCTCCACACAACTACGCAAAGCAATGGAAAAACAAAACATAACACCAATAGTTTTTGGTTACCGACCAATCATTGGACGCGTAAACTGCACTCCTGAAGTATCAGTAAACCAAATAGACCTTGCCAAAGACATAGACGCCATGATAACTCGCCCCATTGGACGAGGTTCCCTAGAAGAAATACTATTCACAATGAACCTTCTGCACAGACTAGAACGCCTAGGACTACTAATCATCAACCCACCCCTGTCCATCGAACGTTCCGTAGATAAATACTGCTCCCTGACCCTCTTTCACGAAAACGGCTTACCTGTCCCACGAACAGCCGTAACAGAAAGTCATGACGAAGCACTCGAATGCTTCCATGAACTAGGCGGAGATGTCGTAGTGAAACCAATATTCGGCTCACGAGGAGTAGGCGCCACCCGAATCACAGACCCCGACATCGCCGCAAGAGTCTTCAGAACAATCTCTTTTTACCATGGAGTCCTGTACCTACAACAATTCATTCCACACGGAGGCTCAGACATCCGAGCATTCGTTATAGGCGACCGCGTCGTAGCCTCTATGCGTCGGGTATCAGAAAACTGGAAAACCAATGTCAGCCTCGGAGCAAAACCTGTATCATTAAACCTGTCCGAAGAACTGAAAAACCTTGCAGTTAAGGCAGCTAAGGTCATAGGCTGCAAGGTTACAGGCGTAGACCTAATAGAAGGACCAGACGGACCTGTAATTATCGAATTGAACAGTCAACCCGGATGGAGAGGACTACAGTCGGTCACGGAAATAAACGTCGCCGACGAAATCATCAACTACCTAGTCTCCGAAATAAAGGCTTAGCATAAAAAAGGTATACGGGAGACCAAAGTTTCCCGAATAAACGTTTCAGACAAAGTTATTGAACAGCGTACAGACTTTTCAACAGATGCAAAACTAGTTGCTATGTCGAAAATGTGGGACACCGCAACGCTGTCGACAAAAGGTTATAGAAGCTGCGATTCATACATAATCAGTTTTGTCAGAGGCAAACAAATAAACGTTTACGCGTACCCTGAACAAATAATACTTAGCAACCGCAAGATTTAACGATACATCATGTGTGAAGAAAGTGATAATCAATGAAAACTGAAATAGACCTCACCAAATTTGATTTTCTTAAAAACTTGGCGATGGAGCTTGGTGCCTCAGCAGCAAAAGTGATTTCTGCAAACGAAATAATTGTTGAGCACCGTGTTGTACTTAAATGTAAAATAGGGTGCAAACATTATGGAAAAACTTTGATGTGCCCTCCTTATTCGCCTAGTGTTGACGACTTTAAGAAAACTTTGAGCGAATACAGTTATGCACTAGTTCTAAAATTCAAAAGTCAAGTAGACGTATCCCCCGAAGTTGCTAAACTTCTTTCTAAAAACGAAAACGATCCCTCCTTAACCAAAGAAATGCACGAAAAAATACACGCGTTTTGGGATTCTTGGAAGAAAGATAAACTAAAGTTGCTGAAGATGGTTCGTGACCTCGAAAAGGCTGCTATGAATAAGGGTTACCCTTTGGCGTTAGGGTTCACAACTGGCTCATGTTTGGTATGTGAAAAATGTGATGTTGAAAAAAAGGTTTGTATCCACCCCACTGAGGCACGTTACACTGCCCAATCTGTGGGCGTCAACATCAAACAAACACTAGATAATGCAAGTATGTCTATACTTTTTCCGATGAAAGGTGCACCAGAAACATTTGGGTTAGTGCTAATAGACTAACAAACCTGCCTTTTTTTTGGCTCCCACTATAAAACCAGTCTATTATGAGCCTAATAGCAGAAGATTGTTGAAAACAGCCTTTTTTTGAAAAACTTTCTCATAACTGTTTATTCAAACTAAAATTCATACAACCACTTCACTCAACAGACCAGTGCTTTCTACAAACATGCTTTCAAAAAACCATTTCATGCTAAAAATTTACGATTGCTTTCGAAGCTTATATATGGGTCTAATTTGTTGCCAGTAACCAAAAAAGCGTGAGCTATAACGCAAAAAACGCTTCGACACAATCTCTTATTTCTTTAAAACAAGCACACTGCCAGTTAGTTTCGCTTTCCAAAATATCCAAACCTACAAGAAACTAACACTTACATCGACGGCTGCTCTGCAATACCCTCGTAATGCTTTCACAAAAAACGATCATTAACATCCATGTTTCTATATTCGCTACAAAAAAATGTTTTTTGTTCACACATTTTCTTTGAAAAGCATCCTGAATATTTTTCAGTGCCAATTTTTTCTGCCCTTCCTTAGATATTCATCAAATCTTTTATTTGACCGACCCAAATCAACTTTTTCTCAGTCGTTCTTTGTTGCGAAAATAAACGAAACAAAACTATATTTACCTTTTAACGGCAAATCATCAAATATTTAATTTAATTTTTTAACATTTATCCGATAATTTCATTGGTTCACTCGGCAAGTTAAACAATAAACAAAGGGTTACAAAAACGAAACTTGCCGAAACACAACTCTGAACACTGAACACCTTTGCAGGGCTAAAAAAGGATATGATAAGTTAAAACTTTGAATCTGTTGCGGAAAACACCGAAGCATGTTTTAGATAAGGACAACTCTCAAAGCCCACTGTTGGAAGCATAACTGGATGTGAAACAGCGATTCATGAATATGCGCGCCATGATCAAGAATCTACGTGGAATCCGTTATGTTTCACCAAATTGTTTTGGAGCCGTTGGAACCTAAACTTGTGACCTTTTCTAATTTTAACATGCTTCATGATCTAAAGAAGGCAGGCTTTTCTTGAGTAAGTGGCTATTATATTTACTGTCAGCTCCAATGTTAATTCTTAACATAAATAGTGTCTTTAGCTTAAACCAATAAGCGGTTTTTTACATTTTTATTTGCATCTTTAGTTTTGCCTCAAGTAATTACGGTATGGTTCACGGGATATTTACGGCAAAAATGTAAAAAACACTGACACAAAATTTTGTATTAAACAGTTGCCTGCAATTGTTACTTATTTCAAGATGCGAATGATATTAAACTATCGACAGTTAATCCAGTAGAGAGGCGCTGTGATTGAATAAAGTTGAGGTATTCCCGATAACGGGGTTGCCGATAATACAAGAAGGCGACGATTTGGCTTTGCTGATTTGCCAAGCCGCTGAAAAGCAGGGAACTCCTATCCAAGAGGGTGACGTGATAGTGATTACTCATGTTGTAGTTGCTAGAGCTGAAGGCAATGTTGTAGACCTTGAGACCGTGACACCTTCAGAGTTTGCAAAATCAGTTGCCGAAAGAAACAACAAAGATTCTAGGCTCGTTGAAGTTGTTCTTAGGGAATCAAAAAATATTGTACGTATGCGTAACGGGAAACTTATCACAGAAACAAAGCACGGTTTGGTTTGTGCTAACTCGGGGATTGATCAGTCTAATGTTCCCGGAAACACGGTTGTGGCGCTTTTGCCTGAAGATTCTGATTTGTCAGCCCGAAGAATACGACAAAATGTGCTGAAAAGCTCTGGAAAAGATGTGGCAGTCATTGTGTCTGACACTCATGGACGCCCGTTGCGTCATGGTGAAATCAACATAGCTTTGGGCACTTCCGGATTTGAGCCACTACGAGATCGAAGAGGCGAAAAAGACCTCTTTGGGTATACCATCAGAATCAAAAGGACTGCCATCGCCGACGAGTTAGCTTCAGCAGCTGAGCTTGTTATCGGACAAACAAACGAGGGTATTCCTGTAGCTTTAATCCGTGGATATTCTTACCCAAAATCTGAAACATCAAAAGCGACAAAGATGGTACGCTCTCCAGAAGAAGATTTGTTTATCTAAAACACTAGTTGGATTAACAAGCAAATGACGACAAAAACGGACATTTTGATTGCTATACTAAAATACACAAATAGTGGTCCAGTTGCAACAGAAACTGTTGCCCAAGAAGCTAGTGTTCCTGTTCAAGTCGCCAACAATGTTTTGCGTGGTCTTCGTGAAGTTGGAGTAATCGAATGTGAAAACGAATTGATCGAACTGTCTTCGAACCAACGTGTCAAACTTGCCATTCACGCAATCAACCAAGGAACAGACATCGAAAGAGTCTGCAAAGTTCTTGAATGGAAAGAATTTGAAAACTTTACAGCCACAGCATTTGAGAAAAACAATTTCGCAGTTAAACGTAACTTCAGATTTAAAGCGGCACAAAGAAGATGGGAAATCGATGTCATTGCGTATAGTGAACCAATTATTGTTTGCGTAGATTGTAAACGTTGGCGGCGTGGTTGGGGAAATTCAGCAATAACACGTGTTGCTGATGCACAAGCTCAACGAACACAAGTTCTAGCAAATTCCCTACATTTTCTGCAACAAAAAATAGGTTTGAGCAATTGGAAACAAGCAACTCTTTTTCCAGCGATTCTTTCATTGTTTCCGGGTCCAGTGAAGTTTTACAACAAAGTTCCTGTTGTTCCTATTTTGCAGCTTCAAAATTTCGTGGATGAATTTCAAGGGCACATAAAAGATTTAATGCATTTTCAAGCTAATTTGGGGCCTAAACTGCCAGATTATATTGAGGATAATCAGTGAAACCTGTGTTTTGTTCTTTTTTAGTGGAGTATGTGGTCAACCAGCTTTTTGTGTGAAACTCGTAAACCCCCTGACGGCAGTATTAAGTGCTCATTTTGGACATATTTATGTTTTTATCGGGTATTCAGTTATTCTGTAGAAAGTGCGTCAATAACTGTCTTCTTTACTGATTTCAGGGTTGGATACATGCTGGATATGCATAGAAAACATAAGATAACAATTAGCCCCGCTGATACCGAAATAAGTGTAGACTGCGAAATAACTGGGTCAGGAATCAAAAACCCAAAAGTTATGAATATTCCAAGAGAAATTCCTACAGCCCCACTAACTAAAATAATCACTAACGCTTGAGAAAAAACTATTTTCATTATGCTTTTTGGCTTTGCTCCTATGGCTCTCATTATGCCAAATTCATGTTGCTGTCCTGAAATGGAAAGCATCAGATAGCTGAGAAGAGAAATTGCTGCTGTTGCCAAAGAGAAGAGCGGCAAAAACATAACCAACGACCAGATGTTATTCAAAAAATGTGTATGCTTATCCAAGATACTATTAAGCTCTAGAGCATTCATGCTTACTTCTGCAGCAACATTTTCTATTCGAGTGAGAACTTGAGGATTCTCTGAAGCATCAATCTGGAGAAGAACAATGTTGTAGCCTTGTTGTTTTGTGTCTTTGTATACTGTGTCTATGGGCATGTACACGACTTTTCCATTGTTCAGCGGATCAACACATACACCAACTATGTCATAGGGCAGTATGCTTTCATCAAAAACTTTGATTGATTGATTAAGAGCATCATCAAACATGTTCACAGCCAAGGAATCTCCAATCAATGCAGCATCTTGCTCGTTTTCGTCCAGTTTGTTTCCAAAAGTCATCCAATTGTTAATAACCATTTCAGGTTTTACACCCAAAATTAACGCTTCATCAGATCGGCTGCCTCCGATAATTATTGCGCCTGTTTGCTCAACAGGATCAAGAACAATTCCAGGGACTTCTTGCACGGAAGTTTCCAATATTAACCGAGGATCAATTTCATTAACCCCCTGTATGTTCTCCAGTTTGGCTATCAACGACTCTGAAATAATGAAGTCAGAACTGCCATAATCAATTTGTTCCAGTTCTTTTTCCTCAAAAAACTGGGAAAGCAAATTAACATAGCGTTCTGTCATAGTTGGATGCCCTAAAACTACGATGTCTCTGCCGACGGCTCGTTCAACATAACTTGTAGTTGTCTGGTTTGCAACCATTCCTCCCACAATTGTTACCGTGGTCAAAGTTAAAACAACAGTTAGACAAAGTATTGCTTGACTAGTTGCAGATTTTCTGCGGACCAAGTTACGATATGCAACTTTGATGGTAAGACCAAGTTTTGAGGTGATGTTTTTTCCTAAGCCAGCGGTTGTTCCAAGTTTGTAAATTGGGGACATTGCTTGTGTTGGTTTTGCTTTTGCTGCTTTATGTATTGGTAGCGCTCCGAAGATGTGAGAGAATATGATTAATATGATCGAGGCAACAAGGATTGCGCCTAGGTTTATGTTTTGTGAAATAGAGTAACCTATAGTGTTCAAAAACATTGTAGAACAATAGTATGTTGCTACTCCAAGGATCATTCCCGATATTGTGCTAAGGAACACAAGTAACGAGAGTTCAGTAAAAAAATATGAAAAAATGGAGCCTCCCAAGCAGCCTGATGCTTTCATTACCCCGATGTCACGCATTCGTCCAGACATGGTCAAATGAACAAGAAAGGAGGTCATGATTGGGCCTGTTAGAATATTTAGAATGCTGACAATTAGAATGAATTGGGAGAATATGTTATAAAATCCACTGGTTAATTGCTGCCCTTTGGTAAAGAATGATATTTCAAACCCTAAATTGCTTCCAAATGCAATGAGAAAAACTGTTGCCGCTGTGGATATAGTCAAACCCAAAATAGTTAACACTGTTTGAGATTTTCTTCGCGCCAAATCTTTTAGCGGAAAAGAAATCTCACTCATCTGTCTGTGAGCCTCCCGTCCTTCAGACATAAAGAACGGTTTGCTAGATTCAGCAGCTTTTCGTCATGGGTTGCTACGATAACGGTTTTTCCTTCATTCTTAATTTTCTCTAAGATTCCTACAACTTCTAAGCCTGTTTCAGTATCCAAGTTTCCAGTTGGTTCATCTGCAAGAATAAGAGGAGGATTATTAGCTAAGGCTCTGGCGAAGGCTACTCTTTGTCGTTCTCCTCCGCTTAGTTGTGCTGGGAAATGATTGGCTCGATGATTTAAGCCAACTAAATTGAGCAGCGTTTTTGATTGTTCTTTAATTCGTTCTTTTGACCAGCCCGCTAGCTCTATCACGAAAGCGATGTTTTCGATGGCGGTTAACGTTGATATGAGGTTGTATGACTGAAAAACAAATCCGATATATGCGGAGCGAAATGTAGCCAAGAAGTTTTCGTCATACGTTCCGAGGTTATGGTTGAATACAGAGATTGTTCCGCTTGTTGGCTTATCTAGAGCTCCAATCAAATTGAGAAGCGTTGTCTTTCCTGCGCCAGAAGGACCATATATGGAAACGAACTCGCCCTCGTCAACTGTAAGGTTGAGGTTCTTTACGACTTCAACAACTATGTCGTCAATTTCGAACTGTCTGCATAGCTCTGAAGCTACAATAACTTTTTCGGGCATAGTTTGTTGCCTCGTCTGGATGTAAACTGATTATGGTTCAATAATGATTGCACTTTCGTTTTCCTCGTATAACAATGATGTGATTATTTATGCTTTGAAAGGGTTGTGGTACACTCATTTAATGCCGCGTTAATGGTTTTCTTTGACAAAGGAAATAGTTTTGTGAAACGCGGAGAATTACGGGAAACCGTTGATGCTTTTGTATCCACAGCTATGTTGATCACACATCTAATGATATTAAAAATGACTGCTCACATTGGAATTTCCACTATTTTGCTCTTAATGGCTGGTGAACCCTCACATCTTTTGGTCTCAAAAGCCTAACCTTTTTGTGCAAAAAACATGAGGGTTTATTGTTGACTCTGGAACATTTCAAAGTTTTTGGAACTGATTTTTGGATTGCGATTTAAGTGGTTGTGTTTGTTTTTTTGGTTGGGTACTTGTTTTTGTTTGGCTTTTTGTTGTACTCATTTTTCTCATCTAACAGTTTGACGAAACTGTTACCTATCTTGTTTCAGCAGCAAAATAGCAATTTTAGCCCCATTTTGGGCTTATTTTGGACGTTTTAGGGCTCAAAACCTTGATGCAATAGAGGCACTAACAAAGTGATGCTAAAAACTTGCATTTAATGAATAGTTTAAAACCTTTTTTTCAATAATTTAGGGAAGTATCTTCTCCAGTCCAAGTGGGCATACCTTGACATGGCGGAGCCGACGCCAACCATGCTGCGCAGTGTCCAACCACCGTAAACTGAGAGATCAAACCCTGTGAATCCGAAAGTTTCAATTAATTCGGTTGCTCGCAAGTGGCGTAGAGCGTGAGTTCTAAACGGTTTCATGTGTGCCCTGACTGGTTTTGGTTTTGTGTCTTCTTGCTCATACAAATTATATTTTTCTATGGGGTAGCTCAGACCAAAGAACGTTTCTTGTGCGTAATCCCACGCTTTTTGTCTTGTGAACGGGAAGACTTTGTCGTTACCGTGCTCGGCATAGTAATTGCAAAGTGGCTCTGTCCATGGTTCAAATTTTTTTTCAAGAGGCAAGGCGATCTTTCTTATTTTTCCGTCGCGCTTTGCGGTTCTGACTGTGAATATTGCGGCTTGGGTTTTGATGTCTCCAACTTCAAACGTTTCGATTTTAACGTCCTGTCCTGTTGGTCCACGAGCCACAGTTTGATTGTGTGCTATGTCATATCTGTTTGTTGCTCCAATTATTTCAGATGCTCGAGCACAAAAGAGGTATGCTGCCATCAAGCAGAATTTTGCTTCTTTTTTTGTTGCTGTTTCTATCCTTTTTCGTACAGTTTCGACTTCGGGTAGGGTTAGGTCGTCCATTTTGTTTCTTGCTCACTGGGGTTATGGCTTTGCGTGTATTTAAGATTTGACAGTTGGCGGGAACTGTTAATCTCGGTTATTGGGCAATATGTGTTGCATGTCGATTTTTTATGCGTAGTTGATGTTCGTGGAATGAAAATTAAGCGGTAATACATGCATCACCAATATCACTAAATCTGCTAAAACTATTGTTCACAGCGGGTAAAAGTGGGTAGTTTTGTCTACGTTCTACACTACACAATGCATTATGTTCAAGATTAAAGCACAAAAAACCGTTATTTCTTAGCGTCAATCTCATGAGCAACCAAACAAAAACGTTGGTGATGCAAAAATCGAGCCCATCAAAGCTGTTGTGACATCTAAGTTGTGTTCTTCACTCTTTAGTGTGGATACAAAAGCATCAACAAAACTCCCTATTGCTACGCTAGTTTTTTCCAAAAACTATCAGATAATGATAATTGAGGTCATGTGACTTCAAGACTGTCATGCCCTGTTTCTCAAATAGACGACTAGCCTGCTCTTTAGAGACCCTGATGGATACTGGAGGTCCAATAGCAGCATCTTCTTTTTTGAAGTCAACTATAGCC
>PIXT01000053.1 GCA_003096235.1 Candidatus Bathyarchaeum sp. | reverse complement strand
CAATAGAATAAATTCCCGTTTCTACAATTTGGGTGGTGTGAATGTAGCTTTTTCCATTTTTCACTTTTCCTTTTTTACGAAATTCAATTATTGGTAGCCAACCAAAAACTATGCCCGAGAATGCATAAAGCCCTGCTCCAGTATACGCCAGAATCTCATTTTGGGACACCGTTGATAGCAAATAAATGCCGACGATAATTTGTAAGATGAAAATAACAGTGTTAATCGTTGCTGGAAGCAAATCAATCAAAGAAAAGCTCTTCTTCGGCGTTCTGTTTTCCCCTTATTGTGGTTTTATCTGCATTTACTATTATGGTTTTTGTTTAGAATCTAAACAAACAACAAAAGAACGAGCCTAGTGGATTTGCATGTTAACATTCGATGTGTTTTCAATGAGCCCGTAGAAATCAGAATTTAATTTCAGATTGTTGGAGATATCTTCAATATTAGAGTAAATCACATTTTAGTTGGTGTTTTTTTGGCTTATCACACTATTTGATTTGACTTTGCTTTTACCTTTTTGTCCTAATTAATTATGTACAGTAGTTTTGGAGACGTTTTTGAAACCAATTCCATAATTGTCACAGTAATACGTACTTGCAGGTAAATTTTTAACTCGAATCAATCTAATATTCAAAAGGGGAGATTATAATGACTTACTCTGTCAAGTTAAACCGAACACTATTCATGTGCTACGGGGATGATCCGACACTTGACAAGGACCAAGATGGGCTCGTTGACTTTTTGGAACTCAAACTTGCAACCGCATTTTGTCCGTATCTAAAGTTTGATAGCCATGAAAAAGCAAGACTACCGAATGAACCTTATGTTCTTTTCCAAGTCACACCGACACCTTGGATGAATAAAGTTTGGATTAGGTGGGTTTTTCTTTTCAGAGAAGATGGCGGATATGGACCAGCTAGTGTGGAAGGCTCTGATGATCACGAAGGAGATAATGACAAAGCAACATTCTGGCTAAGAACGCCAGACCAAGGCATAACGTGGATTTTAGAGAGGATTAACCTTGGTGGCGGATTCTATGGTTTGGAGTGGCCTACAAATACTTTCAATTTAGAAGTCTATAATTATTGTGCAACGGATAATTGTGTTCATCCGATCATATATCAATCTGCTCACAAGCATCATCTTTATTTTAACACCAATTGGGATGATGAAAATTCCTATTACAGTGATTGGGGATATAACGATAATGTTGACGGTAAAGGATTCGGTGTGCTTCCCAACCTCAAATCGTTGAACAAAAACAACAAAAAATATGGGAACAATGTCGGTGAAGAAAATTTCCACAATGCACCTTTTCTGGTCGAGCTTACTCCTTTTCCTTACAAGTGGGTGACTCTTTGTTGTTATGAGCCTTATCCTCCCAAATATTGTGCTTGGGATAAACGGTATTTCTATGCCGTGGGCAGCATGTTCGGTTGTTGGATTAAAGGATACGAAGCCTCCCACCCTCCAAATCTGCCACCACCCGCGGATTTGTCAATGCCGCCCTTCGTGCAACGGGTAAAGGTGATTAGCGCCTCTCCAGGTCTTCAACCTTCAGGGTTCGGTAAACTGCAGGGGTGCACGAGCCCCATCGTTGCTTATGATGCAGAATGGATAGCTTCATCGTCTGCATACGGCATTGCTACCCGTAGAGAACTTAAATATAATGTTCACCCCTTGCCCGTTTGCTCTGACAAGGAGACTTTAATTTTCGTTTTATTTGGTCCATTAAAGAACGGAAAGGGTAGAACGGTCAAACCAAACGCTGCTGAGCTAAACAGGGTGGATCCTGGTCCCGGAGGGCACGACCCTTTGAAATTTACTCCAGCTATGGATCCAAGTTTTGGTCAATACTACTGGGTAAGAGTTAAAGATTTTCAAAGTAGCTCACAAGCTTATGTGCAGCGCCTTGGAATCTGGGCACTTGATGAACAGGATCGTCCAGTGGGGGATTCAGCGAAGATCGCTGCTGTAAGAATGCATGATCCTAACTATTCGATAGTTGGATACATATCTTATGGGATGGACTGCGATTATGTAATAAAAGTGAGCCCTCCTTTACAGAAAGACAATTATGGGAACAACCATTCAAAAGAAACACCCTGGAATTTAGGCGAATTAACTGATTTTAACCCTTTACTAGCAGCAGATGCAACCATAACAAATGGAGAAACAGACTACTTCAGCTTAAGCTGGAAAGCAATCGGTTTACCTACGGCGATTCCTGGGCTTGGACCAAATAAGATCTCAATTGTGGCAAAATCGCCCTTCGGAAACAATTTGGTTACTGGTATTCTTGAGGAAAATGGAAACAATCAAGTTAAATGGTTTAATTCGAATTTCTTCACAATTCCACAGGACTTTCAGGGTCGATCTGCAGTAATAGCTGTGAAATGTCCGAACTTTAGTTGTCAAGGAGTTTGTTACTACAATTTAAAAGTGCGGTATTGCTTCAAACGGAAAATAATAGAGAAGTTTCGGAAAACTTGGAAAAAGTGGGAGGGGAACCCTGATTACCCGAATGAGAGGAAAGTCAGAATTGGCGATGAAATTGCATATTCAAACCTAAAAATACTGGTTAATGATCTTGACAAATTGATACGTTTGTTTATTGATGATATGGAGTTGTTTACTCGTAAAGATCGACTGTTAACGGAAGCAAAAATGAGGAAAGATCTTGGGGTATTTGCAGGGTCAATTGAAATGAAAGAGTTTGCAGATTATCAGATGACTAAGGCGCGAGATCTGGAGAAACGAGCCCGAGAGTAACATGGATTTTAAAATGTTGAATGTTTCGTACACTCAATCTACAATAAATCAGCAGTCGATTGCTTTGCTGCTTCAGCCATATGATACATGATGATGTGATTGGTTCGTGTTATAATGAATCCTATTGATGTTGTTACTATTGCAGAGTTTCCGTTATGATAATTCCGTTATTCTTGATTATGGTTACAGTAGTTGTTGTAGTCGTTAAGAAAAAACTATTTTATCCACTTCGTGATTGCCTTACTTGCATATTAGATGTTACTTCTATCCGTTTTTGTGAGCTAATTTATCAAATCCATTATTTAGAGAAATTAGAAATCAGAGTTAGATTTCGGATTGCGGGAGATATTTAATCAATTGATTAAATATTAACCTCTAAATGAAAAAGGGCAAGAAGATTTTTTTCAAGACTTCTGAAGGGAAATACACATTTTGGATTCACAAATGATAAGAACATATTTTGAGATTTCATGTTGTAGTGCACGAGTAGGATAAATGAGGATTATTTATGCAATCAACTTCTGCCTTGAAGTTTACAACTCCTCTGAAAATAGTATACTCCTTAACTTTAGGTGGAGTAGCCACGGGGTATTTGATTTTTTACTTGTCTTATTGTTTAGGTAATTTTGGTTGGACTGGAGATAATGTTTTTTCTGTTTTTCTAAGGTATTTGCCATTTCTATTTATAATGAGTGTCATTCCTTTGACAATTTTTACTTTGACATTTCTGACTAAAGGCAAAGGATTAGACTATTTTAGAAGTTGGAATGCGAGAAAAAAATTGTCTATTTCATCATTAGCAATCATAATTGGCTACATTCTTGTTGTCTTTACACCAAATACAAGTATTGGACGGGGATATGCTCCAAACCATTACGATTTTTATTTCACCTACTTTGGTTTAACATTAATCGCTTTGGGCTTTGCCTCGATAGTTCTAATGTATAAAAGAACAGTCACATCGGATAAAAAAAGTAGTTCATTTGAGATGAAATGGAGAACAAGAAAGGCATTTCTTGTTTTTGTGGCAATATTGATTGCTTCAGTAGTAATTGGAGGTTATATTCTGAAAATTCAAACAGAGTATGAACATCTTCAAGATAACTATCAACACCTCAAAGAGGGATTACCTTTTCTAGTCAATGACAATTGGACAAACAACGAGAATGGCAACTCTAAATATATCAACTATAACGGTGCAATATTCAATTCAGGTCTGAACACAAAACACAACATAACCATACTCGTAAGTGTTAGAGACGCAGAAGGAAACTTATTGAGAATGGCTGAATTTCCAATTGGGGACATCAAGGGATGGCAATATGAAGCATTTGACGTAAATGTTGAATATTCAGGAGAAATGGCGAAAGTGCATGCAACTTATGATTGGGACCCTCCCCCAAGCTTTTTCGAACATTGAAACCAATTCAGTTAGTTGCGCTTAAGTAATTGACTTTTAAAATTTTTATAATAGTTTGAGCAATGAATTATTGGAGAAAGTAGAAATCAGAGTTAGATTTCGGATTGCGGGAGACATGAATTAATTAGTTGATTAAATTTTGATCTTATATTGCAAACAAAATTGAAATCATGGCAATGATTATGAAACTCGCTCCTAGTGCGCTATAGATAATCCATTCTGGAACTGGCATCCAAGCGCGATTAAAAACCCAGCTATCTTGATCATGCTTGTGAAAATACGTCCCAAGGAGAATGAAAACGATTCCACTAAAAATTATGATAGTAAGAAGCTCATTTCTAAGCAATATCCCCTTGCCTCAATTAATGCTGTGTGGAAGAAGCCAATAAATTTTGGCTGGGTTCAAAATCTCTTAGGTTGGCCTTATTTTTTTGCTTGGTTTTTCAGAAAAAAGCGTGTTTTCAACAATATTCTGTTATTAGTCTCCTAATATGTTCAGGGTTTGGGCATAAAGCTTATATTAGTGCTTTACTATGTGCGCTTTACTACCTGAAGTAGTATAGTGTTGTGGTATTGGTGCAAAGAAAAGAAACTGTAGGCTTTTCATCTCCAGAGAAGTATGTCCTGATTCGACAATCTACAGTTGGCTCCATTTTGAAGAGCAGTTTTGACAAAATTTTGGAAAACATGACCTGAGGGATTTACAATCGAAACTGATTTAGACCTAATTTTGATGATTCTGGAAAACCCCACACGAAGGGACATCATAAAACGGCTCAGTGAGGAGCCAAACTATCCCCTTCAGTTAGCTAAGGACTTGGGTCTAGGTCAGCAGCTTGTAGCAAAACACTTGCGTGTAATGGAAAACGCTGGGATGGTTGCATCCTCGGTTGAGTCCAGTCCTTATGGTCCAAAAAGAAGAATTTACACTTTAAACAAGAACATGTCAGTTACTTTGGATGTTTCAACACATTTTTTCAAGGCTAAAGTCGTCTTTTTCGATGTTGAACCTGAACGTGAGGAAATCTCAGACAGTTCTGCCTCTTTTATGGATAAAATGGATGAGACTTTAGAGCATCCAAAGCATCCTGAACGAATCACGCCATTCACAACAATAATCTCTGACATAGACAAGAAACTTGAAGCCCTAGAGAATGAACGGGCAATCTTGTTGTATATCAGAAATTTTGCAATGAAAGAAGCTTCACGCATCCTTGAGGTGTTTAAAAATTCTGATACGCGCAGAATAATTCGTTACGCCTTGGATGAGCATGACATTAGCGTTAAGAGCATTTCAGAGTCGCTGAATCTCAGAGAAGCTGTGGTTCGTCAGGCGTTGCTGAACCTGAAAAAGGGTTTTAATATTGGAGTTGGATTTGTTGCCGAAGAAACAGAATAAAGAATCTAAACCGAGTCGAGAATCAATGGAAGCGTCTAAGAAACAAGAAGTAGATGAAACCGTAAAAGAGCTTGAAAACAAGTTGAATGCACAACAGCAAAAAACCAACGAGTACTTGACTCGTTTAAAGTATCTTCAGGCAGACTTTGAGAACTACCGAAAACGTGCAGAAAAACAGCTTCAAGAATCCGTTAACAGAAGCAACGAAAAACTGGTTGCATGCCTAATCAATATCATTGACGATCTTGAGAGCGCAATTTCGGCAGGAAACACAACCGAAAATAAGGCAGCTCTCTTGGAAGGAATAAAAATGGTTCATAAAAAGTTGGATGACCTCTTAACAAAAGAGGGCTTAGAGCGACTTGAGTGCGTTGGGCAATCATTTGACCCAAACCTGCATGAGATATTAGCTCAAGTGCCAACAAAAGAACATCAAAGTGGAACTGTCCTTGAAGAGGCAAGGAAAGGCTTCCTTTTCAAAGGCAAAGTCCTCAGACCAAGCGTAGTAAAGATTGCTTGTGAAACTTCAGAAAGTGAACAGAAATGAGTGAAACAAAAAGAGAAAGAATACTAGGAATAGACCTAGGAACAACCAACTCAGCAGCTGCCATTATGGAAGCTGGAAGACCCGTAATAATACCCAGCGCAGAAGGCCCAACCATCGCAGGGAAAATGTTTCCTTCAGTGGTTGCACTTACAAAAGATGGGCAACTGCTTGTTGGTGAACCTGCCACAAGACAGGCCGTAACAAATCCAGAAGGAACTATTTTTGAAATCAAAAGGAAAATGGGAACCGACTACAAAGTAAAACTAAACGGCAAAGAGTACACGCCCCAGCAAATTTCTGCTTTTATTTTGCAGAAAATAAAGCGTGATGCGGAAACGTTCCTTGGAGACAAAGTAAAAAAGTGCATCATCACAGTTCCTGCACACTTTAACGACAATCAACGTCAGGCTACTAAAGATGCAGGTGAAATTGCAGGTTTTGAGATTTCAAGAATAATAAACGAGCCAACCGCTGCATCCCTTGCTTATGGTCTTGACAAACTGGAGAAAGAGATGAAAATCTTGGTTTTCAGTTTTGGTGGAGGCACAAACGACACTACCCTCATGGAGTTTGGGGGTGGAGTTTTCGAGGTTTTAGGCACAAGTGGTGATACCCAGCTTGGAGGAACCAACTTGGATTCTGCGGTTGTTGATTATTTGCTGGCGGAGTTTAAGGGTCAAACTGGTATTGATTTGAGTGGTGACCCTATGGCGATGCGCAGACTCAAAGAGGCAGGCGAAAAAGCCAAGATTGAGCTTTCTACCTTGTTGACGACAGACATTGATCTTCCTTTTGTTGCATCTGACACAAGCGGACCTAAACACCTGCACATAACATTAACTCGCTCTAAACTTGAGCAACTCACAAGACCAATTGTTGAAAAAATACGAGAACCAATAATGAGGACTCTACGAGATGCCAAGCTTGAGTCAAAGGACATAGACAAGATAGTGCTTATCGGCGGACAAACAAGAATGCCTCTGGTACGAAAATTCATGGAAGATTTGCTCGGAAAACCTGCTGAACGAGGCGTAGACCCCATGGAGTGTGTCGCTGTCGGAGCAGCCATTCAGGGAGGAGTCTTAGCAGGCGAAGTAAAAGACCTTTTGCTACTAGACGTAACGCCCCTGTCTCTTGGAGTTGAAACTTTGGGCGGTGTCTCAACAAAAGTAATAGAACGCAACACCACAATACCCACAAAGAAGAGCCAAATCTTCTCAACAGCAGCAGACAACCAAACAAGCGTAACCATTAACGTCCTACAAGGAGAACGCGCAATGGCTGCAGACAACGTTTCTTTAGGTATGTTTAACCTAACTGGAATCCCCACCGCGCCTAGAGGCGTGCCGCAAATCGAGGTCACCTTCGACATCGACGCAGACGGCATACTCAACGTTTCTGCTAAAGACTTGGCAACTGGAAAAGAACAAAAAATCACCATAACCGCTTCAACAAAGCTCTCTGAACAAGAGAAAGAGCGCATGATGAAAGAATCAGAGCAATTCGCTGAAGAAGACGAAAAGAGACGAAAAGAAATTGAAGTTCTTAACCAAGCTGATTCGCTGCTTTACACCGTTGAAAAGACCAAGACTGATTTAGGCGACAAAATTGGAAAAGCCCAAATAGAAAAAATCGACAAGGCAGCCTCTGAATTAAGAGAGACACTAAGCAGCAAAGACGTTGACCAAATCAAGGCTAAATCTGAAGCGTTAACTAAAATTCTGCAAGAGGTTAGCACAGTTGTTTACCAGCAAGCAGCGGCAGCGCAACAGGCACAACAGGCAGAGCAAGCAAAAGCAGAACAATCTGGTGAATCCAAAGAGAACGTTGTTGACGCGGAATATGAAGAAGTAAAAGAAAACAAAAAAGAGTGATACAGTATTCTTTACGGCTTAGGCTGAATTGCTGATGAGTAACAAGCGCGACTACTACGAAGTCCTTGACGTACAAAAAGATGCGTCAAAACAGGACATAAAGAAGGCTTACCGAAAACTGGCTCTGAAGTATCATCCAGACCGCAACAAGGCGCCTGACGCTGAAGAAAAGTTCAAAGAAATCTCAGAAGCCTACGCCGTTCTTTCTGACAACGAAAAACGTAGCCAATATGACCAGTTTGGGCATGCTGGCATAAACGGAAAATACAACTGGGAAGACATCTACAGAAGCACAGACTTTGCCTCAGTTTTCAGAGACATAGGCTTTGGCGGCTTTGGCTCCATCTTTGACATGTTCTTTGGAGGCGGAGGACATCGGCGGAATGGTCCCCGAAAAGGGGCAGACCTGCGATATGACATTGAAATAACTTTAGATGAAGTTGCGTTCGGTTTAGAGAAAGAGATTGAGGTTCAGGGTTTCGATGTTTGCGGAACATGCCACGGTAGTGGAATGAAGCCCGGAACAGCTTCTCAAAAATGCCCAAAATGTAAAGGAGCAGGCGAAATACAGCATACACGAAGCCTTGGCGGGATGTACTTTACACAAGTACAACCCTGTGGAGAATGCAGCGGAAGAGGTTTTCCTTCTAAAAACCTGTGCCAAACCTGCAAGGGTAGTGGGTCCACTCGGGGTATGCACAAAATAAACTTGAAAGTTCCAGCTGGAATTGAAGATGGATGCAGTCTTAGGTTATCTGGTGAAGGACAACCTGGCTTGAAAGGTGGACCAAAGGGTGACCTGTATGTGGTTGTGCATGTTAAGCGTCATAAACTCTTTGAAAGAAGAGGAGACGACATTCTTCACGAGGTTAAAGTAAGTTTTCCTCAGGCAGCTTTAGGCACCAAAATTGACGTTCCAACTCTTTACGGGAATGCAACACTTAAAATTCCTTCGGGAACCCAAAGCGGAACAATTTTTCGGTTAAAAGGAAAAGGTTTGCCACATTTGCATGGATGGGGAAAGGGTCATCATTTTGTGAACGTTGTTGTTCATACGCCTAAAAAATTGACGAAACAACAAAAGAAACTGCTAGAAAAGTTAGAGAAAGAACTGAAAGGAAAATAGTTCTCTGTTTTTAGCCGCCTCTTTTTTTGGGTTGTGTTTTATGGCGATTTAGTAGTTTGCGCCCTGTTTTGGTTGGTTGATTTTGTAGTTTTTTTGTTGTTTGTGTTGTTTGTGTTCTACAGTTATCTACAGTTTGGATATTGAGTTGTGTTGTTGATTTTTGGTCTATTTTTTGTGTCTGTTTGGGTTTTTGTTGCTGTTTTTTTGTCTATTTTTTGTGTTTTTGGGGTATTGTTTATTGTTGAGCTAGTGTTGTGATATGCTTTGATATTACTTGTTGTCACATTCATCTTTAAATCGATGTTTTTTGTGTTATAGAATCAACAATATGTCGTGAAAGGGACATATTGTATATGTGTATAACATAACTACAACCGGAAGAATAAAACATGAACCACCAAACATTAAGAAAAGCTGAAACCAAACTTGTTCGAGGACTCCTCGACCTAGTTGTCTTAGGATTATTGAATGACAAACCCCTGCATGGATATGGAATTATCTCAAGCATTAGACGAAATTTCGGAGTTTATTTCGGTCCAAGCACAGTATATCCTATGCTCAATGAACTTGAAAAGAACGGCACCATCAAAAGCGAATGGGACCTAAAACATGACCGACCCCGAAAAGTATATTCACTGACCTCAGACGGACAAAGCCTGTTAACTGGAGCAGAAGAATCACTATACCAAATATGCACCAGACTCAACGAATTTGGAATGAACCGACTACGCTTCAACGGCATCGAAACTCAACTAGACCCCAGCAACCTACATTCCATGTAATGGCTGCTGTAATACATCATTGACCGCCAAGAACTGTGAATGGCCCTCTGGCTAGAGCAAACGGGACGGCAATCAGTATCTTGTTTGCTTGTGCCCAAATATTAGAACAGGTGAATGCTAGTTTTTTTCTAGCTCCTCTTTAAGCCTGCTCACAAACTTTGTTTCGTTTTCTGCAATTATCTTTTTTACTTCTTTCCATGTTGCTGAGCAATTCTTGTATTCGATTCCGACGATGCTGTGGATGGCTTTGTCAATGTCTTTTTTGTTTTCTTTTGTGACTGTTATTTTGGCTTTTTTGAAGATTTCATTCAGGTGTCTGAAGTAGCATGTCATTGTGTCTGAATACTCATTCAGAAAGCTTTATAAACATGTGTCTGATTTTCTATCGGCAATAGGTTGCCGTATGCCAACTAATTGGGGGAGAGAGGAAAGCACAATGAAAAGAATCTCAATCAAACAAGAAGCATGCATAGGCTGCGGACTCTGCCAAGTCTACTGCACAATAGAACACTCAAAAACCAAAGACCCCATCAAAGCATACCTAAAAGAATCTCCCAAACCAGTCAGCCGCGTAAGAGTAGAAACAAACAAACCAAACTCCATTTCAATCAGATGCCAACAATGCAAAGACACACCATGCGTAAACGCCTGCCTAACCGGAGCCATGAGCATCGACAAACAAACCGGACTAGTAACACATGACCCAGAAAAATGCATAGGCTGCTGGACCTGCATAATGGTCTGCCCATACGGCGCCGTAAAACCTGATTCCACAGGCAAAATCATCGCAAAATGCGACCTCTGTCCCGACCGTGAAATTCCAGCATGCGTAGCTAACTGCCCAAACGAGGCACTTGTCTGCGAAGAGGTGGAAGAGTAATGACAAAATATGTAATTATCGGCGGCTCAGCGGGAGGCATAGGCGCAGTTGAAGCCATCCGCGAAGTTGATTCTCTGGGAAAATTGACCGTAATTTCGGAGGAACCCGTTCCACAATATTCACGTCCCATGATCTCCGAGTACGTCAGCAAAGAAGCCACCTTAGACACCATGAAGTATCGTGGTGATCAGTTCTGGAAAAACAATAACGTCCAGACACTTACTGGAAGAACCGCAACAAAAATCGACTTCAACAAAAAACAGGTTATGCTTGACGGCGGAGACATAATCGATTACGAGAAACTTCTAATCGCCACTGGCGGGAAACCTTTTGTTCCACGAATGGATGGCGGAGAAAAAAGTGGCGTTTTCACGTTTACAGACCTCTCTAACGCAGAAAACATAGAAGCCAATCTTGAACAGTCCAAAAGCGCCGTGGTTATCGGCGGTGGTTTAATCGGCGTTAGCGCATCTGAAGCGCTGGTGAAACGCGGAATAAAAGTAACCTTAGTGGAACTCAAAGATAACATACTCAACCTCATACTGGACAAAACCGCTTCAGAGATAGCACAAAAAGTGCTCACAGAAGCAGGAGTCACAGTAATAACTGGTCAAACCGTTCAACGAATCTTGGGCAAAAAAGACAACACAGATTCTGTTGGAGCAGTAGTGATGACCGACGGCACAGAAATCCCCTGCGACTTGGTCGTTGTCGCTATCGGAGTAATCCCCCGAACAGAACTCGTTAAAGAAACACCCGTGAAAGTGAACAGAGGAATACTGGTAGACCGATTCATGCGCACCAGCATACCTGACGTTTACGCATGTGGAGATGTCGCAGAAGCCCACGATTTCCTAATTAACGCAAACCGACTCCTACCCCTATGGCCTTTAGCTCATATGGGTGGACGCGTTGCAGGCTACAACATGGCAGGCAAAAAAGCAGAATACACCGGAGGAACTGTCATGAGTTCCCTAAAATACTTTGACTTGCCAGTAATCGCAGTAGGCGATGTGAACCCAGAAGACAGCAGCGACTATGAATTGTTGCTGGAGCTTAAGCCCGAAAAAACCGTGTACAAGAAGATTCTGCTCAAAAACAATGTGATTGTTGGTTTCATTTTCTTGGGTGAAATCGAGAACTCTGGAATATTCTTCCGGCTCCTAAAAAATCATGTTGATGTGGCTGAAATCAAGGACAAGCTTCTTTCAGAAGATTTTGGCATAGTTACGTTGCCCGATCAGTTAAGACAGGAAATGTTCGTGGTGAACTAAGATGAAGAACCTAGCTAAAACTAACAACCCTTACGGAGACGAGAAGGTTTTCGACGCATGTTCCATATTTGGTATGATGAACCTTACGGGAGAACGTTTCTCAGCGAAAGATCCGATCAGGGCAATGGCAAACATGCATGATCGTGGAAACGGGCTGGGCGGAGGCTTTGCAGCCTACGGCATATACCCAGAATACAAGGACGATTACACGTTTCAGATAATGTTCCTTGACAGGGAAGCAAAAAAGAAGACATCTCGTCTAATCAGCGAGGGCTTCAACATACTAAATGAAGAGGAAATGCCCACACAGGAAGCCAATGTTACCGATCCTCCGATTATGTGGCGTTATTTCCTTCAGCCTAAACCTTCTAAAATGGAGAATCAGTCCGCTGACGATTACGTTATGGAAAAGGTTACGCGAATCAACACTGAAACAGGCAAAGCCTTCGTGTTTTCAAGCGGAAAAAACATGGGAGTCTTCAAGGGCGTCGGATTCCCCGAGGATGTGGCGGAGTACTTCTGTTTAGAAGAGTATGAAGGATACCTGTGGACTGGACATGGACGCTTTCCAACGAACACTCAGGGATGGTGGGGAGGCGCTCACCCCTTCAGCATGCTGGACTGGACTGTTGTGCACAACGGAGAAATCTCATCCTACGGCATCAACAAACGTTACCTAGAAATGTTTGGATACAAGTGCACAATGCACACTGACACAGAAGTTATGGCATATGCCTTCGACCTTCTGATGAGGCGCCAGCGTTTACCCATTGAGATAGTTTCAAAGATTATTGCTCCGCCCCTGTGGTCAGACATCAAAAGAATGAAGCCAGAAAACGAACTTGCACTAAGAGCTCTGCGTCAAACATACGGCAGTTTATTGATGAACGGGCCATTCACAATTATAGTGGCTCATGAAGGCGAAATGATTGGACTCACAGACAGAATCAAGCTTCGACCACTCACTGCAGCAAAAAAGGACGATGTGCTGTTTTTGTCCTCGGAGGAGGCGTCGATACGGCTAGTTTCGCCAATGCTCGATAAGGTTTGGAGCCCAAGAGGAGGCGAGCCTGTGATTGGAAGACTTGAATCTCCAGTTGTGGAGGCTACGGTTTAGGAGGCAATGAATATGAAAAGTTATGTTTCACCCGAGTATCTTGTTGAGCGCGACAACGATAAATGCATCCGCTGCAAAGTCTGCGTGAATCAATGTAGCTACGACACTCATTACTACGATGAGGAAGACGATGTTCTATGTAGCAGAAACGAGAACTGCGTGAACTGTCAGCGGTGTGCCACTTTTTGTCCAACTCAAGCCATAACCATACGCGAGAACCCCAACAAGTACAGGTCTAACGCGAACTGGACTCAAGAAGTTCTCACTGGCATAAAGAAGCAGGCTGAAACCGGAGGAGTTGTCCTCACTGGAATGGGATGCGATAAACCCAACCTAACATACTGGGACAGGATTCTCCTGAACGCAAGCCAAGTAACAAACCCATCAATAGACCCGCTCAGAGAACCAATGGAACTACGAACTTACATTGGCTCAAAACCTGACAGCCTTGAATTAGCGACAAGCGAAGCAGGCGATGTTACATTGAAAACCAAACTAGCTCCACAACTCATGCTAGAAACGCCAATCATGTTCTCTGCAATGTCCTATGGTTCAATAAGCCTTAATGTTCACAAGTCATTGGCTCGTGCAGCCAGCGAATATGGCACGTTCTACAACACAGGCGAAGGCGGACTCGAAAAGAGCCTATACAAGTACGGCGACCACGTTATAGTGCAAGTAGCATCTGGACGTTTCGGTGTTCACCCTGACTACTTGGATGCTGGAGCGGCAATCGAAATCAAGATTGGGCAAGGGGCAAAACCCGGAATCGGCGGTCATCTTCCAGGAGAAAAAGTAAGCGCTGAAATCTCCAAGACCCGAATGATTCCAATGGGAACCGATGCGCTATCACCTGCCCCGCAGCATGATATCTACTCCATCGAAGACCTACGGCAGCTAATCTACGCGCTAAAAGAAGCCACAGACTACACAAAACCCGTTTTCGTGAAGATATCTGCAGTACATAATGCAGCAGCCATAGCCAGCGGCATAGTTCGAGCAGGTGCAGATGCTGTGGTATTGGATGGTGTAAGAGGCGGAACAGGAGCAGCGCCAAGAATAACACGCGATAACGTGGGAATTCCAATCGAGATGGCTCTTGCAGCTGTTGACCAGCGGTTACGTGATGAGGGAATACGAAACAGAGCCTCTGTGATTGCAGCCGGAGGAATCAAAAGTAGCGCTGATGTTTTGAAGGCGATTGCTTTGGGTGCTGACGCATGTTACATTGCAACTGCGGCGTTGGTTTCGTTGGGTTGTACTGTGTGCCAAAAATGTTACACTGGCAAGTGTCCTTGGGGAATTGCAACAACTGACCTTTGGCTTACTAAACGGATTAATCCTGACCTTGGCGCGAAACGGCTGGTTGGTCTTCTTCGAGGTTGGAGCCTAGAGATTATGGAGATGATGGGCGGAATGGGAATAAACGCCATCGAAAGCGTGCGAGGAAACCGTTTGATTCTCCGAGGCGTGGGCTTAACTGACAAGGAACTGGAAATCTTGGGAATAAGAATGGTAGGTGAATGAGAGATGGTACTAAAAGATATGATAAATCCGATGCCTGAAAACTTGAACATAACAAATAAAGTGGCAAAGATTGACGCCACCGGAATGTACTATCGAGAACTTAACAGTCTACTTAGAAGTCTGGACGCTAACGGCATCGAAAACATTGAAATTCGTAACGTTTACGGTCAACGATACATCGGAACAGACCTTGACAACCACATTAACATCGACATTTACGGAACTCCCGGAAACGACTTGGGCTCCTTCATGAAAGGTGCAAACATTACAGTTCACGGAAACGCACAGGATGCCTGCGGAAACACCATGGACCACGGAAAAATAGTTGTTCATGGACGCGCAGGAGACCTTGTTGGGCACTCAATGAGAGGCGGAAAAATCTTCATCCGTGACGACGCTGGATACCGCGTTGGAATCCACATGAAAGAATACCTCGAAAAAAGACCCTCAATAGTGATTGGCGGAACCGCACAAGACTTCCTTGGAGAATACATGGCAGGAGGAGTACTAGTGGTTCTGGGCTTGAACATGAAAGAGAACGTTCACAACGCTAGCTTTGTCGGAACTGGAATGCACGGCGGAACAATGTACATCCGAGGAGAAGTACGGCATTTAGGAGAAGAAGTCGCAGTCGCTGAGCTTGAAGACGCTGATTACCAGATACTCGGAAGTTTAGTTGACGAGTTCTGCGGCTACTACGGGTTAGATTCCAAAAAAATCTTGGAAAGCAAATTCAACAAAATATTTCCGGTTTCATCTCGTCCTTACGGAAACCTATACGCCTACTAGCAGCTGTATCAAGTACGCTGATGCTTTAACATAAACTATGGCTCTTTTTTTTATGTGAGCCATCTTGGTTTTCCTTCAAGGTATTTTGTCAAAAACTGTGCAAAGTCAGGATGCAAAGAATACAGTTTTAGGACTTGATCATTTACTAAAACTTCACCTGATTCAGAGATAGCCTTTGAAACAAGTTCAGCTACGCCGTCACGTTTGCCCCCGTCCTCAAGCTTTTCGTTTAGAAGCTTCACCACGTCACTGTATGTTCTTTGCACATCGACCACCCACCGTCCATCTTCTATGCGGGGTCCAGAAACAGTTGAATCTGCTCCTGTATGTTTTAGCAAAAATTTTTCGCAGCCCAGTCTGTTTTGGAGTGGTGGACCTAGATGATGTTTCATGTTTGGAATGAAACGGTTTTGCACTTCAAAAACAAACATGTTCAAGTTTTTTTCGTTACTCCAGACGCTGTCACGTAAAATCTTAAAGTCATGTTTTGTGACAATCTTTCGTAATGCTCTTTGGCTTTTGTATAGTTGCCCCCAAAGAATGTCCGGAACAGTGGCGATTCCATTAAATTTTATGAATACGATTGCTGAGCCTCGGGCTCTGATTCTGTTAACTATCTCTGCGCTGTTTAGGGATTTGATTATTGGTGGATAAAAAAACTTCATGTTTGGAGTTTTCAAGAATTCTCTGGAGGCTGCGACGAATTCATCTAATCTTTCTTGTGTTACTGCAGCAGCAACGTTTCTTTCCTTGTCCACAGGGTCAACCATGATTAGTGGCTCTTCAAAAATTCTCTTTGCGTCCTCTATTCTCGCATATTGTTCCTTGTAATCTATGATTGTTTTTTCTTTCCAGTTCGCTGCAGACAGCAAAACCTCAACAAAGGAGCCATAGTTTAGAACAAGCAGTTCGCAGAGGTATCCACTAAAGCCTCCAACTTTGATTTCTGCTCCGTAAACCCCTATCCCTTTCATGAACCGTTTTAGTAACCTAACTTCTTTTTCCATGTGTTTGTTCAGATGAGTTTTGATGTAGTCTGTGTGGAATGGCGTCCTGTCTGTGGCGCTGACCCACTCGCCTTGCTTCACTACATAGCAGGGAACAATATTCACGTAAACATCATCCACAATAGCCTCAAGGTACGGATGCTCCGCAAACCTTTCAATCTGCTCATAGCCCTCTGTGGCTTTTTTTGCAACTTCTAAACAGGCTGTCCCAAAAGCTTCCCGCGGAGTGGTTGTTGGAACCTGCATGAACACATCAATTTCTGGACTGTCTTTGAGCCACGTGTTTTTAGCCACAGACCCCTCTACACGAACACGAGCTTCCACGTTTTTCTTCTTTGCCTCTTTTTCTACGTTCTCTGTCAGCTTTTGGGCTAACTCCAAAACCTTTTTTCGCTCGCTTTCGCTGGGACTTACTCTCTTTAGAACCTTGGCGCATATCTCTTCAATGGAAGAAGCCACAACAAACCACCAAGTTTACATGTTTTGTTTTCCGCAAACCTCTCTGAGGTTCGTGTAAATTGGACCCCTCGGAGTCAAATCGCTTTTCTTGAGTCTTAGGCAGTTAGCTTTGACTGTTCCAAACTCGTAGTTTTCCAAGTCTAGTAACAGCTCAGCTAGTCTGTTTTTGTTTCTTGATGTTCTCACGCGGGCTATGGTCAGGTGCGGACTAAAGCCTTTGTTGTCGGGTTTGAATCCTAGTCCTCTTAGGCGGGGTTCTAGCTGATTGAACACGTCTTTTAGTTCATTTGCGCCTTTTTTGATTCCAGCCCAGACCACTCTGGGGTAGCTTGGTTTGGGAAATGCGCCTAAGCCTTCAAGCTCTATTTGGAATGGAGTGAAGGCGATGTGTTTCATTTCTTCGTGGATTGAGTCCACCATGGGCTGCTGTATGTCTCCTAGGAACCTGACTGTAAGGTGGATGTTTTGGGGCTTAACCAGTTTCAGGTCTGCTCCGGTGCTAGTGAGCATTTCTTGGGCTTTTGTTAGTTTTTTGAGTATTGTTTGCTCTTCGATGTCGAATGCTAAGAAAGTTCGGATTGTTCCTGACATGACAATTCTCTCGTAGACTATCTTGTACTCTTCATATGCACCATTTTATAACTTAATCCGTCATTTGCTCTTAACTTGATTTTTGTTATTTGTTTCTAGATGCTATGAAGAGAATTTGATGCATCAATGAAAAACCGAGTTTTACATGCATTTTTATGATGTTTTTATGTAGATAAAATTTGACACACCCCTTACTTTGATTCTGATTCTGAATTAAAATGTTGTTAATAATACATAGTTAGTCTTCATACAAGTTAAATCCAAAACAAGACAAACATTTCACTGCTTGGATTTGTGGGAGGTTATAGTGCAATACCTTCGATAAAGCGTGTAACCGTACATGAGCTAAAGGAACTGGTAGAAAACATAGCAAACGTAAACTCCAAACCGTTAAACACCTAAAACCTGCAGATGCATCTTCTATCCATGTTCCCTCCCCCCTTTTCCCTCCAAACCCTAACCTATCAAAACTGTTGCCTAGCTTCGATTGCCAACAACCATTTTTATAACTTTAACATATACCGTTGTGTAATTGAAAGAGGGGTTTGCGATACCAGAAAAAGTCGTTGTGGGAATAGCTGGAATGCCCGGCGCCGGTAAGGGTGTTTTTCGGAGAACCATTCAGCGGCATGGTTATCCTGTTGTTACAATGGGCGATGAAGTAAGGGCAGAAGTTAAACAAAGAAACCTCAAGCCAACACCCCAAAACTTGGGCAAAGTTATGCTAAATCTTAGAGAATTAGAAGGACCAGCAGCCATAGCTAAACGATGCATACCCAAACTGAAGAATGCATCTGGCAGGATAGTTGTTATCGATGGCATCCGAAGCCTTGTCGAGGTGGACGAGTTCAAGAAACATTTTCCAAACTTTATTATAATCGCAGTCCATGCATCCCCCAAAACACGGTATCTGCGTCTGTTTCGAAGGAGACGAAGCGACGACCCAACAGACTGGGAAACCTTCATGGACCGAGACCAACGAGAACTTGGAATCGGAATGGGCTCCGTTATTTCCCTCGCTGACTACATGATAGTGAACGAGAGAACAATATTTCACTTAAAACAAAAAATCATGATGGCAATGAAAGAGGTGCTACGTGATGGATGACATAGTTGTTCAAATTGAAGTGGAAGTTAATCCAACCGAAGACTTGGATAAAGTCAAGCATGCAGTGGAGAACCTGTTTGGCGCCGTAACATTCAAAGTTAAATCCAAACCATGGGGACAACTACTCATAGCCAAAACCCACGGCACTGAAGGACTAATCAAACTGTCCAATATGCTTAAACGAGAACAGATTCTTGCGGCTGCACGAAAAGTCCTCCGCAGTGGAATGAACGAAACATCAGTAACCTTTTACCTGAACAAGCAGGTCGCATACGCAGGTCACAT
>PIXT01000052.1 GCA_003096235.1 Candidatus Bathyarchaeum sp. | reverse complement strand
TGTCCTGCCATTGTGCTCTTTGTCCGCTGTTGTGTTGTGCGTAAGTAGCAAATTGTGGTGTTTCGTTGGCGTTTAGAACTATTTCTATCATCTCCCAGTCCCCTTGATGTTGGTTAAGGCTTCCAGGATTGTATGCGTAGAAGAACCAGTATTGGACAACAATAGTGCCTGATTCGCGGGTAACATGAGCGTAGATTCTGTCACCAATACTTTGGCGTTTTTGTTGGTAGTCTTGAGCTATTTCATCGCCGCTACCTAACTTGTTTTTCATGTAGTAGTCTTCTGTTGTGTATTGTGCTATGCTTGTTGCAGTAGGCGAAGCTTCCGTTAGTATGTCTGTGTTCTCTGTTTTTCTATAAAGCTCAGAGTTTTGTATGTGATAGTTTAGGTCTGTTGGAAAGAATTTTTCTCCATCTGCAAAATGCATTACAGGCGCATAAGTTGACGCCAGTTGCTGTTCTTTGGTGTCGGATATTCCGTCGTTGTCTGAGTCTGCTTGAGCTGCAACACAGCAAATTGAAGAGACCGTTAATAGTCCCATTATTAACAAAATAACTAGAACTGAATTGTATTTTCTCATTTTTTCATCCCAAATTACCGTTTTTCTTCTTTTTGTGCCGTTTTGCCTATAAGGTTTGGTATGGTTAAATCTGTGTTACTACCTCGACTTTAAAACTAAATTGTTTAACCAAAGACTCAGGCCTGTGTTTTTTGGTTTGATGGTTTTTGTTTTCTTAGTCGAGGACTAAAATAAACAACAACGGCACCAAGAGTCAGTACGATTGCTAGGGGTGTTAGCCACTCTGTTTTGTAGGCTCTGTTCAAGAATAGTAGAATAACTGCTACCCAGATGATAATTGCGGCGATTGTTCTAACTTGCAAATATTTTCCCGCTGTATCTGTTGTTAATGGCATGCTAATACTTTTTGCTGTTTTTTGGAATTGAACACATTACCTTTGTTCACATCGGCAATTTGAACGTTTGTTGAAAAGTATATAATCTATAGTGAAACTTGGCGGAAACCTTAATCTAGTCCTGCATAAAAATTTGTTAAAAGAAGATTTAGAACCCAGCTGATGAGCATGACAGATGAAAACAGTGAACGCGTTGTAATCCGAGGTCTAAGAGGTATCACAGCAGCAACAACCCAGATCAGTTTTGTTGACCCTCTTGGAGCCCTTTACTATTCAGGCTACAACATCGACGTTTTAGTTAATCACGCAACATACGAAGAAGTAGTGTTTCTGCTACTGAACAACCGTTTACCTACCTTAACTGAACTAAGCGACTTAAAATCACAGCTTTACTCTGAAATGAAGCTACCCAAAAAGGTTGTCGAGCGGATACGTGATGCATCAAAAACCTGTCACCCCATGGAAGTTTTACGAACTGAAATTTCTCATCTTGGAGAATTTGACCCCGAACCAGACGAAACATCTGACGAAGCAAATAAACGGCGAGCAATTCGCATAATCGCCAAGGTTCCTGCAATAATTTCGTTTCTTTACCGGACGCGTTCAAATTTGGATGCTGTTGCTCCCCGTAAGGAGTATAGTTTCGCGGAAAACTTTCTGTACATGTTCAGAGGAAAACCCGCAGATGAGCAAGAAAAAAACGCCATGGAACGTTACATGATACTGCATGCTGACCATGGACTTAATGCATCTACTTTTGCGGCACGGGTAACAGCGGGAACTGGTTCAGATTTGTACTCGGCAATAACTTCTGCTGTTGGCACTCTAAAGGGTTCATTTCACGGTGGTGCCAGCGAACGAGTCATGGCAATGTTGTATGAAATAAACAGCATCGACGAAGTTGAACATTATATCCAGACCATGTTAGATGACAACAAAAAAATCATGGGTTTCGGACACCGTGTTTACAGTAGTGAAGACCCCCGTTCAAAACATCTGCGAGTAATGGCAGAAAACCTGTGTCATGAACGTGACACAATAGCAATTTACAACAAATGCAAAAAAATCGAGTACACAGTGCGTGAGAAGAAAGGAATTTTCCCAAACGTTGACTTTTATGCTGCGTTGGTCATGCACGCTTTGGGCGTTCCCAGAGAGTTTTTCACTTCCTTTTTTGCCTGTAGCAGGGTAACAGGATGGGTTGCTCATGTGCTGGAACAGTATGTGGATGCGGTTCTGATTCGTCCTACTTCAAAGTATACTGGAGAATTTGGAAGAAAGTTTGTTCCTATAACTGAACGAACCTAACTGACATTTTTCATTGTTTTGCCAGTTCTTTCACTTTCATCAAGTTATCAACATCACTGCGCCTTTCGTCTCGTGGAGTTTCCATTATCAACGGCAGCTTGCCTAACTTGCTTGCCAGTATGTGTTTGAAGCCTTCATCCCCAATTTTTCCTAAACCGATGTGCTCATGCCTGTCTATTCTGCTGTTCAGGTCCCCTTTGGAGTCGTTAAGATGAACCAGTTTCAGTTTGCTAAAGCCTATGATTTCGTCTATGTCTTTGATTGTGTTTTCCACTGTTTGTTTTGTTCTAAGGTCATAGCCTGCACCAAAGGCGTGGCTTGTGTCAAAACATAATCCAACACGTTCAGATTCAGAGATGTTTTCGATGATATGTTGTATGTCTTCAAAGGTGCTGCCCATGCTGTTTTTTGTTCCCGCAGTGTTTTCCAGCAAAAGCATAACTCCTTGCTCTGTTTCGTTAAGTGCCTTGTTTATTCCACTGATCAGTTTACTAAAACCTGCTTGCATGCCCGACCCTACGTGGCTGCCCAGATGGGTTACCAGATATGGAATTTGTAGTTGATTGCACCTTTGCAATTCTGAGGTTATTGTTTCCACGGATTTTTTGTAGACTTCTTCGTTGGGGGACGCCAAATTTGGCAGATACGGCATATGTGCAAAAACTGGTTGCAAATCAAACTTTTCCACTTTGCTTGAAAATGCTTCTGTTACTTCTTGTGTTAGTGGTGCTGTTCTCCATTGTCTGGGGCTTCTGGTGAATATTTGGAACGTGTTGCAGTTTAGTTCTAGTGCTCTGTCGGGTGCGTTGTCTACGGACCCGAGAATTGAAACGTGAAAACCAACTTTCAAACTAATCTACCTGACACCTGTTGCATGGAGGCTGACTGTAAAAACGTTGTTCTCTTGTTTTTGTTTAAAATCAAAACGTTTTTTACCGTTGTTTACTTTTTAAACTAGTTAACAAAACTGAAGAGTGAACCTAAATGAGTGAACCTGTAGAAACTCGCGTTAAAAAAGCTCTTGAACAAGTCAGACCCCAACTCCAAGCTGACGGCGGAGACCTAGAATACGTCGGATTCGACAACGGCGTAGTAAAAGTCAGACTCCAAGGCTCATGCAGCGGATGTCCAATGTCTGCAATGACCCTGCAATGGGGCGTTGAGAACTTTCTTAAAAAACACATACCTGAAGTAACCAAAGTAGAAGCAGTAAAGTAAAACAAACTGCCGTTATATTCGGCGGTTTATACTTTTTATTTCCTGTTCTATGTTAGCCGTTTCTCGGCGTATCTTCAATCTGATTTTGTTTCTTCAGTTCTTTTTCGATCCTTTCTAAGAAATTATGCACTGTCGGCAAAAGCGTCAAAAGTTGAGTTACTGTCGCGCATGCATTTTTATATGTTTCAAACTTCTTCATCTCCTCAGCGTTGTCATCCAAAGTCTTCTTCATTTCCTTGAGTTCCACAATTTTTTCGTCCATAACGTTCTCAGTTCTCAAAAAATAGCTCGGAGATATGATTGGAAGATTCTCCATTTTGTAGATGTGTTTGTGTGTTCCCTGAATTGTTTCTTTGGTAATCATGTTCATCTTAATCAACTGGCGCACAGCTTTAGAGATGGTTCCCGCTGAGTAGCCTGTTAAAATCTGCAAATCATGTTGTGTCAAATTTTTTCTGATGTAAAAATATGTCATAACCGTGGAAACTATTGGGTGGCGACCCGTAAACTCGGAGCCCTTGGTTGCGAAAAAGTCTACAACTTCTTTTTCTATCTCCCTGATTTCTGGGGCAAACCCGTGAGGGTCAACAAAGTCTGTGTTATTGTTCATCTAAGTTTTTTCCTCCTGTTGGTGGCAGTTGGTTTAAGATTGTTTGCATCGAGTTTTCTATTGCTGGGAACATCATTTCCATTTGGTTTACAAATTCTGTGATGCTTTTGTAGCCTTTTTTGTTTGACATATCTGGTTTGTCAAGTTTTGTTTTGATTTTTTTGAGGAACTGTTTTTGTTGAGCAAAATATTCGTAGATGTTGGTTAATGACCTAGACCCGGGTTGTGAAATGCTTCCTTCAAGTTCGTAGATGTATTCTCTTGTTTGTGGGTCGGTGGTTTTGCGGATTATTCCGAGTTTTTCTAATGATTGGAGGTTGTTTGAGATTGTTCCTAGGCTGTAGCCTGTGATTTCTCGTAGTTGTTTTTGGGTTGTTTTTTTGTAGATGTAAAGCAGTGCTGTGATTCTGGCGTGTTTTTTGGTTCGCCCTTTTAGAGTGCTTAGGCTTGTTATTGTGTCGGCGATTTTGTTTTCTATTTCTCTGAGTTTTTGTTCGGCTGTTGAGCGTTGTGTCATTGTGTTTGTTAGTTTGTTTGTGGATGTTATAAATGTTTTTCATTTTTCATGAATTTTGAAAAGCTTTAAATAGCGGCTTGACCCAATACAACACGTTTCAATATTCATGAAAATTGAAACAGATGGTATGACATGCAAACCAACCACATCATCAGAACAACCGCTCTGACAAAATACTACGGCAAAGACGTAGGAATAAAAGACCTAAACCTGCAAGTCAAC
>PIXT01000051.1 GCA_003096235.1 Candidatus Bathyarchaeum sp. | reverse complement strand
CCTGACTCTATGATTGTCACCGACGTTCATGGAAACATTACTGACTGTAACATGGAAGCTTTGAACCTTCTAGAGTTTCCTTCAAAAGCAGCCATCCTTGGCAAAGATTACTACGATTTGATAGTAACTGAAGACCAGCCAAAAGTAAGAGAATCCATTAAAGAATTGTTCAAGAACGGTTCAATCAATCGCTTTGAATGCAGTTTAGTTAATTCCTCTGGCCTTGAGATTCCTGTGGAGTATTCCGCAAACATCCTTAGAGACTCCCACGGAAACCCCGTAGGAGCAATAGGTCTAGCAAGAAACATTAGTGAACGCAAAAAAGCCGAGGATGCTTTACGCCAAAGCCAAATTGACTTAAACCGTGCTCAAGCGGTGGCTAAAACTGGAAGCTGGCGTTTAGACATACAACACGACGTATTGCTTTGGTCTGACGAGACCTACAGGATTTTTGGAGTACCCAAAGGAACACCAATGACCTATGAGGCGTTTCTCAAATTTGTTCATCCTGAAGACCGAGTTTACGTTGACCAGAACTGGCAAGCTGCTCTTTCAGGAAAACCTTACGATATTGAACATAAAATAATTGTAAATGGAAACGTAAAGTGGATACAAGAAAAAGCAGAGTTAGAATTCAGTGAAAACGGAATCCTATTAGGCGGCTTTGGAACCGCTCAAGACATCACTGACCTCAAAAAAATGGAAAGAGAACTTAAAAACTCTGAAGAAAAATATCGAAAACAGTTTGAAGAAGTATTAGACGCAGTTTTCTTGGCTGATTCAGAAACTGGCGTTTTAGTTGACTGTAACCGTGCTGCCACAGAACTTGTTGGAAGAGAAAAACCTGAGCTTATTGGACAACTTCAACGGATTCTTCATCCTGAAGAAGATGACTTAGGCAAGTTTAGCAAAGTTTTTGCAGATTTTCTCAAAACCAGGCCTGATTTCCTAGAATCTCAAATCGTTACTAAAAACGGAGAAATCAGGGATGTTATTATCAGAGCCAGCAGCTTCAAACTTGGAAAAAAAACTCTTATTCAGGGCATATTTCGGGACGTAACCGAACAAAAACGAATGGAAAGAGACCTGCAGCAATCTGAAGAAAAATACAGAAGCATGATTGAACAAGCCCCTGACGCAATATTCACTTTTGACCTAAATGGCACAGTTACTTCTTGTAACCAAGCAGGGTTAACGGTTACTGGTTATCCTGAAAGGGAACTCGTTGGCAAAGCTTTTGCAGAGTTTGTTTCTTTTGTTGATAGTTCCAAAGAACTGTTTGGACTGTACAACTTTCTTTTTGATGGAGGCGTGCCTGAACCCTTTGAAGTAAGTTTTCTGACCAAAAGCGGAGATACTTTCTTTGGTGAAGTTCACACAAGCCTGCTAAAACAAGGAGATAAAATAGCAGGTTTTCAGGCAATAGTTCGAGACATCACAGAGCGCAAAAAAGCCGAAGACGCCCTCAGGGAAAGTGAAAAACGGTTCAGAGAACTTAGTGAGATGCTTCCTGAAGTGGTTTTTGAAGCAGATTCCCGTGGAGTTATCACGTTTGTTAATCATGAAGCATACACCAAATTTGGGTATTCTGAAGAAGAGTTCAGTAAAGGACTGACTACCCTACAGATGATTGCAGCCGAAGATCAAAAACGTGTGCAAAAAAACTTCCATAAACTTGTCAGTGGCAAAGAACCCGGACCTAACGAATACCTCGCATTGAGGAAAGACGGTAGTACTTTTCCAATGATTATAAACTCGACGCCTGTACTTCGGGACGGTAAAGTTGTGGGCATAAGGGGAGTTATGGTTGACCTTACTGAACACATGAAAACAGAGAAAGCCCTGAAAGAAACTTTGACCAAAATGGAGGCGCTGAACGAGAAGTTGAGTGTTGTTGGCAAATTAACTCGCCATGATACCCGCAACAAGCTTTCAGTTATACTGAACAACGTTTACCTTGCCAAACAACAGTTACCTGATAGCCGTGCCACCGATTACCTTGAGGAAATTGAGTCTGCAGTTGACCAGATTGAGAAAATTTTCGAATTCTCAAGAATGTACCAAAGATTGGGAACTGAAAACCTGTCTGATGTTGACGTTAAAAAAAGCCTAGATGAAGCTTTCATGTTAGCTTGTCGCTCAAACCAAGTAGAACTTGGTAACGAATGTGAAGGTTTAACAGTTAAAGCGGACTCGTTATTGCGGCAATTGTTCTACAACTTGATTGACAACTCCCTAAAGCACGGAGAAAAAGTAACCAAAATCAGAGTATACTGCAAAAAAGAGCCAGACAAACTTCAGCTAATTTACGAAGATGACGGTGTTGGAATAGCTGATGACGAAAAACAGCTAATTTTCAACGAGGGCTACGGCAAAGGCACAGGTTACGGACTTTACCTGATCCAGAAGACCTGTGAAGTGTATGGCTGGTCCATACGGGAAACTGGTGAACTTGGAAAGGGCGCTCAGTTCACCATAACTGTCGAAACAACATAAACAAAAGTTGTCGTATTCGCATAATTCTTCCAATGTAATCCTAAAAACTTTTAAGACAGAACATAGATTGGCTTCTTGAGGCTGTAAAATGAGGGATCGTTTCCTCCGTCGCTAAAGCATTTCGCTCGGTTACCACTTTAGTTAGCATAGCCTCTTGTAGAAAGTTTTTCACTGCACCAACATCCGAGTCTACAGAATGCAGTGTAGTGGATAGATTTATTAGTAAAAAACAGATTGAAGGGGACATACCATGAACATCATCGAAAAAATCTTAGCAAACGCCTCAGGCAAATCCGAGGTAGTACCAGGAGAGATAGTGGACGCCAACATTGACGTTGCAATGACCCACGACTTAACAGGTCCATTGGCAATTAAATCGTTCAATGAAATTGGCGCCAAAAAAGTTTGGGACAACAACAAAGTAGTCATCATACTAGACCACTTGGTTCCAGCCAGCTCCGTAATATCCGCCGAATTACACAAAACTGTAAGAAACTTCGCAGAAGAACAAAACATCAAAAACTTCTACGACGTAGGCAGAGGCGGAGTATGCCACCAAGTAATGCCCGAAAAAGGCCACGTACGACCCGGAGAGGTAATTGTTGGTTCTGACTCTCACACTTGCACTTACGGTGCTTTTGGTGCCTTTGCTACTGGAATTGGTTCCACTGAGATGGCTGCAGTTTTTGCAACTGGCAAACTGTGGTTTAGAGTTCCTGAAGTAATCAAAGTAGATGTTACTGGCAAATTCCAGAATCTGGTG
>PIXT01000050.1 GCA_003096235.1 Candidatus Bathyarchaeum sp. | reverse complement strand
TTGGAAGGCTTACACCAGATGTCTGTGTCCTACCAGGCTAGACTACAACCGCACATCAGATTAACCGCAGATTAATGCAGTAAACGTCTTTTATGAACTTTTTCTCTAATAAATAAACTTTCAACACATTGGTCTATTAGAAAAAGGTGCGGCCGCCGGGATTTGAACCCGGGTCGTCAGCGTTCCGCCCCTTTGTGGGTTGGCAGGCTGATGTCCTTCCAAACTAGACTACGACCGCTCAAGAATGTTTCCAATACATTTACGGCATTTATTTCTTTTGTAGAGAAGAAGCTTTCTGTTACTTTTTTGGTCACAATTGTTCAGGCAAATATTATAGGATGCGACAGTAACTGGAAAAGTATTGACCAAAAAAGGGCTGAAACCATGTCTGACGATTGTGCATTGAGGGGCAAACTGGCTTTTGTTATGGGCGGAGGCAAATTTGGCACAAACGCTCTTAGGTACCTGACAGGTAATGGGGCTAAAGTTTTGGTGGTTGACTTGGACTGTGGTTGTATGGCGGGCTCAGAAGTTGCTGTTAAGGCTGATGGGTTGGCTGTTTGTGATTCTTTGCGGGATGGTCAGGCCGCTTTTCTTGTGGGTGATGCCATCGATTTGTTGCTGTTTCTTCTAGAGACCAAGGTGCCTGACATGGTGGTTACTGCTATCCCCGGTAATGCTGTTGCTAAGGTTGTGTATTGTTGGCTTGCGAGGTGCGGCATGAAAGTTGAACCTTTTAGCAATGTTGTTGCAGAAGTCTTAGCGAATATTCCAGAGAGTTTGGTTTCGTTTGTTGATGAATCTTGTGGGGTTATCGTGGTTAGTTACATGTCTTCTGGCATGCGATGTCGCGAGAATTGTATGCCGCCAAAGGATGTTTGTGCTTTGACTGGCAGACCCAAACTTGTGTCCATGGATAAACTTCTGGAATTTAGTGTCTATGACCTAACAGGAATTTCAGCTATTTTGAGGTCTAGGCAGTTGACTGGAGGCTTAGGCGCCATAGATGGAAAAGAGCTTTATTCGTTTCTGGAACGGTTGGGGACGTTTGATAAATCTTACACGTTAGCCATCGGAACTGCATGTGACTGTCATGGAGTAATCAATCTCGTTAAAGTGACAAAGTAGCCGACCTGATTGTGGTATGATGTGTCTTTTTCACATCTTTTCATGGGTTTCCTAAAATAGCTACCAAATGTGTACTAGTGTACATCTTTGGGAGGGCATCACTAGGATTTGATTACAAAAAAAGTGGCGATAACCGTTCTTTTAGCTCTTGTTTTGTCAACGAGCTTTACGGTTCTGAACCCAACTTTGGCTACAGCGCCTGACTTGCAAAAACAAAAGGCTGAAACAATGCTTGACATCATTGAAGACAATAATATGACTGTAACGTTGGCTTTCAGTAGACTTTGTGAACAAAACCTCACCGTCCCCGATGATGCGCAAACTGCATACAGCCAAGGACTAACACATGCCAAAGAAGCAGCTAGCCTCATGGATCAAGAAAAATTTGATGAAGCATGTATCGAAGCTGTTGATGCAATGCAAAAATTTGAAGAAGCCTTACGCTTACTAGACGCTGTCTTGCCAGTGGAGCCAACCCAAACAGAAGTAACTGCTGAGCAGGCAATCAGTTTGAAGGCTAACATTACCAGAGCCCTTCAATACCTAGAACGATTAGAAAACCTGACCGCCAAAGCTGACGCGGCAGGATATAATACCGTTGCACTTGAGACGCGGCTTGAAGAAGTTAAAAAGCATCTGGAAACTGCCACACGAAAACTATACGCCTTAAATTTTGAGGGGGCAACTGAAGAATTCTGTGTCGCCAAAATATTACTTGATGAATTGACGCAACTTTTTGTTCGGTTGAGCAATCTTGTGACTGAGTCAAACACTGAACGGTATCTACAAGAAGCTGAGCTTAGAGTCTCCGCAGCTAAGGAGAACATAGCGTTATCTGCAACATTAACTCCAGACGCAAAAGAAGATGCAATCCGTGCTTTGAACAATTCTGAATTAAGTCTAGCAAACGCGCGAGACCGGATGGAAGACAGTAATGTTGATGAGGCGATTGAAGAACTTGAAGAAGCAAAAAAGTGGGAAGAAGAATCAGATCGTGCCATAGCCGCAGTAAACGATACTTCAACATCGGTTGCGTCAACAGACGAAAACAGCATTAGAGCAAAACCAGTGGCATCAAACTAGTGGATGTGTTAGCCCTGAATTTACAGTACATAACAGTTTTAGGCGCATGCTTCCAACTTTTCCAAGAGAAGTGACAGCCCATTGACTAAAAAACGGGCATATGCCTATCTCATATTCACTTTGCTTGCTTTGTTGGCGCTAAATTCTCAGGTCACATTTTCACAAGAGGCAGACCCTGAAGCGTTACTGTTAACGGTTTATCCTGACGGCTTCGTATTCATTGACTACACGCTCAGTGTTGACGAAACCTTTCCTACCCAGAACATCACAGTTTTTGGTCAAGTTCTAGAAGACCTGCTTGTCGTAGATGCTAACGGTTTGCCCTTGGGCTACTCACTAATTGGTTCTTCACTTAACATCTACAGTCTTGGCACAAACGAAATAGACGTTACATACCTCACCCAAGACCTAACTTCAAAAGACGGAAGATACTGGACGCTAACACTGAATGCTCCAATAAACACGCGGATAATCTTGCCTTTAGAAGCCGCAATCATAAGCCTGAACAAAGTGCCAGAGATGATACAAACCAGCAACGATAAAGTAACGCTTCTCATGAACGCCAGCGAAATCGAAGTAACCTACGTGATAGGCATAGTTGGAACCGAAGAGCATGCACAACTAGTTTTAGATGAAGCTGAAGCAGCCATCATGGAAATCCAAAGTTTGGGCGTCATCTTAACTGAAGCAAAAACAAGGCTCCAAGAAGCAGAGTCTGCTTTTAGTCTAGGAAATTATGCAGAAGCCGAGACCCTTGGAAATGAAGCAAAAAACTTGGCGGTTCAAACCAACCAGACAGCAACCCAAGCAACATCCAAAATAGCTGAAGCTGAAAACTCAGTAGCCAATGCCGAAAATGAAGAAAGACTCTTGGGGTTAAATGATGCTCAAGACCTGCTTGAACAAGCTAAAAGCGCATACGAGCTTGGAAACTATTCTGAAGCCTTGAGTTTGGCGGCTCAGGCAATAACTGATGCTGAACAATCTACTGTTGTTGTATCTGAAACTTTCCCGACCTTAGAGGTTTTAGGTGCCATCACAGTTTTGGTTGTGGTTGTTTTAGGTTTCTTTTTTATTAAATCAACAAACAAACCCAAACAAGCTGTGGCACAACAAAAGAAGAGGCGAATAGATTCTGAACGAATATTTAGAGCGCACAATGATTTGATGCCAGAAGAAAAGCAGGCAATTCAGTTTCTTGTAGATAACAACGGTGAAGCTTTCGAAGCGGAACTGTATGATTATGTTAAGCTTCCAAGGACAACCACATGGAGAATGGTTAAACGGCTGAAAACAATGGGAATCATAACAGTCACCAAATTCAGAAGACAAAATCTGGTGCGCCTGAAAAACAAATATGACGTCAAAGAATAGTCTCAGTTTGGAAACTACCCTGTCTGTTTTGGAATTTCTTTTTCGTGCATTTCCATGGATTTCCTAAAGTTACTCCTCGCCAATTGGGTTTGACGAGGTTTACGAAAAAATGCAAAAGAAAATTGTTATCTCAATGGCAGTGGTGGCGTTGCTGCTGATGGGCGTAATGGCAACATCAGTTTTAGCTTCAGGTCTATCGCTTTCAAACAATACCCCAGTTAAACAAGAGGTGCAGGCAATTGCAAAAACACAAACAACAGCAAAAGTTGCTTCCGTAAGGGAACTTACTTCGGTGTCCGTAAATGCTGACGACTCTTCAGTATCCGCCGTTCCTGACGAAAGTGGGGAACTATCAGAACTTGATGTGGACAGCATACGAGAGGTTGTTCCTGATACCTACGAAGAAACTGATGCGCGAGTGTCAACTCAGAGAACTAGGTTCCTGCTGTATACTAATGATGGCAAACATGTCATGTGGGGCTTTGTGGGAAACGGTCACTTTGTGGGCACAGATAACTTAGGAAAACGTTGCTGGGGAATATACGGCAAAGGCGTCTTTGCAGGATTCTATGATGGAGAATTCTTCTGGGGCAAATACCGATGCGGCAACTGGAAAGCTGAAGGACTCTTTGGAATGAACTGTGCACAAGGAAAATACATACTGTTTCCAACAGCAGACATAGCAGCAGCTAATCCATAAAATATTCATCACCACACCTCT
>PIXT01000049.1 GCA_003096235.1 Candidatus Bathyarchaeum sp. | reverse complement strand
GTGTCTCATCAGGAACCAAAATATTTTCCTCATAAACGTTAAACCCAACCTTTGCAGCATCAGCCAGCTCATGCAAACCCCCAGCAACTCCCCCCTCTGTCGGGTCGTGCATGGCAGAAACCCCACCCGTCCTGAAGGCAGTTAGAGCATCTTTGACCACGCTTATTTTTTCAAAGAAACTCTCCGCTTTAGTGACAAGGGTTTCATCAAAAACTGACAAAAGCTCAGTTCGCCTGTCTGAAGCCAGTATTGCTGTGCCTTCTATTCCCGTTCCCTTTGTTAGAATAATCTTGTCCCCTACTTTTGCGCCACCACAAGTCACGTATTTTCCATCTTCAGCAACGCCTATGGCGCATCCAGTCACTATTGGGTGGTCTATTCCAGGGGTAACTTCACAATGTCCTCCGATTATTGCAACATCAAGTTGACGGGCGGCTCTGTCCATTTGGCTGCAAATATTCTGTATTTGGTCTGCGGTCGAACCTTTTGGCAATAGGATAATTGAATTAAACCAGCAAGGCTGAACCCCGCGGGTTGCTATGTCGTTTGCGCTCACGTGAACAGCTAACCATCCTAGCCATTTTTCTGCTCCAGTTATGGGGTCAGAAGAAACAGCCAAAACCTTTTTTCCAGCTTTAACTATTGCAGCATCTTCACCTATAGAAGAACTAAGAACAACATCCCTTCTTTTGGAGCCCAAGTTCTTGAAAACTATTTTCTCCAAAATTTCGGTCGGAACCTTACCTGGTGAGAAAACCATCACATACTACCACCTTGAATATACTTCAGAGTTGCTAAAAAAGGATTAAGACCACAAAAGAAAGAAACTTTTGAAATTTTTAATCATATGAACTTTGTCCAGTCAAGGTCTTCTTTTTTGGGTTTGGTTAATCTGGACAGCCTTTTTTCAAGATTGTTTACCCGAATTTTCAGGTCAACAATTTCCTTTTGAAGATCAACAATTGTTGGTTCAGGTTTGACTTCCTTTTCGGTCATCTCTGCTCAGCATATAGTATTACATATGCCGTTAATATCGACTTTGGCAACAGACCCCGGTATCAGGATTAAGCTTTAATCTACAAGTTATTACAAATAACACAAGAAAGTGGTTTTCAATGAAGCAACTCATATTTACACCATCGGCGGGAAAACGCCTAATTGCTAAAGCTTTAACAAAAAACCCAGCAGTTTTGAGCGTTCTTAAGAAAGGGACGCTGGTCATAATTGCAGGCACAACAAACGGATACGTAGCTGAAGAAGTTCTCAAACACCTAGGCGTCCAAGGTTTTTCTAAATCACATTTTTTTCGAGGAATCACCCTACCACCAAGTGGAGCCGTGACAGCAGAAGGCAGACTAGAAGATGAAAGCAAGTTTCCAGGCGACGTAGTGATAACCAACGGCGTGTGGAAAAAAGGAAAAACAATCGGCGACATGTTGGACACCCTGAAAGAGGGGGACATGATTCTAAAAGGCGCAAATGCACTGGACACACAACACAAACAAGCATCCATACTGATTGGCCACCCAAAAGCTGGAACCATTGCTCTGGCGATGCAGGCTGTAGCTGGGCGCCGTGTGAAATTGATTCTTCCTGTAGGATTAGAAAAACGCGTCAACAGTGACCTTTACGCCTTGACTGAGAAACTGAATTCACCTGATGCAAGCGGCTACCGCATGTTTCTTGTTCCAGGTGAAGTGTTCACTGAAATCGAAGCAATACAACAACTAACAGGAGCCACTGCAGAGTTGATTGCCGCTGGCGGAGTGGGCGGTGCAGAAGGAAGCTACCTTCTTGTAGTTACTGGAACAAAAGAACAAGAAAAAGCCGCAGAAAACCTTTGGAAGTCTGTTGCTTCTGAACCACCATTCTGAGGTAACCTCTGAAACCTAGATTTCAAACAAAAATCACGTTTGGTAGCCCGGGGGAGATTCGAACTCCCGTCAGAGGCTCCAAAGGCCTCCATGATTGTCCACTACACTACCGGGCTGAACGCTTGTTCTGTGTTAATATTTCCTCTTTAATATTAACATTGGCGCTTTACACGTGTTGCTTTCTGAAAAAAGAACATGGACAGATTTAACGTTTTTCTAAGCTTTCCACAAACTGGCAAAAATGAACTGAAAAATTGGTTATTAACAAAAGAAAGAAAAAATGTAAAAAACAGAAGGGTTACTCTGTTTCTGTTGTTTCTTCGGCTTGTCCAACGATTTCGGCTTCTGAGAATCGTCGGCTGACATGTGTCACTTTGATTCGTAGTTTGTCGCCCTGTTTAGTGTTAGGAACAAAAACGACGAATCCTTCGATTCTAGCTATTCCGTCGCCTCTGCGACTTAATTCTTCAATTTCGACATCATACTCTTTTCCAACTTCAACGGGTTTGGGAGCAAAATCTCGATTAAATCCTCTGTCTTCGTAGGGCACCTAGTTTCACCTAAACGTAAAAATTAGAAAAACTGAGGTTACAGGACTGTTAGTGTCCCGTATTTTCCTGAGTTAAGCTGAAGAACGTCTCTGAAGGATTTGATGTAACCGTTCTCGATTCTGATGCGGTCACCAACACTTACTTGTGCAATCTGTTCGTTCCAGAGCGTCAAAGTTATTTTTCCAGTTTCATCTTCGATTGTGGCGTCGGCTACTTTGTAGGTTTCGTTAGTGTATCGTGAACGAACCTCGCGGGCATCTGTTTTTTCGACAACCGTTGCTTCAACGTCCACTTTTCGCATTCCGTCTCTTAATTCATTAATTTTCAAATACGATTTCCTCCGTTTTGTACTGCGCCGCCAAAATGGACCTGCATGTTAGTTAACGACTAGTTGCCTGTTCCGTTTTGTTGGCGAAATGAAGAGGGATTAACGTCCGATATAAGCTTTGCCGCAAATAGCAAAACTGCTAGAAAACAAAAATGAGAAGTTTGTCAGCCTAAAAAGTGGCTGATTTACATTCCAAAGAAGAACCTAAGGACGAAACGCACTCCAAAGGCAATTGCAGCGATTGTTCCGGCTTTTCCCCATGGAATGTCTTTGATTAAGCGTATGACTACGGCTGTTAGGGCGGCGACCCAGACTTCTCCAGCCCACAAGATTATGGTTCCAATTTGGTAAGATGTGTTAGGTAGCCATAGTTCGCCAAAGGCTATTATTTGCAGGTCAGGGTCGATTGGCATGCTCAAGATTGGAAGTGACGTGAAGATTAACGCGCTAATCAGCGTGTAAACTGCAGTAACTATGAAAGCATGACCGATAATGACGAAGTAAGAGTTCCATTGACCAACATTTTCTCCAAACAGGTTTGAAACAATTAGGCTGATTCCTGCCCAGAGTACCCAGTTTATTCC
>PIXT01000048.1 GCA_003096235.1 Candidatus Bathyarchaeum sp. | reverse complement strand
GTGTTCAGGGTCGTGTTTACTACGTTTTGTTCTTGGTTACCCTTTGCAAGTGCTCCCCAAACTAGAACCATGGCAGTGCATGGACTTGAGCCCAGCAGAATCAAGGAAACAATTAGCTGGTCGTTTCCTGCCAAGAAGTAGTAAGCTAGAAAGGCGGAAACTAATGGTGCCCAAATCCAGTTCGAAACGATTGTTATGAGAATTGGTTTTGGGTTTTTTGCTAGTTTTTTTAGTTCGCTTAGTTGCAGGTTCAATAGTGCAGGGTACATCATCAGAAACAGGCAAACGCCTATGGGAATGGATATTCCTGCAAACTGTAGGCTGTTAATGGCTAGGCTCAGTTGTGGGAAAACTTGGGACAAAAACAGTCCTGCTACCATGCAAAGAAAAACCCATAAAGCGAGGTACTTTTCGAAAGCGCTTAGATGAGTTGTAGCTTTTTCTACCACAGTTTTCCCTCAAAAATGGGTGTTATTTGGTTTGTTTTTGTCTGGTTATCCATGTTGCGCATGTAGGTGATTGGCAACATTGGTTGTCTGGAATTCCGTATGGGCATTTTAGGTCTTTACTCATGGTTTTTGTCACTTCCTTTTGGTGTTAACCAAGAACGTATAAATAATTTTAGATATATTTATACGTTTTGTTTATATAAACATATTTAGATACGTTAACAACAAGTACAAGGAGAACATCAATGAAAAACGTCAACCAAAGACTAAAACGACTAACCGAAACCGACCTTTGCAAAGCAGAAGTCCCAGAAGAATACAGAAAAGAACTACTACAACTAACAGAACAAGTCGCAGACCTCAAAACAGCAAAGAAACAAAGCAAATTCTTCAAAGCCTTGTCCGACGAAAAACGAGTACGAATAATCAAACTCCTAACAGAAAAAGAAATGTGCGTATGCGAACTCATGATATGCCTAGACATGACCCAGCCAAACCTTTCTCACCACATCCAAATACTGGAAAACGCGGGCATAATCAAACGCACAAAGAAAGGAAAATGGGTCTACTGCTCCCTTGCCGAAAACAAGAAAGTAGAATACCTGATCAGGCTGAAGTTACTGTAATTTTTTGCTTCTAACAAACAAAACCATAGCCAATATTGCTATAGTAGACAATGCCACGCTGTAAACTGACGCAAAAGCCGAACCAAAAGATCCCCACAGCAGTCCAACTGCCGCATTAGAAACAAAGAAAGCTGAACCAACTGCAAGATAGTACAACCCATAAGCCGTGCCTCTAAGTTTTTGGCTTACAAAACTTGGAATTAACGCCCGCTGGACGGTCTCTACAATTCCAAGATATGCGCCATAAAGCAAAGCTATCACCACGGCAAGGTACCCAGTTGTAGGAAACATAAACAGTAACGCAGTGACGAGAAAAACTGCGTAACCAAAAACCATGACCTTCTCCTTACCCACTTTATCAGACAGGACACCTGCAGGAATCGCAACAGCAGTATGAGCAACGTTAACTGCCGCATAAACCAGAGGAATAAAGGAGTCTGCAATTCCAGCTTCTTGGGCGTTAAGGAGAACAAAAGAAAAGTTGAAGGCACCAAGGGAGAAAAGGCCGACAATAATAAGCAATTTGGCAAAGTTGCCTTTCAACACAGACTTTACTCCTTCTAAAAACTGAAAATCTCCAGAAGATTGTGCGGTTCGCTCTTTTACAAAGAACAAAATTATCAGCAAAGCGATGCCGCCAGGAATCAACGACAGGTAGAAAACGTCTCGGATGGTGAAACTCAACATGACCATAACTGCTGAAGCAATCACAGGTCCGACTATGGCTCCTGCTTGGTCCATAGTTCTATGCAAACCAAAGGCTGCGCCTCTGCGTTTTTCTGAAACAGATTCACAGACCAAAGCGTCACGAGGAGAAGTTCGGATTGCTTTGCCAACTCTATCAGAGACACGTATCACAAAGACGTCAAAAGGCACTCTTGCGACAGCAAAAAAGGGCTTAACAGCATTTGACAGGGCATAACCAGCTAAGACAAAGGGTTTGCGTTTGCGGAATTTATCAGAAAAAATTCCAGAAACTGCACGTAAAGCATAACTCAACGCTTCAGCAAAGCCTTCAATAAATCCCAGCATTGCGGTGCTTGAACCGGGCAATCCTAACAAAAACGCAGGTAAAAGGCTGAAAACCATCTCGCTTGACATGTCCGTAAAGAAACTGACGAATCCTAGAGCGAAAATGTTACGACGTGAAGTCTCAGGTTCTTCACAGGTGTTCATGAATTAAAACCTCATCAGCAACATTCAGTCTTGATTGTTGTCTTTACTAGACATTTATTGGCTGATAAATAATACGTTGACCCGTCTAGACATAATAAACTATGTAGTTACAACTTCGAAAGATTACCTCAAATCAGGTTAGAATTTGAAATTACGATTATGTTTTCATAAGCACTATATCTGATTTTTTCAAAAGTTTATAACAATATGAAATTGAAGGGTGGGTTCGTGTGAAAAAACCAGCATTAATTATTGTACTATGTTTAGCATTGTTTATGTGCACAATAAACCAAACTGTTAAAGCACAAGCTTCTAGCTTAGAAGACGATTTGGTTCTTGACTTTTCTGAAACACAATTTAGTTTCAATGACCCGATGGATATGTGGTTTATTTTCAAGTTCAAAGCCACAAACACGGGAACAAATGACCTCTTGGTAAGATACGACAAATACTGTACCGCAAATCCTGGACGTGTTCCTGTTGGGTCACCTCAAGCATCGACAGCACTTGCGCCGGGAGAATCCATGTGGTTTAAAATTCTTCTCACAGAGCAAGAATGTGCATACGACCCAAACACAATTCAAACAATTAACCGAACAATATACTTCGAGTTTGTCGACGAAAACAACAACTGGGAAGACCCCAACAACAGGTTTTCAATAACCAAAGACATCCAAATAGATGTGTTTAACCGAATAACCTTGGAAGGACCAGTAAACATTCAAGGAGTCACAGTGGATGAAAATGGAACCCCAATACCAAACGTAGACATTGATCTTGGCGGATACGGCGGTAAGGTTCCAATACGCTCAGACGATAATGGTCAGTTCTCAGTTTCTATTATTGAAAGCTCAACGTATTTTTTGGTTGCCCAAAAAGAAGGATACAGCGGAGCATACATGGAAATTGACGGAACAGACCTTCAAGAATCATACATAATAACACTTACCAGCGGACAAACTACGTCTGTAACCGCAGAATTAGTGACAAGCATAACAGAAGACGTTGGTTTCTGGCGATGCGCTTCCACTGCAGATGAAAGCAAACTTTTGCTAGTTGCCGGAATGGAAAACTGGCAAGATGAGTCACTGAAAAGTCAATCAAAAATGTATCTTGTGGACACAAACACAGGAGAAACCCTGTGGACTCATGACATGGGTTGGGAATCGTGGGTAGAGGACATCACAGATGATGGAAAGTACGCCATTTTTGCATCAAAACTTTGCGGTTGGGAAACAGGTCCCGACGGGTTCGTCAATTACATAAGATTACTTAATGGAACAGATGGCTCCGTGATTTGGGAAAAAGAAGTTACAACAGAAGAATTCCCTGACACTACAATGGGCGAATTCTACTGCTTTGGAATGAAATTTTCTCACGATGGCAACTACATTTTCGTGTCAATATATGGACAGTATGCTTACCTGCTTAACACTGCAGATGGCTCAATCGAATGGAGCCTAGAAGCAGGCTCAGTAGTCAGAGAAGCATTGTTCACCGAAAATGACGAATATGTCTATGTTCCAACCACATCGGGTTGGCTTTACAAAGTAAACACCAGTGATGGCTCAAAAATTTGGAAACAATGGATTGCTTCTTGGCCAATCGTTAACGGTTTTGACTTGTCCCCCAACGAAGAATACCTAGCAGCAGGAGTAAAAGGAGGCACCGTAACCGTGGTTAACACCGATGATGGCTCAGTAAAATTCACAACTGAAATGCACATGACCTGCACCTGCCGCTTTTCACCTGATGGCACCAAACTACTTGTCGGGGGTAACTTGTTGACCATGTTTGACTTGGACGGCAACGTGCTTTGGCGTTGTTATGAAGAAGGACATGATATTCGTTTTTCAAGCGATGGAAAACTGATATTCACATCAAACGGCGGAGTTTACGACTGCAATGGCACATTTCTGTATGACATTCTTCCAGGCAGCGCAAGAATCAGCAAAGTAGGATGGATTAACTCCGACGCTACACGCTACATCTTTGCAATTCAAGACACACAATCAACACAAGAAGTCAGCGCAATTGAAGTTTACAGCATAGAAACAACAACCGAACAGATTCCAGAGTTCCAAGATATTTCAACAATTCTGCTCATGATGGTTGTCAGCTCATCTGTATTGCTTCTAATGAAAAAAAACGTTAATGCAGAAAGCCTAGACACAAAAACACACCGGGGTTAAAAAAACATGATTAGTTTTTGAAAGCCGTTAATGTTATTTCGTTTTTTCGGGTTAGCAACATCTCAGCAAATCCAATGTAATACCGTAAAATGTTTTTAATTTTACCTTGTGTCGGGCGTATCAAGTATGTATTTTTCGTCATTGTTCTTTTGAACACTTTTGAAGCAAGATTATTTAATGTGTGCTCTGTCCAGCTGTAAATATGCTCTGAATCCTCTTTTGCGAATTTGTTAGGCACTTTCAAAATCGCGCATCTTTTGGTTACTCGATGAATTTCTTTTAAAATCTGATGCGGGTTCAAACAATGCTCTAGAACATGAGAACAATAAACAACCTCAAACGTGTTATCCTTAAACGGCAAGTGGTGAGCATCACAAGCAGCTTCTAAATGGTACGCTTTTGGGTCTATGTCCACATGTATTATTTTTTCACCTAACACCGGAGAGTGGCTGCTCAAATTTCCAGACCCGATTTCTAAGAGCATATAACGAAACACCTTGAACGTTGAAACGTCCGCTGGAAATAAAAAACAAGTCAGTCTCTTATATAGATATACACAACTCCAGAAAAAATGAACATCAAAAACACGTCAAAGTAAGAAGAATGGCGCCTTGGCCGGGATTTGAACCCGGGTCGGGCGGGCGACAGCCGCCTATACTAGGCCGAGCTATACTACCAAGGCATTCAATTCCCTATCATGATGTAGTCTTGTACTTAAATTTTTCATTTCTAGAACC
>PIXT01000047.1 GCA_003096235.1 Candidatus Bathyarchaeum sp. | reverse complement strand
TTCATCTACTGCTCTTTGGATGAATGGGTTAGGTTTGGTTCCCGGATGCCGCACTAGTCTTGTGAAAACCAGATCTCCACTTTTAGCTTTGAACACTAAAACGTTAGCTGATACTGGACGAATCTCATGAGGTCTAGTTCCTTCTACCACAAATTTTGCGTAAGGCACCAAAACCTGCAGTTTAGCTTCTCCCTCTTCGATTTTTGTTACGATTGAGCGAACAAGTTTTCCTGTCTTCCAAGGAGCATTAAAGAAGGCTTGGTAATACGCAAATTCAGCTAATCGTTCTATGAGCAACTGTTTTGTTTCTTCATCCAGAATTTTAGCAACTGTCTCGAAATCTAGTCCTCGGGTGGATACTTCAACCTCAACTGTCACCGGTTCCCACCACGAATGAGGTTTCTTCTTCGGATTCGATGTAAACGTCAAGAAACTTGTGTGCCTGATCCCAGAACACGTCTGTAGCTTCAGGACCCCTTCTGTCCTTGAATAGCCAAGCAGCAAAATGAGCACTAGCATCAGCTACAGTCTGAGGAACACTATCAGGAACAGCCAAATTCACTTTTTTTAGTAATCCATCAACCAGAGCATCAGCAGAGACGATGCATTCGCCGATCTCAGTGTCATGCGTCTCATCAGCAGCATCGATATGCAGAATTTTTTTTACTGTAGTAACTGTGCTATATGCCACTGTTTAGTATCCTCTCCATAGCTTTGATTCTGTTCTCGAAGGCGGTCTCCATATCTTCTCTAACGAGTTCTTGCATCCACTTCGGAAGCTCGCCAAAACGCTTCATCAAAGCACAAGTTTTGTCGTAACGCAACCGCAAAGGAACGACTTCTGACAGCTAGGCGACCCCCTTGATCCAGATGTCAAAACAGAAGCTTTCCACGCCCGAGATGTTGGAATCTACAGTGAGCATGAAAGTTACAGGAATCGCAGACTCTGCTTCAATCCACTCGTTATTGTAGTTCCAAGTTAGAAGGATAGAGTTCTGGGCTTCTACAGGTTCCCAGCCTTCAGTCCACAATATTAGCTTCTGGGCATCGTTACCAGTATTTTTTATCCAAGCGGTTGCAGACTTGTTCTCTCCAGGTTTTAATGTGCCCCAGCTGACCTCATTTAAGATCTGCTCCAAAAGTTCGTCAGCGTATACTTCAACGCCAACTGCTTTGATGGTTCCCACATTACGGATTTTGACAATGTTTGATACTGCTGCATAAGAAACCGCGCCAAATAGTAGGCCACAGACAAAAACAGCAGCCAACAGTAACTTCCAATTCAAAGGTTACTCCTCCACTTTGGCAGCAACCTTTTTGCCGTCAGCTACGATCTTTTGAAACTCCTCTTCAGAGATCTCATTGTCCTCAGCAGCAGCAACAATGTCATCAAAAAGCTTAGCAAAGAGTTTACCCCGCTCTAACCACTTTCGGTATTTTGTTCCAAAAAACACTGAAACAACAGAAAGAATAGTCGTTATTAAAGCAACGATTAAACTGATTTCCATGCCTTAAAACTAGAAATAAGGCAGATTTAAGCTATTTTGGCGAAAAAAACGATAAAAAAAGAACTAAGTTAAAAAAACATCGTTAAAAGAACGTTGAACAAAATACAGCGTAATTAGACACATAATTTGCGACCTTACTTGGCTAACCTCTTCCTGTACACAACCGCCACAACTACCATAGTAACCAATGTGATAAGTAGGGGTGTCCATGACGGAAACTCGGGGATGTTCCCCATTTCGTCGCTTTTAATTAGCAAGAAATCAGTTTCTCCATTACCAAAAGACTGAGTTTCTCCAATGACAACGTAGCATCTATCAGACGTTTCAATTAATGAATAACCAACATCCTTTTCTGGTCCACCAAAAGTTTGTTTCCATTTTACATTTCCCATCGAATCAATTTTGAGTAACAAAACATTTTCAGAGTTTTCAGTGCCCCAATAGCCGGTCATGGCATAGCCACCGTCAGAAGTTGAAACTATGGCTGTGATTTTTTCATGTTCTGTTTCGCCATATGTCTTAGTCCATTTTACATTTCCATAAGCATCAGTTCTTATTACCCAAAAATGGCTAAAAGGCAAGGGCATAGGAAACCTTACAATTCCTGCAACAACAAACCCCCCCTCATCTGTTTCAAAAACAAAGTTAGCATCTGACCAATAATTTTTTTTATAATTGTAAGTTCTGTTCCATTGCATAACTCCCATTTCATCGGTTTTAATCAACCAAAAATCATAACTTGAAGAATTTGTTGACCACCCCGACCCAGCTAATGCGAATCCCCCATCAGAAGTCACAATAACTGAATTAGCCCTGTCACCCCCATCTGTGGCGTATGTTTGATTCCACTCCATGTTTCCAGACTGGTCAGTTTTAATTAACCAAACATCAGTGCCTCCCTCTCCAACAGTCCATGTAGAACCTGCTAACACAAACTTTCCATCAACCGTTTCAATTATCCCATAAGGACGTTCACCAGTATCCGGGGTACTGTAGGTCTTTTTCCATAATACCATCCCTGTTTCATCAGTTTTAATCAACCAACCCCCTGATGATTCCCCCGCTATTGCAAATCCCCCATCAGAAGTTTCAACAAAGGATGCAACAGTGTCGTACTGCTTTAGTTCGTAGGTTTGGTTCCATTCCATTATTCCGTTTACATCAGTTTTTACTAAAAGAAAATCCCTATCATACTCATCGGCAGTTACATCTCTGGTGTATCCCCCTACAGCATAACCATCATCTGAAGTTTGAATAACCCAACGACCCTCTTCAATCTCTTCAGTGCCGTAAGTTTGATTCCAATAATCTAAACCAAAAACGGGAACAACACAAGAAAACATGGAAAAAATAACTAACAAAACAACTAATCTCTTCAAAGAGGCCGTCTCCAAACTTTCTTTTTACAAAATACAATTACTACTGTTGTAATCAGAAACATGGGTAGAATAATCCATGACGGAAACTCTGGAATAATTCCATTGTTGTCAGTTTTTATTACCAAAAAATCCATGTTTCCATTGCCATGAGACAATGTGTAGCCAGCCAGCCCGTATCCTCCATCAGAAGTCTTAACCAACGAGTTGGCCCTTTCATCTCCTGCTCCTCCATATGTCTGATTCCATTCTATATTTCCTAACCCATCAGTTTTGACTAACCAAAAATCATAGCTTCCCGCACCAAAAGAATAGGTGTTGCCCGCTAGAGTGTATCCTCCATCAGATGCCACAACCAACGAATCAGCCCTGTCAGATTCTGTCCCTCCATATGTTTGGTTCCACTCCATATTTCCAAACTTGTCCGTCTTAATCAACCAAAAATCATCTTTCCCTGCCCCAAAAGACTCTGTTCTGCCTGCTATTGCGTATCCTCCATCAGAAGTTTCAACCAAAGAATGGGCATAATCAGGCTCGGTTCCTCCATATGTCTGATTCCACTGCATTTTTCCATTCGCCTCGGTCTTAATTAACCAGAAATCAAAATTTCCAGCACCAAAAGAAGTTGTGGAACCGGTTATTGCGTATCCTCCATCGGTCGTCTCAACCAACGAATTAGCAGTTTCATACATTGTTCCTCCATAAGTTTTCTCCCAAATTATATTACCGTTGGAATCTGTTCGAATAACCCAAAAATCAGAAGATCCAGCTCCAAAAGACTCTGTTCGGCCAGCCATGGCGTATCCTCCATCTGATGTCTCCACCAACGAGTTTGCTTCATCCCATTCTTGTCCTCCGTATGTTTTGTTCCACTGCGTGTTTCCATTCGCGTCAGTTTTTACTAGCCAGCAATCGTAACTTCCAGCACCAAAAGAGTGTGTTCCACCCGCTATGGTGTATCCTCCATCAGCGGCTTCAACCAACGATTGAGCAATTTCAGCGTTCATTTCTGTTCCTCCGAATGATTGGTTCCACTGTATGCTCCCATTTCTGTCAGTTTTAACTAACCAAAAATCGTAACTTAGACCGATTGCAATTGCCCCCCCAGCCATGGCGTATCCTCCATCTGATGTTTCCACCAACGAGTTAGCTGTTTCTGCCTCTGTTTCGCTTCCATAAGTTTGGCTCCACAACTCCAAAGAAGCATTACCACAGGGAGTAAATACTGAGCTAATCAAAGTAAGCAAAATCAATAACGAAAGCATTGATATTTTCTTCATTATGTGATCAGGTTTATGTATCGTTAATTTATATGAAAAAGGGTTTTTGTCAAGAAACCTTGACCAACTTTATTGGGTACTGGTCAAGAAAATTTGACTAGAGTCGTGAAATGGGTGCTATTCTGTTAGTAGATGCAGGTATTGTGTGCCTCTGAGTGTTATCTGGTAAACGCCTCTGGCAACTTTTTTAATGTAATGACTGTCCAGCAGGTATCGGAGCTGTGAGTTGAAGGTGTTTATGGTGGCGAAGGGGTGACATGAGGAGCACACCTTCTTGCCCAAATCAGTATAATGGACACAGCTATTCCTACAATCTTCAGGATGATTCTGCAAAGTCTTATCTTCTAGTCACTTCTGGTATTTTGCTCCCAAAAACACTGAAACAGCAGAAAGAATTGGCGTGATTAAAGCAATGATTAAACTGGTTTCCATACCTTAAAACGATAAATAAGGCAGATTTAAGCTATTTTGGCGAAAAAAACGATACAAAAAGAACCATGTTAAAAAAACATCGTTAAAAGAACGTTGACGAAATAACATCGTAAGTAGACACAATATTTGCGATCTTACTTGGCTAACCTCTTCCTGTAAACAACCGCCACAACTACCATTGCAACTAAAGAGATGAGTAAGGGCGTCCAGGAGGGAAACTCTGGAATGTTGTTGTTTGCGTAGATTTGTATCAGATGGGTGCTGTGGTCGTAGGTGATTGTGAACAAATAGTGGGTGCCGTTGAAGGTTTCTGTGTAATCTGTGTTTTTTACCAGAGGTGTTTCATCTTTGAAGATTGAAAATTCAGTTGACATAAATTCTGAGGAGATAGTGACATTGCACAAACCTGCTGTCCCGGAGGTTCCGTTAACATAAAAGCTAACGCGCATCGAAGAATAAAGAAAATAAAAATCAGAAACAGTCGAGTTGCTAACAATTGTAACATAATAAAAGTCATGGGTATCATGCACTTGGAATCTTCTTTCTTCAAATAATGAAGCTGAATCCGTAACAGATTTTGGAATCGTCTCAAGATCAAATGGTTCAATTATTGGATAGTTATCCTGATTTTCCTCATTAATTATATAGGGCGTGTCACCTATTCCGTCTCCATCAATGTCTGTGCCGTTATAATCGCTCCAGAAATTCATGTTTACTGTGGGTTGGGTAGCCAAAAAAACACCCACCAAATTAGCAGCGGGATATTCTTCATATTCTCCTGCGGGTATCATGTTATTTTTTGTGATAATATTGTCTGAATTAGTGTAGTCTATGAATATGCCACTTTTTAGAGTGTTATTAGTAATTAGAAAGTTATTAGGCATATTGATGCCTCTGCCGCAATCGGAAATGTAGCAGCCACAGACGGTGTTGTCGTAGCTGTTGATTCCTTCTATTCCATAAAGAAAATTAGTAATTACCAGATTTTTTATAACTACACTAGTGATTGCAATCCGTGAAGGCTCAGAAACACGATTATTTGATAGGTCTATTCCCTTAATATAATTGTAATTCTGAAGGTCATATCCTGTCCAATTTCCCTTAAGGGCGTATCCTGCCCCGTCAATTATGCAGTTGCCTCTTTGAACCTTAATTTCACCAAAAATATCATCAGTAAATGTGTAGATGTTTCCTTTACTCTGAACGATTTTATCTGTTCCTTCAACACTTCCATCACTTCTTATGTAAATTAGGCTTTGAGCCTCAACCTTTTGAATATAGGGAAAAGTAAGAAAGATCAAAGAAAACGCTACAGCTACACCCAAGTATCTGAGTTTATTCATTTTCAACAGAATATTATTAGTTTTTGAGTTATGAAAAGGGTTTTTGTCAAGAAACCTTGACCAAAAACAGCTAGTAACTAGTCAAAAAAGTTTGACTCACAAATGTGTGTGAGTTTTTTGTTATAGTTTTTCGTTTTGTGTATTGTGAGAAGAGGAGTAGATAGGTAAGATAGAAGAGAAGAGGGGAAAAAGGTTAAATTTTAACCAAAAAAAATGGTAATGTTCTTGATTTTACATAGTGAGAATTGACTCGTGATTGTATTTTCTTGAAAAAACACTCCCTGAAATCAACCAGTATGATTTTGATATGATTGACCAGAAAACAGTGCTTGATTTTGGTCTGGAAGTATGATTTCAGTCATGAAAGTGTCTTAACTCAGAAAGGCAGTCTGACAGTGGTCTGACTTTTCCCTGTTCTATATATCTATTATATCTATTAGTTCTAAAGGTTCTTAATTATTCTCGCCGTAAGAATAATTCTGTGAAAAGAGAATGTGTGCGTTTGGGGAAAACAGGGTATTGTCATTTTTGGCTCAGTTTTTTTCTAGCAACAATGACTAATGCGATAATTAAAACAAGAGCAACAATTGAGACACCAAATAATATTATTCCAATCTCTGATGTAAAAAATCCAATTACTAGTGATGAAAATTCAGCAAACGAATCGTGTTCAAGTTCATCTTTTGGAGGAGGATTAAATAAAATCGGTTCAATAAGCGGATAATTATCTTGGTTATTATCATCGATTATGTAGGGTTTATCGCCAATACCATCATAATCAGAATCTGTTTCGTTATAATCGCTCCAATAGTTACATTGACCTGCAAAGTCCCAGATGTTTATTGAACTAACATTATACGGGGGCATGAGCCACCCCCCGTCGTTTATTTGGGTATTTCTTACAAAATCATTTTTTGAAAAAACATTCAAACTAGAATGCAAAAGAGCTATTGCAACATCTTTTGAATTCACTACACTATTTGCGAAAAAACTATTATAGTTTGAATAAAGTAAGAAAATTCCTCTTTCATTACAACCTTCAATTTTGTTTTCGGAAATTGAATTATTGTGGCTATACATAACTGAAATTCCAGTATTACCCTTCAAAATTTCGTTTCCAGAAATATTGTTAAAGTATGAACCGTTGGAACCCCCATTTAGTTCAATACTTACTGTGTTTCTCAGAAAATAGTTTTGATTAAAAATACTATGACTTGAGGAACTGGCTTCTATTCCAATTGGATTGTTAATTATTTTATTTTTAGTTATGTTGCAATAATCAATTCTTGACCAAAAAGCAACTCCACCATCATAACCTGAACCATTACAAATTGTAAATCCAGTTACGCCTACGTTGTTGTGAGTTATAGTAACAGGAGTTCCAGTTTGGTTTGCATCAATAATTGTAGTTGTCCAATTTTCTCCAATAAGACTCAAAGATTTATCAACAATTAATTTTTCATAATAAATGCCTGACTTAACAAAAATAGTGTCTCCTTCAAAAGCAAAATCAATTGCATCTTGAATTGAGCTAAAATCATCTGGAACTACAATTGTTTCTGGTTCTGCTATTACCACACAACATTTGGAATAGACAAAAAAACTGAAACAAAGAAGAACAACCAAAATTAGTTTTGAGAGCTTATTCATTCTAATCCTTTCTTTGAATTTTGATTCTAACAAATAGCATGATTAAAGTTACTACAACGAAGAAGGGTAAAATAGTCCATGAAGGAAATTCTGGGATTGCATCGGTTCCGATTATTTGTATTATTTGGGTATCGTGGCTGTATGTGAAGTGAAGGGCAGTGTAGTTTTCTTTCTCGTTGACTGTAGGCGTGAGCGAGGTTCCGTCCGCGATTACAGTCCAAGTGTTTTCAGAGTAAATCAGGTTTTTTGGGATTGTCACATTGCAAAAACCCGTGGTTCTCAGTTCGCCCCCAGTCTTAAAACTTACTTTAGCGCCATCAGAGTTGAAACTAAAATCTGAAACCGTGGAGTTACTGACCACAAAAACGTCGTATTGGGTATCCTCCCAAGTACCCGCATCAAAAACCTGAGAATAAACCTTTGCGACATAATCCGCAGGAACATACTGTTCATTTTCAGGGTATTGGCGCACGTTCAAATTAGTAGAAGCCCCCCCCCCCCAATGGAATATAATACATCATTTACGACCGCAACTCCTAAACTATGGCGGGCAGTAGGCATCTGACTGCCGCTACTCCAAGTGTCTGTTTCAGGGTCGTAAATCTGATTCAATCGAACCTCAGCGCCAGATGGATATCCACCTATAACATAGATTCGTTTGGGAGCCATCTCACCACTGGTTGCAGCTGCACCCGCCAAAGCAACGGCGGTGGGAATAGGGGCTCCTTGGCTCCAGCTGTCAGATTCAGGTTCGTATATTTGGGTTAAATTGCTCTTGAAGCCGCCTATCACATAGATTTTGTTGTCTATAGTTGCAGATGCAGGACCGTAGGGCGTATATGGCATGGAAGTTTTTGTGGTCCATGAATCGGTTTCAGGATCATAGACCTCATTTACATCCAGTTCTGTTCTGGTTTGAGGTGGAGGTAAATTTTGGTATTGAAATCCGTATATTAGATAGATTTTTCCGTTGACAACATTGGCTGTTGGTCGCTGTCTTTTTGTGGGCATTGAGGTCAAAGTGTCCCATGTGTCCGTTGCTGGGTCATAAACTTCGTTGACTGCAGTAAGTATGCCTTTTCCATATCCACTCCAATCAAAGTCAATTATGCCGCCAATGCAGTATATTTTGTCATTAACCACAGCTATCCCAAAATCGCTTCGTGGGGTGAGCATGGGCGTCTTCGTGGTCCAAGTGTTTGTTGCCGGATCATATTCTTCGTTGGTGGACAGATAGCCATCATCGTTTCTGCCCCCAATAACGTAAATCTTTCCATTCATAGTTGCAACCCTAAGGTCTCTTCTTGTTGTAGGTAAAGGCTCCAAGGTCACCCAAGAATCATCAGCTGCCCATACTAAAGGGGTTGAAAAAGCGGGCAGAACAACAGAAAGAAACAGCAACAGAACAAACAAACACGCAGCCTTTTTCACTGGTTCTCGCTCCTTTGGTTTTGTTTGTGTAGATTATGTCTGTAAACTACTGCCACAGCTACAACTGCAACTAACGTTATCAGCAATGGTGTCCATGAGGGAAACTCTGGAATATATCCGATTGGCGTGTATCTTTCGTTTGCGTGAGTCCGCGTAGAAGCGATTTTGTCGTATGCAGCTTCCCACTCTTCTTCTGAAGCGTCACCTGGAACCGTTATCCCATAGACAGTTTTGTTTGTGCCACCAAGGGCGTAAAGTGTGTCGTCAACATTTACAAGTGCTAAGCTGGAGCGTCCCGTAGGCATTTGGACTCCGAAGTCCCAGCTTTCAGTTTGTGGGTCATAGATTTGATTATGGTCGGAATACTGGACGAGGTGATTTCCTGCGATTATGATGTCCCCACCTATAACATAGATTCGTTTGGGCGCCATCAAACCTGTGGTTGTGATTGCTGCCGCACCTGCAACGGGTTCCTCAAGTGGTGTGCCTTCAGTCCATTTATTTGTTTCAGGATCGTAGATTTGAACTAAAGTGATTGGTGGGGGAGGGGGCCCAACTCCTTCCTTCCTCCCTCCAATTATGTATATTTTATTATCTAAAACAGCTGAAGCATATCCAGAAACTGGTGTAGGGATAGGCTCTAGTTCCATCCAAGAATCGTTTTCAGGGTAATAAACCTCATTTGCACTCGAGGTTAAGTATTGAGATATGAACCCGGGGATTCCACCGCTAATTACGTAGATTTTTTCATCGATGACATTGGCGCCGTTGGTATTTCTTTCTTTGGTCATCGGGGTTCTGTTTTCCCATGTGTCGGTTGCTGGATCATAGACCATGTGAGCGGTTCTTCCTATGACGTGGATTTTGTTTTGACATGCAGTAACGGCTGCAACATAGCCAAAGAATATGGGTGGAGGAGTTTTCGATGTCCACGTGTTGGTTTGGGGGTTGTATTGCTCGTTGATATCGCTTCCCATAAAATAGATGGTTCCATTCACAACCGCAGCCCCATAGGTGTAGTAGAACTTTGGTTGTATAGGAGCTAATTCCGTCCAGAAGTTTTCTTTTGCTTCGATAGAAGACGCAGGTTTAGCAATATTTATGCCTGTAGCCGATAGGAGGAAGAGAACTAGCAACAACACGAGGCTTTTATTTATGCTTATTCCCCCGAGATAAAATTTCCTTTCTAAGGGAAAAGCGTTTTTGTCAAGAAAACTTAACTAAACTGGGGTTTGGTTGGTCAAGAATTTTTGACTAGATTTTATGGATGTGTGTTATGCTGTTAGCAGATGTAGGTATTGTGTGCCTCTGAGTGTTATCTGGTAGACGCCTCTGGCGACTTTTTCAATGTAATGACTGTCCAGCAGGTATCGGAGCTGCGAATTGAAGGTGTTTATGGTAGCGAAGGGGTGACATGAGGAGCACACCTTCTTGCCCAAGTCAGTATAGTGGACGCAGCCTTTATCAACAAATTCCAAAATGGTTCTGCGGAGAATGTCCCGTTTCATATCAGCTTTCAACACGGTCACCTTGATTTTATTAGAATAGAAAAAGTGAGCGCCTACCCTTTACTGGAGGTTTGTTTTATGTTTGCGTTTTTCTGTTTTCTTTTTTGTAGAAGTTTCAAGATCTTGCAGCTTAATTTCTGGCTTTTGAATTTTCACTGCTTCGAGCCATTTTTCACCATTGTAGCTTTCAGGCAACTCCAGTATGTCGCCGGGTTTGAACCTATTTCCTGTTTTGTCTACGAATTCGCTGACCGATCCTTTGCCTTTTTTTAGTTTGAATTTCAGTTTTGTTTCCTCCAATTTCGGTGGTTAGTTTATCCTCGAAAAGAAATGAGGGAAAAGAAAGAACGTGAGTTCTTTTGTTAGGTTATGTTAGTCCTGTTATTTCGCAGATTGATGTTGGGCGCTTGATTCGGGGTGCCACGACTTCATGGACCTTGCATTGAAGGTTCATGTCCTCGTCCTGCTTTGTGAACAACGAAAGGTCTCTGCCGATCACCATGTCAAAGTTGTCCTGTCCTGGCTCTACTACTAGGGCTGAGGTTGTTGCTCCTGCGCTGGTGTAGAGGCTGTCGCTGACGTAGATTCCTGCTTTGAAGAGGTCTTGTATGACTTCGATCCATTTTGTTGCTGTGTTTGTTACTAAGGCTCTTAGTTTTGCTGCCCAACTGGATCTTAGTACTGCAGCGTAGGGTCCAACGTGTCCGTCGGTTTCTAGTTCTCCGATAGCTGCAGATAGGTCAGTTAGGGCGTTTGCTGGCCATGCGCCTGCGCTTGCTTTGGTGTTTCGTCCTGTTGCTGTTGATAGTCCTTCGATTCCTAGAGCGTTCCAGCCAGTATATTCACCAGTCAACAAGAGAAGATCTTCCTCTTCTGCGACTTGTCTGGCAGCATTCTCTGCATCCTGAGTATCAAGGGGCATCCCATAGG
>PIXT01000046.1 GCA_003096235.1 Candidatus Bathyarchaeum sp. | reverse complement strand
AGTTAGAATGTATTATTCAAAACTATACTGCACAATGTTAAAATATGACCATACAAACGGTTTACTAGGGCGTTCATATTGCTAAAAGGACCATTCAGAGTCTTATCAATAGCATTAATGATTACCGTTATTCTTGTACCAACATTCATAGTTTTTGTGTCCTCCTCAACTGGACTCATAAGAGTCAACAGCAAAACAGCCAGCAGTCAAGGTCAAACAGTTGAAGCTGGCGGGGACATAAACCTGTACTTTGGAGACGTAACCTGGTCAGGAACCCAACTGTATTTGCTTATGAGCCAAGACAGCAACCCACAGGCGTCAACAGGAGACGTGTTTTACACTCCAGCAATCCTAGTTGAAGACGTAACAGGCACAAACAGCCACTCGTATAGCAACGGAATGGGAAACTGGGTTGTTGGAAACCAATGGATAAACGGCAGCATAGCTCCAAACATACCAGTGGGAGCTTACAAAATCAAAGCCTTTGACAGCTTAGGTGAAGACACCGCAATAACAGACGTTTTCATAACAGTAAACATGCAAGTAAGCCAAGCAACCCTGCAAATTTCTCCCTTAGGAGGACCAGGCGGAATTGAAGTCACCCTTACAGGCACAGGATATGGAGCCTACTCGCTGGTAACCATGTCATATTATGATTCTGAAGTTGACTCATGGATGTTTTTGGGCACCACATCAGCCAATGGAGCGGGTCAAATTACTTTTACAACAGAAGTGCCTGACCTAAGAAAAGCCCAAAGAATGGGCGATTATTCTGAAACGTATACTCAAATATCCTTTAGAGCAGAAGTTGGTGGCATAGTTTACAGCTACGCAGACTACAACCAATATGCCAGAGGAATAAAACAAATAGGAACCCACATCGCCAGCGGGCTTTATGGAAACGGAACAGACCTGTCCTCAACTCTTACTGTCGAGCCTGGGGATTCGGTTACAATATCAGGCAAATGGTTCCACCCAGGAGTAGTCTACATACGATGGGACGGAAACGTCATAGTTGGAACAGTAACCAGTACCCAATGGAGTTCAGCGGTCATTGTAGGAAACTCAGTAGCAGACCAAACAGGCTACTTCCAAACAACAATAACAATTCCAACATCCAGCGCAGGTGACCACTACATAGCAATTGAAGACTCAGAAAGCAGAGTCCTGATTAAAGTGTTCATGCACCGCGGTTCCTTGGCGATTTCTCCAGCTACTGGACCTGGCGGCATTTCAGCAACATTTTCAGGTTCAGGCTACCCAGCATCTACCCCCATTACGATAGAATATTACGATTCAACTCTTGCCTCATGGAACTTTTTGGGCACAGCAACATCTAACTCGGCAGGACAAATCACGTTTACATCTGAAATTCCTGACTTGAGAAGGACAGTTTGGTCCGGCGATTGTGGCCAAACAACAAATACGCTTTCCTTCAGAACCCAAAGTTCTGGCCTTTTCTACAGTTACGCCGACTACAGCCAATATGCCAGAGGCGTAAAACGAATTGAAAACCAAATTGCTAATGGGCTTTTTGGAAACGGAACTGATTTGTCATCAACGATTACTGTTGAGCCAGAAGACGAAATCATAATTGCAGGCGAATGGTTCCACCCAGGAGTAGTTTACGTGAGATGGGATGGAACACAAGTTGTGGGAACAGTAACAAGTTCTGAGTGGGCTCAGGCAACAATTATTGGCACAGGAGTAGCAAGCCAAACAGGCTATTTTGAGCTTACTGCAACAATTCCTACAGCTGATAGCGGAGTGCACTACATTTCGGTTGAGGATTCGGAAACTTTTGTAATTTTGAAAATATACATGGACAATGGTGCAGAGGGCGAACATGAACTAACTGTTGAATCACTGCCCACGTCTGGTGTCACATTCAAAATTGATGATGACTCAGAAGAAACAACATACTCTGAGGACGTAGATTCGGGTTCCTATGTTATTGAAATGCCTGAAAGCCAAGTTGTTAATGGAAGCATCTACATCTTTGACAGGTGGACAGATGGAAACCTCAACAGGATAAGGTCAGTGAACTTTAACTCAGACACTCAACTAACTGCAGTGTTTTTGGCAGCAGCTGTTGCAAAGTTCAGTTACAGTCCATCCGACCCTGCAGTTGGGGAAGAAATAACCTTTGATGCCTCAGAGTCCTTTGATTTGGATGGTTCTATACAGTCATATGCGTGGGACTTTGGAGATGGCACACAACAAACAACAACATCCAACCCAGTCATAAGCCACACATACTACTTACCAAACACGTACCCAGTAGAATTAACCGTCATTGACGACGGCTCAATGGGCTCTTCAGTTACCCAGAACGTTTCCGCCAAGATACCAACAACTGTCTCAATCTCAACAAGCAGCTCCTCAACGTCTATTGGATTCCAAGTACAAATAAGCGGCACGCTCCTTGACGATTACGGAATGGGAGTAGCAGACGAAACAGTAGTTTTAGAATACGCCTTTGAAGGAACCAGCACATGGACTCCCTTCACTTCGGACCAAACAGACGCCAACGGCGACTATTCCAGAGTTTGGATTCCACCTGCCACGGGCTACTTCACCATAAAAGCAGAATGGGCAGGAAACGCAACCCACATAGGCGCAAGTAGCACCACCACAATTAACAGCATAGAATACGACGGCGAATACGTGTTTTCTGTGGAGTCGAACTCTACAATATCTGCACTCTCGTTTAACTCAACGGAAAACGCCTTGAGTTTCAACGCTCAAGGAGTAACAGGCACACAGGGCTACGCAAAAGTCATCATCGCAAAAACACTAGTGGTAAACCCAGCAGAAATACTAGTTTTGCTGGACGGAAACCAGATCCAATACACCTTAGAAGAAACCTTGGAGTCGTGGATCATAACAATAAGATATTCTCACAGCACCCACAAAATCACAGTAGCATTGGACACTTCAGTAATTCCAGAGTTCTCTTCGGTAATTCTGTTGTCACTGGCGATCAGCGCTTCAATGGTAATGGTAGCAGTTTACAGGAAAAAACTAAACAAGAAATAGCAAAAAATCCACTGCAAAGCTATTTTCGTTTGGGTGACCTTGGAGCTATCCAATCGATTAGCTTTCGTGGATTGTCACATTTTATTTCTACTTTGATTGGCCCTAAGGGCGACTCCGCAGTTTGTTGAGAAAACGAAATGTGCCCTACGTACGCAACTTGCTTGTTAAGATAAAACGTTATTGAGTCATCCGTTGCTGAACGCCGCAATACTTTACGGGATGCTGTAATTATTTGTGCTCGTTTGATAAGGTTTGAGAGTTTGGTTAGTCCTTCTGTTCCTGTGGTTTGTGCAGTTAATAGTTGTCCCCATGTTTTTGGTTTGAGTTTGAAGGTTACGGGTCCAAAAACGTTTTCGATTGCATGCTTAACTTTTTCAGGCTCTTCAGTAGGATTGACTTGAGCTTCTATGTTCACTTGTATGTCATTCATCTTTCAGGACTCTCCCAACGAAAGTCAAAGTTTTCTGCTGCAGGTGTCTAAGGGTGCCCTCGTTTATTATCATATAGTCAGCAACTGCAATAACGGAGCCCATTCCAATTCCCAACTCTCTTTGGTCGCGTTCAACGAAGGTTTCCCAGTTTTCTGGGTCGTCACTACGTTTTCTGCGAACAAGACGATTATACCGCGTTTTTGGAGACGCATGTATTGCAAGCAAAACAAAGTCAGGAAAATATTTCTTGAATTCTTCTACTTCAACGAGGCTTCGAATTCCATCAATTACAACAACAGGACCAGGCAGTTTTTCCAGTTTAGGAATGCACTTCTTAGCTATAGCCGCAGGTCCATCTGTTTCCCTGAGGCTGAGCATTGTTTTACCCAAGTTTTCGGGGGTCGGTTCAAGGTTCCGGCGCTGGACTTCTTCTCGCACTGCGTCCCCCATGGTTACAACATAATATCCTAGTTTTTGAAGGGTTTTTTGAAAAACGCCTTTGCCAGCTCCGGGCATCCCAGCAATACCTACAACAACCTTGTCCGTTATCACAAATCCCTCGTTACAAATAACAACAGATATCATTTTGCTTCAAGACAATAAAACAGTGTTGTTAAAAACTAGAAACAACAAAAAAAGTCGCCTCAAAGGCAACTAACAAAACTAGATAAAACCGAAAAAATCAGTTAGCCACT
>PIXT01000045.1 GCA_003096235.1 Candidatus Bathyarchaeum sp. | reverse complement strand
GTCATGTTTACCAACACGTTTACAGCGAACAGCGAAACTGTTGCCTTTCTGCAATGTTTTAGCAGCCAAAAACATGCTCTGCTTCATTACGTCCTCAAACTTTGAAGAGGTCTGAACTGCAGGAGAAATCGAAGAAATACCAAAAACTCTGGATAATGCATCCGCAGCATCAACAGCAGCAGAAGTTTTCAGATAAAACCGTCCATGACGGCGAACAACACCACTGTAAGGAACATCAAAATGTTTCAAAACAGCTTTGAGGTTTCTGGACAGGCGCCGCTCGTAAAATTTTCTGGTCCAAACCTTTTTGAGCCACAACTCGCCGCTGAACCTGATAATCACAGAGTCGTAAACACTGTTTAAGCTAGCTTCCACTTGGGTCCCTCAGCGGTGTCTTCTATCACCAAACCAAACTCTTTCATTTTTGCCCGAATCTCATCAGACAGCCCGTATTCGCCTTTCTTGCGAAGCTCCTCACGTAAACTAAACAAAAGCCCAACCAAATCGTCAACAAGCTTCACGCCAACGTCTTTGCTTCTTTCTTGCTGGAAAAGACCCAACGCTTTACCTAAACCAGAGAAAACGTCGACAACGTTGATGAGAACTGCTTTACTAACGGTTTTGTTTTCGTCCAAAAACTTGTTGATTTCCTTGGACACCTCAAAATATGCAGCCAACGCCTTTGGAGTGTTAAAATCTTCGTCCATAGAATCAACAAACTCGTCCCTGAGAGCTAAAACCTGTTTTTCAAAACTTTTCTCCTGCTCGGTTAAGTCCCCCTTAGTGGCAACAGCTAAGGCTTCGTCTAAAGCATCCAAAGTGTTGTAGAGGCGACCCAAACTAGATTCAGCACCCTGCAGACGTTCATCAGTAAAGTCGATTTCACTCCGGTAATGGGTAGACATTACGAAGAGTCTTATAGCCTCTGCAGAATATTTTTTCAAGGCTTCGCGCACGGTTATGTAGTTGCCTAAGGATTTCGCCATCTTTTCCCCGTTAATCTTCAGAAAACCAGTATGCAACCAGTACTGAACAAAGGGCTTAACACCAGTAATAGCCTCGCTCTGGGCAATTTCGTTTTCGTGGTGCGGAAAAATCAGGTCACGAGCACCGCCGTGGATGTCAAACTGGTTTCCAAGATACTTCAAACCCATAATCGCACATTCAATGTGCCACCCAGGAAAACCGTACCCCCACGGACTCCACCACTGCAGGGCAGTGTCTGGTTCGGCTCGTTTCCATAAGGCAAAGTCTTTGGGGTTTTTCTTGTCTTGGTGTACCTCAAACCGTGAGCCTTCAAGCATTTCGTCGACCTTGATTTTGGACAGTTTGCCGTAGTCCTTTAGTTTAGTCACATCAAAGAACACGTTGCCGTTTACTTCGTACGCAAATCCGCTCTGGATCAACTTCTGGATTGAATCTATCATGTCAAGCAAGTGACCAGTAGCCCGAGGAGAAATGTCTGGACGTTTCACGCCTAAGGCGTCTAGGTCTTTGAAGTATTCTCGCATGTAGTATTCTACAAGCTGCATGGGCTCGACTTTGCGTTCTATTGCCCGTTTTGAGATTTTGTCTTCGGCTGTGTCTGTTGTTAGGTGCCCAACGTCTGTGATGTTTTGCACATAAAAAACGGAGTATCCCTTGAATTCCAGCCAGCGGACAATCACATCAAAGGCGATGTAGGTTCTTGCGTGACCTAAATGTGCCCAATCGTAAACTGTGGGTCCACAAACATACAAACCCACCTGTTTTTTGTGTAGTGGCTTGAATTTTTCTAGTTGTCCACTCATTGTGTTAAAAACGCGCAAAACCATACATTATCACCGTAAACAAAACTTGAATTACTTGATTGTGAACCTCAAACAAACTTAGACCCACCACGATTTAAATTTATACAAATTTTTCAAAAAATTTGGTGTCTAGATTGTGGATTCATTAAACCTATATACCAAAAACAGAGCAAGAGGTTAAACGAGAAAAGTCGAGAAGCGATCAGATTGTTGGAAGAAACAGTAGAGATTATTTGTCCTAATCCAAAATGTCAAAGGAAAATCAAAGAGCCCATACTCTTGACGGTGTTATCTGTTAGCCCAAGAAAAGAGTATGAAGCATGTCCCTACTGTTTTGTTCGCCTAGACAAAGAAATTACACCAGAAGACGAAGAAACAGCCTTTGAAGCTGAATATGAAGAAATCGAAGCTGAAGAAGAAATGCAAGAATCATCCACAGAAACAGCCACAAAAGAGGTCAAATCTTCAGGTCCAAGCTTTTTGGACAAAGTGAAAGCATTGATTCCTAACGCTAACGGAAATCAAAAGAAAAAAGTTCCAGAAGTTGAGGAAACCAAAGAAGCCGAAGAACTAGACGAAGAAGAACAAGAAATGCTACCAGAAGAGCAAGAAACCGAAGAGGCAGATGAAGAATACGAGGAAGATGAAGACATCGAAGACGAAGAAGCTGAAGAAGACGAAGATGAAGAAGAGACCCAAGACGAGGAAGACGAAGAAGAGAATGAAGAGGCTGCCGAAGACGAAACTGACGAGGAAGAAGCAGAAGCTGAACCAGAAAAGGAAACAAAAACATCAGATGGTGAATGCCCAGAAAGTTTTGGGTATCTAGCTAACAGACCAAAAGATGCTCCTATTCCATCAGGGTGCTTAACGTGCCCGAGAATGGTTGACTGCATGCTGAAAGTTGGAGACGACTAGAAAGGAACTATGTAGATTTTGTCGCCTTCTTTTTTGCCCTTAGTCAACTCGAGGTGCCGCAGTATAGCTACCTGATTTTCTAGTTCCCGTATAGATAAGCCAAATTTTTCGCAGCGTTCTTTTGGAGTAGCTTTGCCTTTAGTTTTTATGTAGTTGTAGATTGTTTTTTGTTGCTCGTTTAGCCGTTCTTCCGCTTTTGGACCGCCTTCAGCCTCGAATCGTTTAGCAGAATAAACAGCTAAGGGGTTACATGCTTTTACAGGGCTGCTTTCTTCCAGGTAGCAGTCATCGCATAGAATGACCCCATTTACGGTGTATTGGTCGTCGCTTGAAACTTGGCATCCGCAACGCTGACAACTTGTTTTTTGGTTTTCAGTCAAATCGTTTCATCTCCTGTGGTAACTGTTTTTGAAAAAGTGTTGGTTCAAGGTTTAACCTCAAAAATTGTGTCTCAAAACAGCTTAAAAGTATTACTGCCATGGACAAAAGTAGTACTAAACGTCGGAGTGATAATTTTTCGGCAAACAAACAAATAAACGTTCTGCAAAACTAGAATTGTTTAATAGATTCTAAAAACAAACATTTTCCAACAACAACTGTTCGAGGCGTCGGGCATGCAACAAAAAGCAGATGTGACAAAAACAGGTGCAGTTCTTTTAGGAAAACACGTAGCATGTGACGCCCACGACGAAAACAGACCAATACGCATTGTAACCCATGCCCACGCAGACCACATGGTTGGAGTAGGAAAGAGCCTGAAAAACTGCGAAGTTACAGTAATGACCCCAGCCACAAAAGATTTGATTGACGCTCTGAAAGGTCCCCGGTGGCTGTCAAGAGGTCCCGTGAAAACCTTAGATTACGGAGAAGAATTCACATACAAAGATGAAACATTAACACTACATTATGCAGACCACATTTTGGGAACAGCCCAAGCTCTTGTTAAGGATAAAGACCAAACACGAATTTTATACACCAGCGACTTTAGATTCGCAAAAACTCCCATAGTGGAAACAGACATACTGGTAATGGAAGCTACCTACGGAGACCCGGTGCGGGTACGACCATTTAGCATGATGGTTGAGGGCATGCTGATCTCTTTAGTTGAGCAGGGACTGCAAAAAGGACCTGTATACGTCTTTGGTTATCATGGAAAACTCCAGAAAATGATGCGTATCCTGTATGAGGCAAAAATAAAAACACCTTTCATAGTTCCAGAAAAAATTTTTAACGTCTCTAAAGTCTGTGAACGCCACGGAATGAAACTGGGTAAACAGTTGCTCAAATACGATGAAGAAAAAGCCCAGACAATACTT
>PIXT01000044.1 GCA_003096235.1 Candidatus Bathyarchaeum sp. | reverse complement strand
GCCTTTGCTGCGGCTATGCCCCACTCTGTTTCAAGCTTCATGCAGATCGTCAGTTTGAGAATTACCGCGGCGACGATAACGTAGACCAGAACGCCTAGGTAACTGTAAACTAACTTTAGCCCAAAGTATGTAGGCACCGTGAAAGTGACAATCACTGTCAGCCCCAATAGAACGCCGTTTATTTTTTCGATTTTTGGGTTCGGGTTCTTAAAATAGGGCTTTAATGCGCTAGTGAATTTTCCCATCCAGACTATTGGGTGAAGCCTGTATTGCAGTCTTTCTGGATAGTTTGGAGAGGGGTCACCAAAAATCAGGTCTAGCACTAATGCCAATACGAGAATGGAAACCGCGACCAATAGACTCATTAGCGCTATCATTTGGCAACACTGCTACTTAGACAGATAGATACCGATAGTCCAGAAATGTTACTTAAATCGATTGCCATCAAACCAAAGCAAATCCAGCATTTAGGCTGCTGATAGAGTTTTGTTGTTGAAATGGAGGGTATGTTTGGTTTTGTGATTATTTTTCTTGACCGAAGCGGGATGTTTTTGATTGTGTTTTGTTGTGCAGCAGCAATACGAGAACATTTATTAAATCTGATTACTCAATAGACGCTACATTTGGTGTAGGTACCTTGGCTTCAGATAAACCAAAAATGTTGGCAATAGGACTACAAGAAACCGAATTCCATAATTGTGAACATCTGACTCAACACAGATTTGACGTAAACTGTTACGGCATTAACCAAATGGCTGTCAAAAATGCTCTAACTACAGGAGCCATACAAAAAAAGCTGCAATCTTCAAAGAATTTGATTACTACAAAAAACGCACCCAAAATTTGGTTGACTCCGAAGAGCCTCGTTACCCTTTCAGCAATAAACCTCAAGAGGAACGCTTTGTGAAACTTGTTTACGCCGCAACAATTTCCACATTATTGGTGATACTTTTTGGTATACTGATAATCAGTCCAATGTATTTGCAGCCCCACACAGAGAAAAAACAGCCACAATTAATGCTCTCTTTCTCAATTGTAGAGTCTAATCCTGTAAACGTATGGTGCCAAGATTTAGCAGCTATCTTGGCAAATCACTCCGTGGCAGCTACAGTTTTCTTTGTTGGAAATGTGGCAGAACAAAATCCAGAATGTGTAACAATCTTTGGCAACAATGTCGATATTGGTAGCCAAACTTATAGCAATATTGATCTCACGTCGATTTCTGATTACGATACATTACTTGAGGAAATTAGAAAAGGAAAAAATTCTGTTGATAACGCAGGCAACTTGGATTCAAAATCTTTTAGAGCACCTCTAGGCGCTACAGATCAAAATATATATTCCCTCCTAAGTAGAAATGGAATCCTTGCGGATTTTTCTTACGAAAATCAGTACAATATTTTCCAAAACGGGCAGTTCATAAAAATTGATATAGAGTCCTACAACTGGCCTGAAATTCCATCGGATTTGTTGTCGGGTAACTACGAGTATTCCAAGCCTATAATTCTATATCTAGACAACAGTGTTCCAACTTTTGAAATTGAAAACTTGGTCACCAAACTTGAGCTTTCTGATTTAGAAATTGTTTCTGCATCACAGCTCGCTGGAACAGAATTAACGATCAGAGGTGACTCACAATAACTAACGTCACAGTTCCTTTGACGGAATTCGAGCTTGAAGAAAAAACCCTTCAAATGAGTCACAAACCTGAGGTATCCCCGAGTGGAAGACTAAAAGTAAGCAAGAAAGCTTGGGTTTTTAGAAGCCTCACTGTTATTGGGATTAGTCTATTTATGACCTATAATGCTAGTGTGGCGTTATCTGTTGGGGATCCGTTGATTATCTATTCAACTTTGATGCCCTTTCACACATTTGCTGTTTTGCTGATAGGATGGTTTTTCTTTAGAAGTAAAGCAATAGGCGAAACCCCTCAAGAACTAGTTTCAGTAATTATCCCAGTTTACAATCAAGAAGTCTTAATCTCAAAAGTGATCGAAGCTGTGTTTCGGTCAAGCTATTCAGATTTAGAGGTTGTAGCCGTAAATGATGGAAGTACTGATTTTACTGGAAAAGTTCTTGACAAGTTGTCTGAGAAATACAAAAATTTGAAGGTCATCCATAAATCCAATGGTGGAAAAAGAACTGCTGTAGCAACAGGCTTTTTTGCTTCTGAAGGACAGTACGTTGTTCTCATCGACTCAGACAGCATTATTGATCGATTTGCAATTGAAGAATTCATGAAAACATTTATGACCGATTCTAAAATCGGCGGCGTTGTGGGAAATGGTCGAGTTCTTAATTCGGAAAAAAATTTTTTGACAAAATGTCAGGATTCTTGGTATGATTTTTCCTTTAACATCAATAAAGCTACAGAGAGCGTTTTTGGAAACGTACTTTGTTGTTCAGGATGCCTTGCCGCATATCGTCGAGATGCTATAGCCCCGTTTATTCCCTTTTGGGCAGAATCAAAGTTTCAATATGGTGACGATAGAAACCTGACGACGTATGCTATAGCTACACCATGGGTGAAAGATAAGTTAGCTCCAGTTTCAAGACGCCTTATGAAATCTATGGCCAGCTACGATGATGCTGAGGATAGAGGATTGACTGCACACACCCTAATGTCTTGGAAGACACTTTATGTCCCTACAGCTGTTGCCCATACTGATGTTCCAGAAACATTAAAGCAGTACTTGAAGCAACAAATCAGATGGAAGAAAGGGTATTTACGTTCAAGTTTCTTTGTAAGTGCCTTTTTTTGGAAAAAAAATCCCATTAATTCTTTCCTTTTCTATCTTGAATTATTTAGTGCCTTTTTTGCTCCAGCAGTTTTCTTTTCAATATACATTTATGGACCCTTGTTTTTTCAGCAATATTGGTTTGCTTTCTCATATTTCATTACTCAGTTACTTCTTGGAGCTGCAGTTGGACTTGACTATAAGCTTAGAAATCCAAGTACAAAAAACTGGAAATATAAAACAGTGATGAATCTAATTTCATCATTCATTCTTTCATGGATACTGATTCCTGCCGTGTTAAATTACCGATCAAACAAGTGGTTAACACGGTGAAAAAGATGGTTTCCAAAATTGCAAATTTTAATTTTCCTCAGTTGAATAAATTTTGGAAATCAGGAATACTACTTTTGATTATTGTTTTTTTGTTTGTAAGTATTTATTACATTTCATCAACTGACGACACAAAAGATAGCATTGATTTTCCACTCATAGTTATTCGGGTTGATGATATCCAAGATTATGCTTTTAGAGATGCACAACTTTTTTTGTTAAATCATAGCATTACACATAAAGTTCCTTTAAGCCTTGCAGTAATACCAAAGGTGTTTGGGGAAGATACTGAATTAGTTGAGACCACGGTTTTAGCAAATAAACATGGTTGTGAAGTGGTGGTTCATGGCTGGGAACACGAAAACCTTAGTCAGTTCGGGCAAGATGAACAAAGCTTGAGACTTCTGGAAGCCAAACAACATTTGGAAGAGACTTTGAATATCAACTGTAATGTTCTGGTTCCTCCTATGTTTAGCTACAATAATGATACATTGAGGGCAATGGAGGAAAATGGATATGAGATTATATCTGGGATTATTGATTTTCATGAAATTGGATGGTCTTCTGAAAGGATTCTAAGTTTACCAGCGACAATAGAACTATCTGTTTATGACAATGAAACGTGGCAGATGAAAAATATGACTGAAATTTTGAGAGAAGTGGAAGCAAGCATAGACTCATACAATTATGCGATGATTGTAACCCATCCACAAGAATTTATGAAAAACGGCGCTTTAAGCCAGAAGATTGCTTCCGAATACGAACAAATCCTTCAGGTGCTTATTGAAGACTATAATTTAGGCACAATCGAAGATCTTTCAGGATTTCTAAGGTAGAGCAGACACTTCAGAAGTTAATAAAAATCGTAAGAAAGTTTTAGTCACTACATGTTTGTTATTGCCCAAATGGGCTTTTGGTTCTCCTTAAACTTTCAAGTTTTTGAATGTTTTATTGTTATATACCATTAATCACGTTGATTAATCCCTCAATTAGTGTTGAATTAAAATAAACTAGGGCTTGTTTTTTGTTTAAGCCGATCTCAGAAAATGAAACCCTATGATAGTTCAGTTTCAAAATAATCCACAAAGTCAATGCGACTTTTTCATTGGGTATTCAAGCATTTCAACACTATTGAGAATTGAAAATAATAAGCAATTTTTGATGTTTTAGTTATATCCTCAATTGTCCCTTTACAACATAATTTATGAAATCGTGCTAGCTAATTCATTTCTGATAAACTATCTTGCCGCCCACAAGCGTCATTGTTACTTTAAGGTCTCCGATTTGGCTTGGCGGAACTACGGTTGGGTTGCCTGAAAGAACTGTAAGGTCGGCTACTTTTCCTTCTTCAATTGATCCTTTGACCGTTTCTTCAGAAGATGCATACGCAGCGTTAACCGTGTACATCCGCAAAGCTTCATCAACGGTGATTTGTTGCTCAGAAAAGAAGGGTCTAGTCACGGCAGCCTGAATCCCCGCCAAAGGGCTTATCGGTTCCATCGGACAATCTGAGCCACCTATAACCTGTATGCCTTCTTTGATCAGAGTTTTTAGTGGATAAAGCAGTTTAGCCCTTTCAGAGCCTAAACGGTCAACTGCAGACCACACCAAAAACTCGGAGATAACACATTTGGGCTGAACAGAAACAATCATCCCAAGTTTCTTGATGCGACCAATCAACTCATTGTTAAGAACAGCTGCATGCTCCAGACGATACCGATAACTCTCTCTAGGCGCTTCCACTAAAGCCTTCTCAATAGAAGACAACGCCATATCAATTGCCTGATCGCCCATTGCATGCATAACCAAATTAAAACCTGCTCTGTGAGCCTTAGCAACTAACACATCCAGTTCCTTTTGAGAATACAACAACTCCCCTTTTTCAGATGGACTATCAATGTAGGGTTCAGTTAGAGCAGCTGTTCGCGCAGCCAACGAGCCGTCCACAAAAACCTTAACACCTAACAGTTCTGCCGCACTATCCAGCTGGTCCAAAATGTTTGCAGGAGCAATAACATGAACTCTAAGAGGCATCCTGTCTTCTGAACAAAGCCTCTGAGCCATCAAAAGTTCATCCCAAGACCCAACTATCCAATGGACGCTAGTTACTCCCGATTCCACAATCTTCTCACACGCTAAAATAGCGGACTCGACCAGTTCTTCTTCACTGGGCTCCGGAATTGTTTTCCACACTAGATCGGTTGCGTTTTCTCGTAGGATGCCTGTTGTTTCTCCAGTTTCAGCATCTTTTTCGATAGTTCCACCTGCCGGAGCCAATGTCTGGTTTGTTACATTCGCCAGTTCTAGGGCTTTACTGTTAACAACACATACGCGTCCACACTGGTGATAAAGAATCACAGGATTATCTGGCGAAGCCTCATCCAAGTCCAGACGATTTGGATAACGTTTTTCAACAAAACGCGTTTGATCCCATCCACTGCCGATAATCCATCTTCCTGTAGGTATCTTCTGCACACGTTCTCTGAGTCTGCTTTGCAGTTCTGTGATGGAAT
>PIXT01000043.1 GCA_003096235.1 Candidatus Bathyarchaeum sp. | reverse complement strand
TTCTACAGAAGTAGCCATCATCGCAGCAGTCGCAGTAGCTTGCGTTATCGGCGTAGCAGCATATTTTGCACTGCTAAAACGAAAATAACCAACAATTTCCCTTTTCTCCCCTTTTTTTGTGGGAGACAAACATCAAAAGAAGAAGGGGCTGAAAAGGCTCTAGCACGGAATGAAAATGACCAAAGCGATAGTGTAGCAGAGATTTGTTCATTTTTTTCCTCTAAGTTGCCGTGCAAGAGCCTCAGCAAACCCTTTTTTCACTTTTGTTGTCTTGATAATATTCTAAGTTTTTCTTTCATGTTTATGCAATTGAACAAGAGCCAAAAAATCTGTGATTGCCTGTAGGTACGTCCTATTTTTTAGGGTTTGTAGCTCTTAGTCTTTAGTTTCCATAGTGTATTATCTTATATTTTCTTTTGTTTTTCAATGAGTTATATTATACTTGTTTTTTGTGGTTGGCTGTCCTAGCTACAAACTGTTAAGTTTGAATTTGGATACTTCTGCTTTTCATAGGTGGAGAATCGAATCTTTTCGATACTCATCTCTAAAAAAATGAAAAAGGAAAAAAATGAAAATGACTAAAAATTTCGATATATGTAAAACAAAAATTCTAAGAATGAACTCAAAAACATTCGCTATAACCTTCGTTATATTACTAACACTATCTGTGTTACTAATCACATTACCCGCTGCTACCGCACAAACATCTACTAAACAGACATATGCTTTCCTTGGATGTGTACCTAACCCATCAGGCGTTGGTCAAGGCGTATTATTACATGTCGGGATTACAGAAGCTCTGTCAAATGTAAACATGGGCTATGAAGATCTATCAGTATCAATTATAGATCCTGAAGGCAAAGAAAGCTCTATAAATGATATCCAAACCGATTCAACAGGTGGAACAGGGCAATTATTCACGCCAACGATGGCTGGCACATATCATTTGCAGACACACTTCCCTGAACAAACAATAACCATGATTCCACGTGCAGGAGACCCTTATGATGTAACATATTTAGCCAGTGAAAGCAAAGTACTCGAACTTGAAATATTGCCGGAGCCCATAGATTACTACACACCGCAACCGCTTCCAAGCGAATACTGGACGCGTCCAATAAACGCACAGTTTAGAGAATGGTCGACAATTGCAGGAAACTGGTTGGGTGGCGGACCTGGTGGTCAGGTCAACGTAGTGTCAGGAGATTCAAAGTTCGCTCCTTACAATGATAATGCACCCGAGACAGGTCATATATTATGGACAAAGCCAATAGCAACGGGAGGTCTCGCTGGAGGATCGATGGGTAACCATGCAATTGAATGTGGAGCTGCATATGAAGCAAAATTTGCTGACTCGGTAGTTCTCAACGGAGTACTTTACTACAATCAATACGAAGCAAACGGAGGCACTAATGCCGAGCAGGTAGTTGTTGCTGTTGATTTACATACTGGTGAAGAACTCTGGACAAGAAACTGGAACAACACTAGACTATCATTTGGTCAACTGTTCTATTTTGACTCCTATAACTATCACGGAGTTTTCGCATACTTATGGACAAAAACTGGCAGTACTTGGAATGCATATGATGCCTTTACTGGACGCTGGGAATATAGTATGACAAACGTTCCTAGTGGCACAACTGCTTTTGGTCCAAAAGGTGAGATTTACATAGCCACGGTTAACGTCAACAATGGCTGGATGACTTTGTGGAACTCAAGTAGAGTTGTTTCAGATCATGGAAGTTGGGGTTCTAAAGCTGTGGGTGTAACACTTGACGCTGCACGTGGCATCGAGTGGAACAAAACTATACCAACAGAATTAGCAGGAAGCGTCACTGGATTTGTTGTAAATGAAAAAGTTGTCGGCGCAAGTGTAACCACAGACGCAGTCAAGCTATGGGCGTTCAGTTTGGAGCCAGGACACGAAGGAACATTGTTATACGACGAAGTTTGGGATGCGCCTTCTGAATGGGCTGACGGCAACTTAACAGTATCTTGGGGCAGAGGCATGAGCTTACTAGAGGGCGTCGGAACAGTGTGGGTAAAAGAGACTATGCAATGGTATGGCTTTAGCCTTGAAACCGGTGATTACCTTTGGGGTCCAACCGCTCCTGAGCACTACTTGGCTGCATATGGAGTTTCAGCTGGTATCGCTTACGGTAGGCTCTTTACATGTTTCTATGACGGAATAGTAAACTGCTACGATCTGCAAACAGGCGACCCATTGTGGGAATACGAAGTAAGAGACCCCTTAAATGAAATCTTGTGGAGTAACAACTGGCCTATGTTCATCAATTTCATTGCTGACGGAAAAATCTACTTGATCCATGGTGAGCACTCTCCTGTTGATCCTAAACCACGTGGTGGACCAATTATCTGCATTGATGTAGAAACTGGAAAAGAAGTATGGTCAATGAGTATGTACTTTTACTACTCAGCAAGCGCAGTTATCGGAGACAGCGTAGCAGTGGTAGCGAACTCGTACGACCAGCAGGTATACGCTATAGGTAAAGGACCAAGCGCAACCACAGTGACAGCTTCACCAAAAGTTGCAGTACAAGGAAACAGCGTACTAATAGAAGGCACAGTACTGGATGTTTCTCCAGGCACAGATGCTACCGATTTGACATTGCGTTTCCCAAATGGTGTTCCAGTAGTAGCTGATGATGACATGAGCAAGTGGATGGAATATGTGTATATGCAGTTTGAGCGCCCAGCAGACGCAACAGGAGTTACAGTGAAATTAGAAGCAATAGACCCTAACGGTAACTACCAGAATCTTGGTACAACCACAAGTGATTCTTATGGCAACTACGGTTTCGCGTTTGAGCCTGAAGTTGAAGGTACATACACGATAATCGCTACCTTTGAAGGCTCCAAGGCATACTATGGTTCCACATCAACAACTTACATGACAGTAGACCCCGCAGCTTCAGCATCAACTCCAATAGAGCCTGACACTGAAACCCCAGATACACAGACAGCTGACACCGAGACCCCTGATACAGAAACTCCTGACACTGAAACTCCAGACACGGAAACACCAGCAACAGAAGCACCACTGATCTCTACAGAATTGGCAATAATCGCAACAGTCGCAGTAGCATGCGTAATAGGCGTAGCAGCATTCTGGGCACTACGAAAACGAAAATAACAAAACAATTTCCCTTGCTCCCTTTTTTTGTAGGGAGACAAAAACCTTGAAAGAACAAGGGGCTGAAAAGGCTCACGCGCGGAAAACTAAAATGATCAAAGCGATTGTAGCAGAGTTTTGTTCATTTTTTCTTCCTCTATTGTCCGTGCAAAAGCCTCAGCAAACCCTTTTCTTTCGTTTTTGACATATTGAGCTTAAGCTTCTAAGAGATTGTTTAATTCGATCATTCTTTTGTTTCGCAGTTGTTTAGTAGTGTACGTCTTTATTGCTTGTTGATATAAAGCGTTTTTGTGTGCGACATCTGTGACATTGACCTAAAGGCAAAAAGTATTGTAGACTCTATATTCCTTGTTCAGATCAAGTGCCCTGTTTATTTTTCCTGCAAGTAAAACTTTTTTTACTCATGTTTGCAAAACCTGTTAACTGTTCATTCACGTAGTTATTATTGAGCTGAAATAAACTCCAAAAAAGAAAACAAAATACGTAAACTGTTTTCAGCAAACTTCTTTTCAGTTTCCTGACATGATCATGTTTTGCCAATGTTTTTAAGTTAAAATGATGTGTTAATAGTTCTGCCATTATTGGGGTCGTGGTCTAGCATGGACTAAGATTCGCGCCCGGGGCGCGCGAGGTCCGGGGTTCAAATCCCCGCGACCCCACCACATTGGGGCATGCGAGAGTTACTCATGTTTTCTGGAAAATGTAGAATGCTGAAATGTGTTCTTTTGGATTTCTTTTGAACGTGTTCACTTCATTTTGGTATCTTTCTAGAATGTTTAGACTTTCAGTACATTTGGCTTTTTTACACCATTCTTTAATTAGCGCTTCTAGAGGCTCAAAGTAGTCTATCCACCAAGCGTCGTCGGGTAACACAAGCCTGTTGACAAGCTCATAACCCATGTCAGGTATTTTCTTTAGTTTATTTGATACGAATTTGACCCCATCATGAACAACTAAGAAACCTCCATGTTTTAGTAATCGTCTCCATTCTTTGAGACCATTCTCAAAACCAATTATGTTTATTGAGCCTTCAGCCCAGATAACATCGAAAGTTTCATCCTGAAAATCTATATCCCATAGCGAACATTTTTTTATGAAAACTCGGTTTGAAAGCCCCAATTCTTCAACTCTTTTTTCAAGTCTATCAAGAAGGCGTTGATCTATGTCTATTCCAACGACTTCACCATCACTCAACTTTGCCAACAAAATGGTTGGAATACCTGAACCACAACCAACATCAAGTATGTGAGGGCTTCTAATTTCAGGTAGCATTTGAAAAGCTAATTTTGTGTATTTACTCAACCGCTCTCGAAACCGATTCTTTTCTATCTCTAATAACACGTCTGCAGACATTTATCATCAGCTCCGGTTATCTTTCAAATGGCTTTCTTGTTTGTTCTTATGTGAAACCATTTTGGAACACTATCTCGTATCCATCAAATAAGTTTGGTTTGAGGATTAAACTGTAACTCCTTTTTAAAAAGAAGAATTACGGGAAAAACGGGTGATGTCTCCATTTTGTCCACGGGGCAAATCCTCGTGACCACAAAAAGGTCATCTTCGAAAAAGCTTATTCTGATCTAATTCAAGTTAAATGAAGCGTAAACTAAATCTAAACTAAAAAAACATGATAATTAAAATAAAAAATGGATGGTTTGGTTTGTTAGTTTAAATCAAAACCCGCTGCCGTCTGGTTCGCCATCACCAGAATTGGGTGCTGGTCCAGGGCTGTCTTCATTTTGCCAGTGATCTGATTCGAATCCGCTGCCGTCTGGATTTCCATCGCCTGAATTTGGTGCTGGTCCCGCACTATTGTCGGCTGTTACAATTCCACAAAACATGCTTGCACACACTAAAACCAGTATTGTGATGCCTACAATTTTGTTCATATTTTTTCCTCCAGTCTTTGTTATTCTGTCTTTAATTTAAGGGATATGCTGGAAAATCCGTTCCAAAAAAGGGATTTTGCGGGGTTCTTTGGGTGTGATGTATCCACTGGTTCCATGTTCAAAAGAATTACCATTCAGTTCTAGGAGCGGTCAGAAAAAAGTGGTTGCTGAAATCAAGTGTTGTCTGCTGTTTGTTCCTTTTTCTGATTTCGAACTAATGTCACAAATCAGTATCTTGTTTACACAATGTTTATAGTTTAACTAAAGGAACTTAATTGATACACTCAAGGTTATAGCTGTGAACTTGGATAAACTGATGAAACCATTGTGTTCTGCTGCTGACCCTTGTTCAAGAAATTCATTGAACTCTAATCTTCAAAAGGTTCGCGTTTTGCATGTGGATGATGAGACGGGTTTCTTAACGACTACAAAACAGATTTTGGAATTTCAAAAAGTATTCCATGTGCAAACAGCTTCCTCTGTTACGGAAGCTACCCAAAAACTTGGGGAAACAGAGTTTGACGTTATTGTTTCTGATTATCAGATGCCTGGAAAAGATGGTTTAACTTTTTTGAAAGAACTTCGGGAAACTGGTAGTAATATTCCGTTTATTTTATTCACCGGAAAAGGCAGAGAAGAAGTAGCGATTAAAGCACTGAATTTTGGTGCAGATTATTACATCAATAAAGTCGGTAATCCTGAAACTGTCTATTCTCAACTTTCACATTATATCTTCAATGCTCTACAAAATAGACAAGCCGAAGAACGCTTGAAGTATAAGGTTGAGTTTGAGTCAGTTATTGTGCGTATATCTTCGCGATTTGTGAATCCCGTTGACTTTGATGAGGCTATTAATTCGTCCCTTGCAGAAATGGGACAAATAAGCGATGCTAGTCGTGTGTACATCTTTCTTTTACAGAAAAACGAGACTGCACTGGACAACACGTATGAATGGTGTGCAAAAGGTGTAACTCCTCAAATTGAACGCCTCCAGAACTTGCCCGTTGAGGTGATACCTTGGTGGATGAAGCAACTCCGTGATGGTAATATAATCCACGTAAAAGATGTTTCATTGATGTCTCCAGAGGCAAAAGCTGAGAAGGAAATTCTGGAAAATCAAGACATAAAATCGGTCATAGTCTTGCCCCTAACTGTGTCTGGAGAGCTTGCTGGATTTATTGGCTTTGATAATGTGGAACGACTTGGAGCTTGGAGTTCCGATGATGTTGCTCTTCTTCAGATTGTTTCAGAACTTATTGGAAGTAGTCTGGAACGCAAAAGAACAGAGCAACAACTCAAGGAAAGCGAGAAGAGGCATCGTTTGTTGGAAGAAAACAATACTGATGTTACGTTCATTCAGGATTTGGATTTAAACGTAAAATACGTGAGTCCTTCTGTTGAGGTTTTGTCTGGGTACACTCCTGAAGAAGTTATGAAATTAGGACCTAAATTTTTGATGACCGAAGAATCTTTTGAGTCTGGTCTAGCAGATTTCAAGGAGGCACTTTTTGCTGCTGAAAAAAATCCTGATGTTGAACTTCCGTTCAGACGTTACGAATACGTATGTAAAGACGGTTCCAAGGCTTGGGGTGAATTTAAGCCTAAATTACTGCGAGATTCAAATGGACATTTTGTGGGTATACAAGGTACCCTAAGAGATGTCACAGAACGCAAGAGAGCAGAGGATGCACTACGTCAGGAGCACGAAATGCTTGAGCTTTTCACGGCTAATATTGGTGCTGGGCTAACGATTATCTCCAAAGATTACAAGATTTTGTGGGCAAACAAGTTTTTTAGAAAATCTTGTGGAGATGTAACTGGTAAGACTTGTTATTCTGTGTATCGTGACCGTGCTAGTGTTTGTTCTGGTTGTGGAGCTAAAGAAATTTTTGAAACCGGAAAAGAGCATGTTGTAAGTGAACAATTAGTTTCTGTTTCTGGTGGTCAACTTACATGGGTACAGCTTATTGCTAATCCAATTAAAGACAAAAATGGGGAGATAGTTGCAGTTTCTGAGCTTTCTGTGTGTGTAAATGAGCGAAAACAAATGGAGAGTAGGCTTCAAGATGCTGAACAGCGGTATCGTGCGCTTTTTGATAAAGCCCCGTTGGGTATTTTGATTGTTGACTCTAATGGAATTGCAGTTGAGTTTAACGACCAAGCTCATCGTCAACTGGGTTATTCAAGAGAAGAGTTTGAGAAACTAACTGTTTTTGATTATGAAGTTGTAGAAACTCGTGATGAAACAATAGCGCGGATGCAACAGATCCTGAAATCAGGAAAAGATTTGTTTGAAACCAAGCATCGTACAAAAAGAGGTGAAATCCGAGACATACTCAACACAGTGCATGTGATTGTGATGGATGGGAAACAATTTTTCCATGTTATCACACGAGACATAACAGAGCAAAAGAAAGCTGAAAAAACAATCCACGATTTGGCTAAATTTCCATCTGAAAACCCTAACCCTGTTTTGCGTATAGCCAAAGACGGTACAATTCTTTATTCCAACGCAATCGCCCAGAAGTATGGATGTAACCATAAAGAGGGTGTACCCGAGGTAATCATGAACTCGGTTGTTAGCAGTCTTCGTTCTGGATGCATTGAAGATGTTGAAGTTGAGTGTGGTGACCAAACATTCTCGTTTGTTGTTGCACCAATTCCTGAAGCAGACTACGTGAACATTTACGGAAGAAACATAACTGCCTTCAAAGCAGCCTCGGATTTGCTAGATAAGACAATGAATGAGCTTGTGCTGATTAATGAGAAATTGGATGTTGTTGGCAAGTTAACGCGACATGATGCTCGAAACAAGTTATCAATCATAGTAAACAACGTTTATCTGGCTAAACAGCAGCTAGCCAACAACAATGGAATTGTAAACTATTTTGATGCCATAAGCTCAGCTGTTGACCAGATTGAGAACCTTTTTTCGTTCGCAAGAATCTATGAGATGCTGGGCGCTGAAGATTTAACTTACGTTGACGTTAAACGTTGTGTTGACGAAGCAGCCTCGTTGTTTTCAGGAATGGATGCAATACATCTTGTAAATGGCTGTTCTGGTTTGAAGGTGTTGGCTGATTCGTTGCTGAGGCAATTTTTCTATAATTTGATTGATGACTCGCTGAAGCATGGCGGACATGTTAGCCAAATCAAAGTATACTTCAAAGAAGGTAGCGGTCATCTCAAGTTGGTTTATGAGGATAACGGAGTCGGCATACCTGAAGATGAAAAAGAAAAAATCTTCAAGGAAGGCTATGGCAAAGGCACAGGATACGGGCTCTACCTGATACGAAAAATGTGTGCTGCATACGGCTGGACAATCCAAGAAACGGGCATGCCTGGAAAAGGGGCACAATTCACAATTACAATCCCAAAACTTGACAAAAACGCAAAGATGGCATACACTCTCGTGAACTAAACACTCTTTTTTGGGCATGATACGCGTTATCAGGAACTTGCAGTATATCTCAAGGAATAGCAAAGATGAAAAGGGACAACGTGGACACATTACTAAAATGGTGGGATTTAGATTATGAGTGAACCAAACTTAGTATCAATACGGTTGAATGGAGAAAAACAGGATTTCATTCTAAACAAAAAAGACTTCAAAACCGGAAGTAGAGGCTACCACGCACAGGGAAAAATGCAGGTTGGGGACAAAAGATACCAATGCAACATTTTATGCGTGGAAATAGGCTCAAAACCCAAAGACAAATAACATTCTATTTTTCTCTTTTTTCGCGTAACTGTCAGTGAATCTAAATTACGCTGATTTTTTAACAAAAAGAAAGAAGCTGGAGTCATCTTCCAGCAAGCAGGTCTATTCTACAAGAGTCATGTCTTGTCCGCAACAAACTAAAGTTCCAGCACCAGATTCGATTACTTTTACTTTGTTTCCGCATATCTCGCAAAGGTATACTTGTCCTTCTTCTGTCACATTTTTCACCTCCATTTATCCGGAAATAGTTTAGTAGTTCTCACACCAAACTTCAAAGTAGCTTTGTGCATGGTCACAGACTGGGCATTTATCTGGGGCTTCACTGCCTTCATGTACGTGACCGCAGTTTCTGCATTTCCACTTGATGGGTTTGTCTTTCTTGAATACTGTGCCTTGTTTAACGTTCGCCAGCAGTTTGCGGTATCTAGTTTCATGCTCTTTTTCCACTTGTGCTACCATACGAAAAGTATTCGCTATCTCTGAGAAGCCCTCTTTTTCGGCTACATCGGCAAAATCGGGATATAATGTTCCCCACTCCATTTTCTCTCCGTCTGCTGCTTCCTTTAGGTTCTCTGTTGTGCTTGAGATTACTCCTGCAGGGTAAGACGCAGTTATTTCTGCCATTCCGCCTTTGAGAAGTTTGAAAAATAGTTCAGCATGTTCTTTTTCGTTGCCTGCTGTTTCCGTAAATATTGCTGAAATCTGTTCGTAGCCTTCCTTTTTTGCTACACTTGCAAAGAATGTGTATCTGTTTCTTGCTTGTGATTCACCGGCAAAGGATTTGAGTAGGTTCTTCTCAGTTTTGCTTCCTTTCAATTCCATGTTAAAAACCTCTGTTTGTACTAAAAATTCGTTATTCACAACTCTTAAACCTATCTAAAAGCTCAAAAAATTGTGGTCTGTACTCCTCGGAAACTGTGCTAACATGTTTAGACGTATGGTTGCATGACGTTTTTGTATCACAGCGCTTATATTCCAAAAGAAATCTTAAATTCATAAATAGTTACACACGGTTTTCGAAAAGGAGAAAAATGTGATGCGTAAAAGTACGAGTTTATGTTTAGTGTTGCTTGTTGTGTTGTCTTTGGTTGCATTTTGCCAAGTTGGCTACTCAACAGAGTCAGTGTTAACGTTGGATGATTTACCTACTTCTGGAGAATCTGTGCTCATCAGTTCTGATAGTGTGTTCGCTGTGAATTCGGGAGAAACAGCTGTTATCGAAGGTACACTATCTGTCAATGGAACAGATGATTCACTGATTAATTTTGAAATCATAAACTTCGGCGAGTTAACCATAAAGAGCACTTCAATCAGGTGTAATCACGCTAATTTTACCATACAAAATAGGGGAACCCTAACAGTCCAGACGAGCCATTTCACTGTGGTCGGTGATTCTACATTGAACATCGGCAACACAGTCGATTGCAGTATGACTGAAACATCATTCGACGTTATTGGCGGTTACGCCTACATACAGAACGTCGGCTCCTTGACTATACACAACGGATATTTCAAAGACCAGTTTGATGGCACATTAATCACAAACTATGGCACTGCTGACCTGTCTGAATGCACTTTTGTTGCAAACGGCGCAGAAGGAAAAATTGAAATCTTTAGTAGCAGTGACCTTCAGCTCGCTCATGGCGTGTTTGATGTTAACTACGGCGGCAAAGTTAACTTGAACACTCTAACTGGAACCCTGACCATGACTGAATGCAACATGGATATTTCAGGTGCATCTCATGGACGGAAAAGTGAAATAAACTTTCTAATTGGAAACAGCACATTGGACTCATGCTCGATAGTTAACAATGGTGGAACAATTAACTGCTTAAACACTGGTGAAGTTTATGTCACTGACTGTACCGTTTCAATGTCATCAGTTAACGCGACAACGATTTTGTCTAGTAGTGGTCCAATGTTTTTTGAATCAGTTGACCTTTCTGGCTCTGGAAGTGCCAGCATAACAAACTGGGATTATATGAGGTTCTCTAGTGTCAATTTTGAGTGTAGCGACTCATTGACTTTGATGAACAACGGAGAACTGGATGCAAACGATTGGTTTATTAAAACCACCTCTAGCAATGCAAGAATTGTCGTTTACATTGGCGATGATGGCAGTATCAAATTTAATGTCCCATTCATAGAAAACGTTGACAGTTCAGTTCTAGCTTCTGTGGGTCCAGATGGGCAAGAGTTCGTCGAATCTTCAGGTGGAACCATCACCGTAACAAACAACAATTTGATAGCTAAACAAAACAGCACAAACGGCGGTTTCGATTCGAACTTAATTTACATTCTAGTGGTTGCTGCAGTTGTGATTGTGGTTGTAATATTCTTTATGATGAAGAAGAAACAAAAACCAGACTCTCTCTAACTGAGAGTGGATTCACTTTTTTGTGTTAAACGGTTTCTTTCAAGTCACAGGGAACATAAAGTGTCTGTTCGGCAAGAAAGGCACCTAGCAAATTACAGTAGAAGCGTCCCTCTATCTTGTCGATGTGCTTGCACGTTTTGCATACGCTTTCTGTTCCAGAATATTTTCCGAGCACCGTTTGGTTAGTCATGCTAACCTTTCTGTTTTTCATCTAGATTAAAATCCTTTCGGAACATCAGATCGTACAAAATATTGTTTCTACGTTTCTTGATTGGGTGGCTGATTTGAATTTTTTATGCTTAACTTTGTGTTCAAAAAAAAGGGTTGGTGGGAGAACTTTTTTTCAGGTTATATGAATTTATGGCCTTTAGGTTTTGGTTTTCTTGCTAATGCAGACATCTTTTTTTCGAGGTTGTTGACGCGTATTTTCAGGTCGACAAGTTCTTTTTGGAGTTCTGCTGCTGTTGGTTTTGACATAAATCCCCCATCCTTACATTTTTGGACAAACATATATTAAAAGAGATGATATTAATAAGATTTATGCAGAAATAACTGTAATAAATGAACAAATGAACATAAATATGCTATTTTACTGAATGAATCTGGTTTGGACAAAACTGCAAAACTCTGATACACAATCAACAAAAATGGCTATCTGCTGGATTACGCGCTCAAAAACTTCGGTTACACGCACCATGACCTGCAACATAAACAATCTTCAGATTTTGCTCGACACTGGAACCTGAGTTTTCCCTCATTTATCGTTGACGTTTCTTGCTAAGAGGCAACCTTATCCTGATCGTTGTTTTGTTCCCATATATGCTATACTTGTGAAGTTTCCTGCCCTCAGGAATCCGATCCACCAAACCGCACCTTACAAGAGTCTCCAAATTTCTCCAAAGACCTTTCTTGGCTCCCTTCTTCAAACCCATTTTTTCAAACAATTCACTTACAGTCATGGGGGCAGAGTGTTTTTTGTAATGAGCCGCTAACTCCATGAGAATTTGCCTATTACGTTTAGAACCTAAAGCATCCAATGTTTTCTCAGTCAATTCCTCTGGAACAAACAAGCTCTCATGAGTTCCAAGAATCGTCTCCATGCCTTCATAGTATGGCTTTATGAAATCCCAGTAGCACCTCAAAAAGAGCCGCTTCAACTCACGGGGAGCCGTTTCACTATCCAAATGCTTTTTTGTTACAAGATCTTTCCAGCATGGTTCCTCTCCCCTCTTTTTGGTTGCTGGAGCAAATGGCTGAATAATGTTCCTTACCAGATAATCAAGAAATTTGGGAGACACTTTTTCCTGTTCGTAAATTTTGCGGCTAACATCCCTGTAAGAGTCACTTATGAACAGTGTTTCATCTGGGTTCAAGTCTCTTGATTGCAAATACCTCATAGGTTTTCCTGAAATCGTGACTGGATCCGGTAACACAATGGTTGCAGGATATTCGATACCATGGTCTAAACAGATTAACTTCTTGAGAATTGAAAGTCCTGCATTTGATTTGTCAAAAATGTTGTATGATGTTCCTAAATAACTAAGGGACTCTAACCCCCAACTGACATATGGATACGTTTTGATTTCTGTTCCTAGTTTGTTTCTGTCAAAAAGGTATATCTCCAGCAGCTCTTTTTCGTATTCCAGTAGCGTATACGTTTTTTCTGTGAGATTAACTGTAGTTGCTTCACGCAGCTTCTCATGGCTGTTTATTTGGCTGAGAATATTCTGGAGGCTCTTTTCGAAATCAAGAATTCTTAAGATGCTGTACACATCTCTTTGTATTTCCACTCGGTCTTCTACAATCACAGCTTTTGCGCTTGGAGCAAAGATTCCTTGGAAAAATTTGTGCGCTTCTGCAACACGCTCTCTTATGTCTCCTCGATGGTAACCTCTGCCAATGTCTCGTAGCGCTCCAATGTACACAACTGGGCTGATTGAATATCCGCTGTCTATGAGTTCCTCGACAAGGAATAGCGGTAGAAAGTGTTTTAGTTGTGCTACTTCCAAGTCTGCGTGGAATGCAACAACTATGACGGAATTGAGTTTTCGTCTATTCCATTCTTCGCCTGCTCCGTCAACGACTTGGATTTTTTCCATTTCTGGAAACCGTTGGCTGAACCATTTTTCAGTCAACAGTGGTAGTGGAATTCCTTCCCCCGCATCTTTGGTGCCCACAATATATCCTTCCTTTCTTTTCATTTTGTTACATACGTTTCATTTACTATGGATAAAAGTAACATCAAATGTAACTGGTTTCTATATGCCCTATTTCTTGTTTATACTATATAAGCTTAAGTAACAATTAATGTGACCAAAAATTCTAAACGAGTATTCCTTTAGCCTTAAAGGATAATCACCTCCATTACATTAGACTACTTCGGTGAAATGAAATGCAGGAACATCCTCGCAGTAGCCAAAGATTGGCTAAACCTGAAATAGACCCAGAAAAAGAAATAGAAAGTGGAAAACCCAGAAGACCTCTACCCATATGGTGCAGAGGAATTATGGGCGGCTGCGTCAACTGCGGCGGATGCGTCTAAACAACAACAAACATCGACTAATACCCGAAACAAAAATAATGACTGCCCTCAAAAGGCAGTTTCCTTCTTTTTGAATTTTTAGTGACATTTAACCTAATTGTACCATCGATTTCTATTGTTCTGGTTACATTTTAGACGTTAGACAATTTATATAACCCGTTTCACATACCAGAAAACTGAGAGTAACCCATATGTCTGTCGATTTTAGTTCCCTTAAAAAAATTACAGAAGGCAAAACCAAAATAATCTATGAGAACCCTGAAGACCCAAAAACCGCTTACATGGTCTTCAAAGATGACATAACCGCAGGAGACGGCGTAAAACACGACATCATCAAAGGCAAAGCCTTGGTCGACTGGAAAACAAACCGCGACATCTATGAGTTACTAAACCGCAAAGGCGCCCGTACCCACTACATTTCTAGCCCCAACGAAAAAGTTGTGCTAGTCAAGAAACTCGACCGAAAGATAAACCTTGAAGTTGTGTCCCGAAGAATCGCCGCAGGCTCCATACTAAAGTGGGGAAACATAGTTGAGGGAACAAGATTTGACCCTGTGATCACCCAGTTCCATTACAAGGACGATCCACTGCACGACCCGATGCTGGATGACAAATACATCAACTACATTATCAAAGCAAAGCAAGGCGGCACAGACTACGCCAAAATGCGTGAACTTAACACAGAAATCTTTCTTCACTTAGAGCGTGCCTTCGCACAATTTGACATACAACTGGTTGACATGAAACTAGAGTATGGCATCATCGACGGAGACGTCTACTTGATTGATGAAATTACTGGAGGCTCCTTTAGGTTATGGCCTTATGCACACAAAAACCCAGACCTTAACCAATCTAATGTCCTGGAGGAACTGAACCCTAAAGGCAGGCTCGACAAGGACACCTACCGTATGGGCGAAAACGTGGACAATGTTCTAACAAAGTTTGAGGAAATAGCCAAAATAACAGCCAAATTCAAAGACCTGTAACTGCTACTCCTCGTTGTCATTTTGGTTTGTGGCTTTGAATTCTGGTAACGTGTCGCTTCCGTGAGGCATAACGTAAACTTTTGCGTTTTTGCCTGCTAACTCAAAGGCATCTCGCAGGGCATCGTTCATTGCGCTTGCTGTTCGCATCTTGAATGTGTTTACTGCGTAGCAGTCAGGCATAACCGACAACAAAATGATGGTGACTTTCTGTAGTGCTTTGTTTAGGTAGTATGCTTTGTGTCCTCCAAGCACGAACCGTCTCTTTATTTCTCGTTCTATCCGTTTCAAGTCATCAAACTTTTCCATCCACTCAGCAAAAGCTTCGTTGCCGTGCCCTTCAGGGCATTCTGCCGCCAAAATGATGACCCCTCTGCGTTTCACTGCCTCTAAGGCGTTATGGATTGCTTTGGATGCTTGATACAGGTTAATGTCATGTGGGTGCCCACCTGCACTAACAACAACAATGTTTGATCTTTGTTCAATAGGAACCTTGTACATTTCATCTACAAGTTTTGTTCCTTCAAGAAAAGCCTGCTCCACGTCTCCAGCGAATGCTTTAACCAGTTCATTGTTGCTGTTTGTAACAATGTTCAAAATGAAGTCGACTTTAGCAAGTTTAGCCGCTTCCATCATGTCCTCATGCACAGGATTTCCGTCAAGAACCCCGGTCCTTGCTTTAGGATGCACAAGCAATGCATGATTTTGTTGAATTGTTTCGGCGCTTGAAACTGCGGGAAGCACTCCTTTTCTTCCGCCTCCATAGCCCGCGTAATAATGCAGATTTATGTCGCCCGCCAAAACTTTCACATTTGCTTCAGCGAATGCCTTGTTTACGTTGACTTTGGTTCCTTGTGATGTTTCTCCCAGAAAAACCTGATCTTCCGACATGTAATCGTGGTTGACTGTTTTCACTCTTTCGAGTGCCTCTTTTCCCACAAGTTTTTCTTTTTCTTGAGGGGTTACTGGGCGATGAGAGCCGCAACCAAAAATAACCGTAACATCTTCATCCTTTACTCCCGCCTTGTTCAGCTCATCAAGTAATGGAACAATCATCAAGTGGCTTGGAGTTGCACGTGTTGCGTCATCAATAACTATGGCTACTTTGTCTTCTGCTTTTGCTATTTCCTTTAATTGTTGTGTTCCAATCGGCTGATTCAATGCGCGTTCAATCTCAGCCTTTGCGTCTGTAACTCCTTCTTTTTCTTTGGGTTCTATATACCCTAGAAAGTTTCGGGTGGGTATTCTTGCACAAACTTCAGTTTTCCCGTAGGACATCCATGCGTCAACCATAAAAGACACTTCTGGTTAGCTAGAAGGTTTTCTTTGTGCTTCATTTAAAAGTAACGGAGAAACCTACGTAACGTCTTTAAAACTGTCTACACATAACCTTCAGCATAAAGGAGGTTACAGCTTGGAAACAACAGAAATGAAAAATGAACTGGGCAAAATTCTGAACAGGATTGGCGCTTTGAAATTTGGAACATTCAAACTCACCAGCGGAGAAATAAGCCCATATTACATGGATTTAAGAATTGTTCCAAGCTTCCCTGAAGCATTTAGACAAATATGTGACCTCTACATTGAACTGATAAAAAGTGATGTTGGCGCCGACGGCTTTGACAAAATAGCAGGCATCCCAACCGCAGGCATATCATTTGCTTCCATCGCTGCATATCACCTAAAAAAACCGTTCCTTTACGTTCGCACAGCCGAACGCCAACATGGACGAGGAAGACGTGTTGAAGGAATTCTATTGCCTGGACAACGTGTCTTGTTGATGGATGACCTCATAACCAAAGGCGGATCAATCCTGAAAGCCGCTGAAGCTGTCCGATCCGAGGGTGGAGTAGTAACTGACGCAGTTGTTTTGATTGACCGCGAGGAGAATGGGAAACAGAACTTAGCTGAGGACGGCATAAAACTTCATTATGTGCTCACAACAAGCGAGCTTGCCCGCAAACTGCACGACATGGAAATTATAACCAAAGAACAACTGGGTACAATATTGAAGCGCGTCAAACAGAAATAGTGTGTGTTCAAAGCTTCTGGGTTTGCTTTTCAGTGTTAGTTTGTTGTCTATAACTTACGTTTTTCTGTTTTTATTGAGTAACTGTTCTGTTTTCTGATACTTATACTGTTTTCATTATTCATAAAAGAGGGTACATTGTCACCTTTTAACAGGGAACATCAGTGTGCATGCTGGCAAGGATAAAACAGTTTTTCAAGCGTTCCAAATTATATCGCTGTCCACGCTGTGATTACATATTACCAAAACAAGACGTCGTGATTTCCGGCTGGAACTCCCAGCAGTCAATCCGTCACATTCACTGCCCAAAATGCGGAAAAATAATTACCCATACCAAATGACTTAGGTACACAAAAAATATTGTTACATCCAGATACTGCAAGTAACAAAAAACTTTTTACAACAAGACAAAAAACGGTCAAGGTTGCCTTTTATTCGTAATATATCAAGTCTTCAAGTTCTAGTGTTTCGTGAAGTTTTGTGACCGCCTCGTAAACGTCTTCTTCTTTTTTGGCGCCTGTGCAAACCAGCTTTCCGCTTGCAAACAGAAGAATCACAACTTTTGGGACATCCATTCTGTAGATGAGACCCGGAAACTGTTCAGGCTCATACATGGTTCTTCCCAGCGTGTATGCAGACCGTTCAAGGTCTATTAAGCCCGCCAAATTCCCTGAAGCAACAATGTTCTGTATCTTCAATTCGGGCTTTCCGATAATAATTATTCCGCTCTTCTTCAGTTCCCTGACAACTTTCATGACTGCCCTCTTTGACTCTTTCTCTGATTTTGCTCCAGTGCAAACCATCTTCCCAGAATTGAATATTAAAGTAGCCGTCTTTGGTCGCTTTAGCCTGAAAACAAGTCCCGGAAACTGTTCTGGGCGATACTCAACTCCTGGATACCCTTTAACAACAGCGTTCAAGTCTATCTTCTGATTTAAACTAGCTGACGCGACAACATTCTCTATTCGGATAGAAGCTACAACCTCGGGTATCTCAAGCTCCTCCTTATAAAACAACATGAATTTGCTGAGAGTTATTTATAAAGGCTTGCGTTATCGTCGCTGTGCTTGAGTTTCTTTTTTATCAGTGGACTGAATTCCACCAGTACAAGGACTACTATCCATAATGCGATGAATGCCGCCTTCACTTCAAAGGGCACAAAAAAGAGTGCAATGTTGCCTAGCCACGGAATTTTAAAATCAAGATACCTGCCAACGATAGCGCTCTCTTGCACTTCCCACCAGTCTGCCGCTACGTTGTTATCGCCCCATGTTTTGAAGCTGTAAGTTCCATCTCCATTATCTATCCTCTGTACTGCCCTGTGAACAATCAGCTCATCTGGACCACCCGGTTTATGAAACACGATTACGTCGCCAACCTGATCAGAGTCTTTAGTGCCAACCTGAATGTCAGCAGCGTTATCTATTCCTTCAATGACTATAAGATCTCCTTTGTATAACACTGGCTCCATGCTTTCCGAAGCCACAGCCAAAATCGGGTTCTCTGTCCCGTAGACAAAACCTAGTC
>PIXT01000042.1 GCA_003096235.1 Candidatus Bathyarchaeum sp. | reverse complement strand
AAGATATATGTTTAGTAACAACAAAATTTGTGAATATTTATAAGAACCTCCACGTTTAGTATCTCCACTAAAAATCAGGATGTGAATGTATGCCATCACACGGTTCATTATCTAAGGCGGGCAAGGTCAGGTCCATAACTCCCAAACTAGAAGCAAGAGAAAGACACTCTTCAGCTCCACGAGTTGACAATCGCAGTGCTTACCATAAACGCTTCGAGTTAAGCAGGGAAAGCGGACAATATAAACCAGGTCAAAGAAAAAGACGAAAACGCAGATAATCTGATCGTTAAATACTTTTTTTAACGCCCATCTGGGCTTAGCGAATGCCCGTTTCTGTTTTTTGACTGATTATTTCAACCCTTAGGTACTTTTAGTTGGCATAACCGCACACACTTCGCTTTTGTTAATTTTTTCATTCTAGAATTGTAACGTGGTCTATATTTTCTATTTTTGTAACGCCAAATCTTAAATTTTATATTTAAACGCATGAAAAATGGAATTTTTGGTGAATAGTTGACAAACTTTTTAAGAGTAAAATATGTAATTATACTGTAAGTTGGGTGAAGGTAATCTATCACAGCTATCTTCAACGTCAATAACGTATTTAGTTGTGGATCAGGGCACTTTTGCATCAACGCCAATAATACATGATGAAGAAGCGTCAATTATCTCTACTGAAATTGCAGTTATCGCGGTTGTTGTAGTGGCTTGTATCATAGGCATAGCAGCTTTTTGGGCACTAATGAACAGAAAATAAAACACAGCTTTCCTCTCCTCTTTTTGTTGGAGATAAGCGCTAAAAGAAGGGACTGAAAAGGTTCAACACGGGAAAAATGAAATGTGTAAAGCATTCGGGACTTTTCATTTTTTTCCTCAAGTCCGTGTAAAAGCCTCAGTAAACCCTTCTTTTATGCCATCTATATGTATAATCGAATCTTTTTGATGTAACAAAAAAGAGCATCAGAAGAACAGATTAAATACGAAAACAAAACGTGAAACATAAAATACTTAGATAAGCTGAACGTTAATTAAAACATGGTTCTACCCGCTAAAATCTTCGAAATAAAAGAACAAATCAATTTTGGTTTAATTGTTCAAAAACTGAAGAATTTCCGTGAAGAAGAAACCTACGAAAAAAGCGACGGCGAAAACGTGCCTCTTGTAACCGAAATATTAGACCTTACCTTAAAGGAAAACCTTGTTTCTGGAGTTTTCAGCGCAGATTTCATCCAGAATCGTTACTATAGACGACAGTTAGTTGAAGCACCAATTACTGAAGAGGCCAGTTTTTGGGTAACCCGCTTTGAGGGCAGAACATTTTTGATTGTGGTAGCGCCTTCTGTGGCTCGTGGCGTTAAAAAGCTGCTGTCAAGTACCGTGGCTAACAAGCTCAGCAAGATTTTGTTCATAACCTCACGAGCTATTGTGGAAACAAAAATTCCGCATGAAACACTTAAAATGCTTCATGAATCAAATCCGCAGGCAACGCGTCTGATATGGTTTGATCAAGTTGACTTGCCGGGAGTAGAAAAACTGTGTTTAGCTGGGTCAGACCTTGTTGACACTCAGAGCTACAAAGACTATCTAGCGCATGGGCTGATTTGGTATGTTGTTTTTGAGGCGCAGAAACGTGGACTTACTATGGGAATCACAAGAAACAGTGTAGTGACCCTTTTTAGCAAGAGTACAAAAGACGATCTCATCAACTATATTCGTGAAGACCATCTGAAACTAATCGAATGAAACTCTTATGGTCTCATGTTATAGGCTCTTTCTCGCCAGCGTTGGTTCCAGCTTTTCCATCCTGTCTTTACAAGTTTTTCTCTGAGATGAGGCTTTTCTGCAACCCATTCCAGAAACGTGTTGAAGCTTCGTTTTCCATTTAATCGTTCAAACTCGATTCCAACTTCTTTGCACCAATTAGCAAAGCTTCGTTCAACCATTTCCTGAAGCTCTCCTGTAACTTCAATTTCTTCAACGGTGAATCCTTGGTTCCTCAGGTATTTGCGTATGCTTGAAAGGACGTACCCTGAGCAGATTTTGAAAACTGTTTCATCGTCAGGTTTCATAACTTTCACGAGCTCTTCTGCAATCTTTACTGCATCCTCTAGGTACCTTTTATTTTGGAAATGTGGCGGCTGAAAAGATGAGATGGGAATACGGCGTTCCATGTATCTGCGTTCTGGAAGTTTCAGTGCACCTATCACTACGCCTAAGATTAGGTCGCCCCAGCCAGAGTCATCAATTATTATCTCTTTTTTGTACAGGAATCTATCCATCTCCGCAACCTACCTGAAAAAGTATAACTGTGTTAAAAAAGAATAAGGGAGTAAACCGTAAAAAAGTTGCCTATACAACCGTTTTACTTGTTTACTGGGCACAATGGTAGAACTGTTCTGTCGTAAGTTTCGTTTAATACTTCAGCGATGCCTGTGTAGATTGCGCTTGCTCCACAGATTATGCCTTCAATTCCAGTGATCGTTAGCAGCAGTGAGTCTGTGTTTCCAGTTAGCCTCACGGTAGTCAGCAAGAAGAACAAAACAACTAAGCTGCCGAAAACAAACTGTAGTGCACGATTCTTTTTGATTGTACCGCCGAACATTAGTAGCGTGAACATTCCCCACATGAAGAAGTAAGCCGCCATTGCAGTGTTGTCTGCTGCTGTAACTGCTGGATTCAGAAGCGTAAAGTTGGGAAGCAGTAATAAGATTACAAGGGACCACCAGAATAAGCCATAAGAACTGAATGCGAGGGTACCAAAGGTGTTGCCTTTCTTGAATTCCATTGCTCCGGCTATTACTTGGGCTAATCCGCCGTATACCAGTCCCATAGCTAGGATCATGCTGCCTAGTGGATAAAGACCTGCATTGTGTATGTTTAGAAGTACTGTTGTCATTCCGAAACCCAATAGCCCTAGAGGCGCGGGGTTTGCTAATTTGTCACCCATTATCATTTCACTCTCAATCGAATTTTGCTTTTACTAAGTTTATATGAATATAAAATCTTCGGCAAGCAATTATGTGCCTGTTCAATTGTTGTTTCATGTTTGTAAACAAAAATCAGCGGATATCATGGTCGGCAGAACCTTAGTTCCACAACTTATCTTTCACTCTATTTTTCAATGTACTGCTAAGTGAAGGAATCTCATTACACAAAAAAGCCAACATAGACTAAAATAGCAAATTTCCTTTTGCGTTCACAATACAGTTTCTCAAATGGCTGTTTGCCTATCTTCATAAATGTCTGTTCTATATTATTGTGTGAACATCCAAAAGACACAGGTGACACAGGTGAATCGGAAACGTCGATACAGGCGCGGGTACCCAGTTGCAGTTCTTGTAGGATTTCAAGCAAACCATGCAGTAATGTGGCAAGTATTTAGCCGTGTTGTGAAGCAATCTCACACATTGAAGCTCGACGGAAAAAGAACAGACGAAAAGGTTCTGTACAATTTTCATGAATCCGTTATCGATGCACTAAAACCAGTCCTCAAAGAGGGCATAAGAAGCATCGTTGTTGCATCTCCCCCTAGAACAACATACGCCAAAGAGTTTTTGGAGCACACAAGAAAGCATCACATGTATCTAATCCAATCCAAGAACCCAAACAGTGCAAATTTCGGAGAGCTAGTCGGCTCTGCAGACGACCAAATCGAAGTTGCTGAGCTGGTGAAAACCAATGAATTCAAAAAATTAATCGCACAGACAACTTCTGAAGAAGCCGACCAAGTTGTTAACAGTTTAGAGAAGCACCTTTACGGCAACATCAACAACTCAATCGTCCTATATGCCCTAAAAGAAATTGAAGACATAATCTATAGCCAAGAAAACATTAACTCATTGAAAACAGATTATCTGCTGCTCACAGACAAGTATCTAGCAACCAGTAAACAGAAAAACAGGGTTCATCGACTACTGCAGATATCAAAGAACAAAAAAGTGAAAACTAGAGTAGTAAACTCGGAAACTCCGGCAGGCAGCAGAATCAGCCAATTCGGAGGAATAGTGTTCTTTACCATTCCCGCAAAGCAAGTTTAACTGTTATCAGGGTGTATGTTAGTCGAAGACTGCCGTGGTTAATACAACTGATGTTATTGGTGCATTATTTCCGTCTGTTTCCACGTTCAAAATTGCGTCAACAACATCCATTCCCTCGATTACGTCCCCAAAAACTGGATGCACATTATCAAGGTGACTGTTATATGCACCATTAATGAAAAACTGGCTACTTCCAGTGTTTGGACCATAATTCGCCATCGCTATGGTTGCCCTTTCGTTCTTGTTGTTTTCTGGGTTATCCGAAAATTCATCAGATATGGAAGGTATTGTTCCTCCAGACCAGCTTCCAGTACTTGGGTTTCCTCCCTGAATCATGACAAGATTCTGTGGCAGGTTAACCACTCTGTGGAATGTTGTGTCTTCATATACTCCCTGCTCAACCAGATTCTTGAAATTACTTGTCGTAATCGGCATATCATCCCGTAACTCGATTACAATGTTTCCCATCGTTGTAACAAGCACTACCTTATTGCTGCTTGGAAGCTCCTCACTTGAACCATTATCACTTAACATGACATATCCAACTATAATTGCTACAACAACAGCCAACACTGCTACGATGCCTATTATTTTGTTGTTGTTATTCTTTTTTCGTGGTCGACGTCGTCGGCGAGATTTACTGGGACTCATGTCCAACGGTTACAACATACATTAATTTAAATTCTCGGGAAAAACTCCAAAAAAATGGGCAAAATATTTGACCTTAAAGCCCTAGTTCTTCCTCGACCTCTTCTTTTCCATGCTGTAACTCTTCAACTTGTTCTTCATCTTCTCTTAGCAGCAAAGTATGGAATTCGCCCACATGAGTTTTCTCCTCTTTTGCCACATCTAACAACACTTCGCGAATTGCTTCATTCTCCGTTGCCGCAGCCAGCTGTTCATACAAATTCACAGCATCCAACTCAGCGATGATCGCTAGCCTCAAAATTTCTCTGTCTGTAAATTTTTTTCCAACTTTTTCGAGTTTAATCGGCTTTTCTGACAACATATGAATTTTACCTCACTGACTACTGTAATATCTAAAATAGATATTTGTTTTGTTTGCAACCCAGATAACAGACAGCATCTGATTGTTGAAAACAAGTTTTTCAGAAAAACTTGCTTAAAACTGCAGGCCATCTACATTGGGCACCGTTTTATGTGTTATGTACTATTTGCAGTACATTTCGTGGACAAGCTTCAACACATTTCATACATCGTGTGCATCGAGAGTTGTTAATTGTTGGGGGATTCCACTCTTTGATGGCGTTTTCTGGGCAAGCATTCACGCAAAAATAGCAGACGCCACACTTTCCAATCGCCGCAATGTACACAGACTTGTTGTATCTGTATTTTTCAGCTTCCTGTGACTTTACTTCAACTCACCGCCCAAAATATACCCACATCAATTACAATAAACATTTCAGGAATGCTGGTCATAAATAGTTATTCAGGTAACATTTACTAACTGCTATGTAACCACTCTTTAAGGGAGGCTCGATGATTGGCAGGTAAACCATTAGTTTCAATCGTATCCGCAGGGCTATCCAAGTTTGGACGCCGAGAAGGAACAATCTGCAGAGAACTCTTTGCAGAAGCAACCAAAGAATCGTTCGACAGGTGCCCTAATCTTAATCCAGCAAAAGACATCGAAGCATTATTCGTGGGTCACATGGGAGAATCATATGAACATCAAGGACACACTGGACCAACATTAGCCAACTGGGCGGGTTTACTTCCAAAACCTGCAATAAGAATCGAATCTGCATGTGCCTCATCCGGATCAGCACTACGAACCGCAATAATGGCAATACTCTCAGGATTACACAAGGTTGTTATGGTTGGTGGTGTAGAAAAAATGACTCACCGCACCACAGCAGAGGTAACAGAGTATTTGGCTATGGCATCGGACATGCCGTTTGAGCAGTGGAATGGAATAACTTTTCCGGGACTGTATGCTCTTATGGCTACCGCTCATATGCACAAGTACGGCACAACAGAAGAGCAAATGGCTCAAGTAGCAGTTAAGAATCATCACAACGGAGCCTTAAACCCGAAAGCTCACATGCAAAAAGAGATAACTCTAGAAAAAGCTTTGACGTCGAAGGTTGTTGCATGGCCCCTAAAACTTTATGACTGCTCACTGATAACTGACGGAGCCAGCTGCCTAGTTTTGACGAGTCCAGACATTGCTAAACAATATACAGACACACCCGTTCACATAATCGGGTCTGGACAGGCCAGCGACACTATCGGATTGTACGAAAGAGACGAACTAACCTCACTTAAAGCTGCAAGACTTGCGGGACAAGAGGCATATACTATGGCGGATTTAGGTTCTAAAGATGTTGATGTTGCAGAGGTTCATGACTGCTTCACTATAGCCGAGATACTAGCGTACGAAGATCTTGGTTTTTGTGGTTCTGGAAAAGGCGGAAAACTAATAGCTGAAGGAGCCACTGAGCTTGGAGGAAAGCTTCCCGTCAACCCTAGTGGAGGGCTGAAATCTAAAGGTCATCCTGTTGGGGCAACTGGTACTGCTCAGGCATACGAAATATACTTGCAATTGACTGGGCAAGCTCAGAAGAGGCAAGTGGATGGCGCCGAAATCGGTTTAAGCCATAATGTTGGCGGGTCTGGAGCCACAGCTAGTGTGCATATTTACAGGAGGGATTAAAGATATCTGATGAACGTAATTTCACAGTATCAGGTTTCTACAAGTTTGTAAGCGAAAAGCGGTTGATGGCTGCCAAATGTAGTGAATGCGGAACTGTGCTTTTGCCGCCAAAACCCATGTGCACCAACTGTCTTTCCACAAACTTATCGTGGATTGAAATTGAAGGGGCAGGTAAGTTGCTTAGTTACACAATAGTTTATGTTGCACCTGACCAGTTTGCATCGATGACGCCATACACTGTTGGCATTGTGGAATTCGAGAGCGGTCTTCGTTTACCTGGAATGGTTTGTGATATAGCTCCTGAGAATCTCAGAGTAGGACTGGAACTAAAAGTTTGTTTTGATACACCAATTTCAGTTAAATGGCCTGCTTGGAGCAGATACTTCTTTAGACCAGTTTAATTGTCGATAGCTGTTATTCTTTGACAAAAAGATAGGATAGTTTGCCTTCTTTGTTTGTCTTAGGAATTGTCATATCGAATTGCGCTCCTTTGCCGAGTACACCTGTTTCGTGTATTGTCCAGCCGTAATCTTCACAGATTTTTTTTATCAAATATAGCCCATATCCTGTGCCTTTGCCGTAGCCTTCCCCAAAGATTTTTTGTTTTTCATCTTCAGGTATGCCAACTCCGTTATCGGTATAGATCAACTTAAGCTGTTCTTTCTCTTCTTTGTAGTGCAATTGAATTTGGCTGACCTTTTTTCCATGTACCAGCGAGTTGTGAATCAGATTATAGAATAGTTGCCTGAGCAACGAATCGGACAGAACAGTTAATCCTGGGCAATCATTAACAAATGTGATTTTGTCTATTCCAGAAAAAAGCAAAGATGCTTCTTTAAAGCTCTTTTCCACATTTGAGTATACTAGTTCTTCAATGCCCAGCATCTCGTAGGCTCTTGCAAACGCGAAAATTTCCTCCATTTGATCAACCGCAGATTCAACGGCATGAAAATATTGTAAATTATTTTTGTCTTCACTTAATCCAATTTTAGCCAGATAGATGTTATTTAGTATGACTGAAAGTTTATTTCTGGCGTCATGCCGTGTCAATCTGCCGACAACACCTAACTTTTCGTTGATTCTAACCAATTCATTAATGGTCTCCTCCAACGACCCCCATGCTGTCTTTCTTTCTGTGTTATCTCTTACTATCGCAAGTGCGTGCCAGTTTTCATTTAGTTTAAGAGCTGAAAGCGAAAGTTCTATCGAGATTACTTTGCCGTCTTTTTTGATGCCTTCGATTTCAAAATTTTTACCGATAACTTCTCCTTTTCCAGTTTGTTTGAATATTGCAAAGCCTTCAGTGTACTTTTTATGGAACTGTTTTGGGGCAAGAAGAATGTGCAGATTTTTTCCAATAACTTCTTGTTTTGTGTATCCAAACATTGTTTCTGCGGCAGGGTTCCAGTGCACAATTTTTCCTTCATTATCGATTAAAATTATGCTGTCGTTTGCAGAAGCAGTTATTGCACGAAATTTTTTCTCTGAATCTTTTAGTGCGATTTCAGCTTTTTTGCGCTCGTTTATGGGGATAACTAATTCTAATGCCGCTATGATGTTTCCCTTTTTGTCTTTGATGGGTGTGATAGTTGTTTCGATCCAAGAATCAGTTCCATCCAAGTTTTTGACAAATCTTTCAGTTACAAGTCTATCCTGTTTTTTTTCAAATATCTGTTTAACTCCACAGTCAGGGCAAATACTTGTTTTTTGATGCATACGCTCATAACATTTTTTGCAATCTAAATCAACTCTATCTTCTTTGGCGGTATTATTTGACCACAAAATACGATAATCTTTTGAGACCATTACTAGACCAACATCAAGTCCTCGTGCAAGTGCTTCAAGAATTTCTTGTTGCTGGTGTACTGCTTCTTCAGCTTTTTTTTGTTCTGTTATGTCATGTGCAAATACAATTAAATCAACTGTTTTGTCATTCTTTTTATTCAGATTTATTCGTAATTCAGATGCTCTAAGAGTTCCGTCTTTATGGAGCCATGTGATTTCAGCAGGTTCCTGAGTTTTTCCTTGGAGGACATTACTGAACAATGTTTTCGCAAATTCTATGTCCATCCCTCTTGCAAATGGGGTCTCTAAAAAGCTCTTATCTAAAACTTCGGACTTGGAGTAGCCTGTTTCTCGTTCAAAAGTGGAGTTACATGATGTAACAATTCCATTGTTGTCTGCAGTGAGTATTATGTCTGGAGCATGGTCTATCATCATTTTGTATCTGCTTTCAGATTCTTGAAGCGTTTCTGCGTTTTTGTTTTTCACAGTTTTTTTTATGGCGTATGCAAGTTCAAAATACAGTTTTTCTTGTTTTTCATTTTTGTTGAAATATCTTTCTGCGCCAAGAGTTAGAGCTTCAATTGCAATTTCTTCTCGGTATTCTCCGGTGAATAAAATAAATGGAGTATTGTTTCCGTTTGCTCTTAATTGTTTGAAGAAATCTAAGCCATTTGCGTCAAAAATTTGATAGTCCGAAATTATGGTGTCATAAGATTTTTGTTCAATTTTTTTCATTGCCGCTGTAACTGATAACGCATTATCTATTTCGAATGAGCCATATTTCTTTAAATGCCGTTTAGAGATAACTAAAAAATCTGCATCGTCATCTACATGTAAAACATGTACCATATGTTCACCTGTTAAACCCGAACTGGTTTGCGTTAACTGTTCGGTTAATGATTTTACCATATCTCGAGCCAACGTCCTCATTTCTGAAACAGTTGAACTTGATTCAGCAGACCATAGATTAATGAATTATGATGGCGCAATTATGAACTCAAATCTAACTTAGCAATCTTGCTGACTCAGATTCAGACCAGAATATTAGACTTGCTCATTGAGTTGACGTATTAGTTTTGGTACTTCACTAACTGAAGAGGCGATATAATGTGCCCCAGAATTGATCAACTCTTCTTTAGATGAAAGCCCTGTTGTCACTCCAACAGCAATAACATCGAGCTGTATCGCAGCGGCTACATCTTTGACGCTGTCTCCAATTAACACTGCTTCCTGAGCTTTAACCTTCAAAGAATTCAATGTTGCTAATACGTGGATTGGATTGGGTTTTACCTTAGAAACGGACTCCCGCGGTATCACAGAATCGAAAAACTGTTGAATGTTAAAGCGGTTAAGAATGTAGGATGCTGCCTTTTTGCTGCTTATTGTGCATACAGCAATTTTTAGTTTCATCTCCTTTAATGCTTTGAGGGTTTGAGGTATTCCCTGAAACATTTTGGTTGTTTTAGCAGATTCCAACTCGAAACTTTCTACGATAGAAAATACCGTGTTTTCAATTGTCACAAACTTTTGATACTCGATTCCGTTTGTTTTCATGTATTTTTTTGTTTTCAGTAGCATGTCAAACGCGGTTTCTTTCATCGAGAATAAGGAGTGTGGGATATTTTGCTCTGTAAGGTATTGTATGACTTTTGTTCTGCATGCTTTGACATCAAGATTAAATGACACAAGAGTTCCATCAAGGTCAAAGATTACTGCTTTGATCATGTTTAATCAGCTTCGTTGCGTATTGTGAATGATTCTGTTGGCATTGTAAAATTACTTTTGGTTTCATAAAGTATGACGAGTCAGTTTTCTTTTTTTGTTAAACATTTTCCGATATGTATATAAGAACCTATCGTCGATTTGTTTACAAAAACACAACAATGGTGATTACATGATTAAACTAAAAATCTCCAAAAGCGGAATAAGCAAAACACTAACAATTGCAATTATCGCCATCATCGCTGTTGCATCAATAGGCGGTGTTTGGTACTACACAACACTTGAATCAGAGGAAACTGTCCTGAAAGTATTCTGTGCAGGCAGCTTGACGCTTCCATTTGAAGATATCGAAGCAAAATTTGAAGCAGACCACCCTAACGTTGATGTACAATTGGAACCTGGAGGCAGCGTTACACGTGTCCAAAAGGTAACTGAACTGGGTGAAGAATGCGATGTGTTAGCATCTGCAGATTACAGTTTAATACCCAGCATGATGATGACAACAGAATCAGACTACGCAGACTGGTACCTAATATTCGCCGTCAACCGAATGACCCTCGCATACAGCGACAACAGCAAATACGCTGATGAAATCAATGCAGACAACTGGTACGAAATTCTTAGAAGAAGCGATGTGAAATGGGGCTTTTCTGATCCCAACCTTGACCCATGTGGGTATCGATCTCCAATGGTCATACAGCTTGCTGAGTATGAATATGGAGACGACATGATCTTT
>PIXT01000041.1 GCA_003096235.1 Candidatus Bathyarchaeum sp. | reverse complement strand
TGCATTATTACTTCTTGACACATGGCATTTTATTGAATTCGAAGGGTTAATCGATTCTACCGAAGGATACTTCAAAGAATATTTTGACGGTGAATTACTCGATTCTGAAACATCATTAAATACGAGTAGTGTTGGAAGTTTTACTAGAATTAGATTAGGGAATAACGAAACGGGCTCTGTTGATTACTATATTGACGACTTTGTTGTTTCAGACGTCTATATTGGTCCAAACTATATTTTTGAAAATGGATTTGAACAAGGAGACTTTAGTGCATGGGATTCAACTAACGGGACAGTTTCTGTTGTTAACACAGATAGGCATAATGGAGATTACGCGCTAAAATGTGAGGGCTCATCTGATTATGTAACAAAAACTATACCGTCAACAACTAATGTTTGGGTTCGTGCATATTGGAAAACTGAAGCGATTCCAGTAACAGATTACTATTCGGGATATATTTGTTCAGGAAACGGGTTTGAAGCGCGATGGAATACAATGACAGGTAATGGTCGATGGGATTTACAAATTGACGGCAGTTATGGGGGTTCATACACTCAATCTATCACTCCAGATGTGTGGTATTGTGTTGAAGTTGAATTTGATGCAGATAATAACCAACATTACATGTACATTGATGGAGTTCAAAGAATCAGTTGCACAAACGCCACAACAACAGCGATAACTTCAATTAATGTCGGCCAAATCAGCGCAAATTGGGGAGAAAACACATATGTTGATTGTGTTGTTATTTCCGATTCTTACATCGGTGTTATTGAAGAATTAGATGATGGTTTTGAAAGTGGAGATTTTAGCGCTTGGAGTGGCACAACAGGAAGTCCTTCAGTTCAAAGTAGTGTTGTTCACTCGGGCAGTTATGCTATGTTGGCCACACAAGGAGATTACGTTACGTATTCTACAGATCTTGAATCGAGTTATGTAAGATTTTATGTAAGATTCAGTGCCATTCCAACGTCTGATTGGTCTGCAAATTATTATATGCGATGGAGAAACGTAACAAACGCGTCAGATCTAATTTATTTTGGAATATATCGTGGTACAGATTCAAATGATCTAAGGTGGACATTCAGAACTCTAAGTCCCTCTGTAGACAATGGATACTACACAGATTCAACGCCAACAATCGACACCTGGTATTGTGTAGAAATTTATTATCACAACGATGATTTTTGGGGAGAATATCGTTGGTACCTAGATGGAGAATTTGCAGATGAAAGAACAAGAGTTAATACAGAAGATGGTGGAAACGCAGAACTCTTGTATCTTGGCGGATGGTCAACAACAGCAGGCAATGTCTACATTGATGATGTCGTAGTTTCTCACAAATATACTGGACCTGAAGAAGCAGAGCAAGTTTTTGCTGACGGTTTTGAAAGCGGAGATTGGAGCCAATGGAGTTCATACAATAGTACATACGATAGCATAGTTGCATCCCCAGTTCATCATGGAAGTTACGCTGCTGAATTTGAAGCAACAGGCGTCAACAACGCTGCTTCAAAAACTAATCTGGCACCCAGTTCAGAAATGTTCCTTCGCCATTATGTTAGGTTTAGTGATACAATAGATAGCGGAGCAGTCATAGTCCTTTCAAGTATTGATATTGCAGGATTTACGATGGTTAAAAACAATGGAGGACAGATGCAATGGGGTGCCTTGTCAAACCATGATAATGGTTATTTCTTTGTTGATGCAACAATTGTTCCTAATACATGGTATTGCTTAGAATTGCGTTGTCTAAAAGGTTCTTCAACAGGTGAAATCCAACTTTATGTTGACGACACGAGTGTTATTAACCAAACTGGACGCAACATGAATACTTCTGATTTTTCCTCGATTCAATTGATTGGACAAATTATTTCGGGTTCATCAACTCTTAATGTGTATCATGATTGTGTTTCAGTTGCAACTACGTATATCGGCGCAGAAGAAGGGGAAGAACCACCCACAGGTGCTGAGGCAGGTTTTGAGACGGGTGATGTTTCCGAGTTTGATGATACTGTAACCAGCAGTGGTACAATTACTGCTACAGATTCTGTTGCTCATCATGGAACATATTCGTGTAAATGTGATGTAAACGCGGATGGCAGTGCGTATGCGGAGGGCTATTTTGATGTTGCTGAGCAGCAGCCAGTTTATTGTCGGGGTTATTTCCGGTTCAATCAACTTCCCGAAACAAACAAAGACTACACCCTGATCTGTTTTGAAAACACCGACGGCCCAACAACAGTAGGCTACATCCAATTAATCGACGACAACGGAACAAAACAATGGAAAATGATGCGAAGCACCGGAAGTGCACAGTATTCAACTTCAACCTCAAATATTCCAAGTGTAGACACATGGGTTTGTGTAGAGTTTGCCCACGGAGAAAACCTAGCAAAACTCTGGGTAGACGGAGACGAACTACTAACACACACCGACGCAACAGACCAAACAATAGACAGAGTTCACGTTGGAGCCTGCAGTACAGACATGGATGCAGACGACACCCTAGAAATCCACACAGACTGCATAATAGTCACAGACGAATACATTGGACCAGAAAGCGAAGTCCAAGACTTAGAAGTCAGCAACTTAACCATTAATGATGGTAGTACTGGAAATGACCCTGAATGTGGACGATTAAATTTTGATGAAGACAATCAGTCTGAATATTGGATGGTTACAAAAAGAGGGTCTGGTTATTCTGAACCAGACAATCTCGTTTTCTCGTATTGGGACGGATCTAACTGGCATCAACTAATCGATTTAGACCCTGTAGCGGACTGTGTTAAATTAAATGAGGGAAAACTGCAGCTATCAAATTCAGAGGTTCCACATCTCGATAAACTAGAAATTGTTAAGGCAATATTCGATTTTAAGCACGGTGAATGGGGCCCAGTCGGACTACCCGTTGCAAATGCTAACACAAAAATAACCTTTGAAGAAACAGATGAAGATCTAAATGGGCATCTCTTCGAAATTGTCAGCGACACACCTGCATTTAATGAAATAGAGCCACTTTTGGCTACTGACAGAGGATTAGTGGTACAGAAAGATATTGCAGCCGGAGGATTTGTTAGCGCCAATCAAGGTGAGCTTTATCTTGGCTTTGGGCGAGAACATCGACTTAGTGAGCCTGCTATTAGGTTGTCTTTTGCAGATGCATCAAAATTGAATGGTGGTGGCATGGCAAATATTCCACCTGTTCCAAGAGGTCTAGCAGGTGAAGATTTACCAGAATACGATCCGGAAACTAACCAAGGATACTTTTTGCATACTAATCCCGCCGTAGCAATTCTATATTACGACAATAACACCGCTTGGGAAGACGTCACTGTGGAGGGACAAGTTTTCTGGAATCAGACAACAGACGAGATAATTCAGTATATTACAAAGGACAACGTGTTGAATTGGTATAAACTGGGTGATCCATCAGACTTTGGGGGAAACTTTGATACGGTCTACGTAAGAAAAGGGTTTTTCAATACACCTGCTAACATGAATCTAGGCGACTTGACATCCAAGAAAGTGATAATGAAAGCTCCGAACGACAGCGATTGGATTGATATACAAACTGTCATGATGCTTGGATCAAGTCCGATTTTGCACATCGATCAGGGGGTAATGGGAGTCAAAGACCTGTTTTGTCTGGGATTTCTAGGTTCTGAAAGTCCAACTAGACTTACTTTCAGTGAACAGGATTACACTGATTGTGTTCCTTCTGATATTGGTAAAGCAGTTGAAGATGACGGAGTGGAATTATCAAATACCGTACTAGCTGACTATGACAACGAAAATAGGATGTGGCGTTTAAGTAGGCCCCATTCTATTGCAAGCGGTTCTGAAATGACTATAGTAGATGGAACAGGAGTAGGAACTACAAGTGCTGCATCTGAAGCTACTGGTGGAGGCGCAATTCAGTTAGGTCAAGGTTTTGAGAGAGAAGATGACCCCCCACGGATAAACTTGACTGACAGCGGAGATCACACATTATATATCACATCTGGCTCTTCCCTATCTGTCGGTGCTGATGCAATACTTGCTAATATGAAACTGAATGATTTGACTGCGACTCAGTTGGCAGTTGAATCTACTAATAACCTATTTGCGGTTAGCGCGGGCGATAACGGTGAGAATCAAGACACATACCTTATCCCACAAAACCCAAGCCAAGGCGGACTAGGATTAGGAACCGCAGCATACCCATTCAAATGGATCGACGCAACAACAGTGTTCACAGATGGAATAAACTGCTTAACAAATGATGACATAACAATTACACCTTATTCAGGCAAGAAAATCATACTTGACGG
>PIXT01000040.1 GCA_003096235.1 Candidatus Bathyarchaeum sp. | reverse complement strand
TTTTCTTTGTGGACAAAAAACTAGAAAAAGCAATAGCAATGGACACAAAAGAAGTCAAAAAATAGGCAAAAACCAACCACTGCAAAATAAAGGGGTCTGCCAGCCTTGTAGTCTTCATTCCAGTTAAGGTCGGTCTGGGACGGCTACATCATCCCCCAACGAATTTACAGCATCCCAGACTAATAAACTGTTCAACAGGCTTATGACGTATGAAGAAACAGCCTCGATGCACAACAAAAACGAATCAAACAGCTACAACGGTTCCCAAATCTTAAGGCAAGACGAACAATTCAAAGGATTCATTTAGTGCTATGTTGAGTAGTCTAGAAATTCTGGTATTCTGGGGGCAATTCTTTGTTTTTGGACTCCTTTATTGGAAAGGTTAATAAAAAACATGTTTATTCACAAAAAGATAGAAGATTAGAGGTTTGCTGAGGATCAAACATTATTTGAAGGAATGAATAATGAAATCTATCTGCTGTAGATAATCTTTCCATTACTCGTGCCTGATTCCTTTTCAGTCCTCTTATCTTCGTTTTTACTCCCAAAAAAGAAAAAGGGAGGAAATTTTGGGTTTATTTCTTTTTTAGCATCCAGTATGCGCCGACGCCAACTATGGCGGCGATAACTACTGCCAGTACTATGATGACTTCAGTTGTTAGGAATCCTGCTAGGGGTTCTTCGGGTTCTATTGGTGTGCCTGATGATACGCCTCCGACAGTTACGTATGTTGTTTCACTTGATCCGTAGAATGCTCCAGAGCCTTCAAAGGTTGCAATTATTGTGTATGTGCCTTCTTTTTCTGGGTTAAAGCTAAAGCCATAGTTTCCATTTACGTCGCTTGTTGTTGTGCCAAGGTTCATGTAGCTCATGTCTGGGCCTACTGCTTCAATCTTTACTGTAACGCCCATTGCATTGTCTGGTTTTGGTCTTTGTTTGTAGACATACAGCATCCACTCACTCATGTCGCCATCAGACATTACTGGAACCCCATTGGGGAATCTTAGCATTGCTTCGGCGTCTTTAGTTCCTGGAGATGCGTCCATAACGGTTCCGCTGACTTGTACTGGTTGGCCTTTTCCAACAACTTGTGGAGTTGTTACAGTTAGATCACTTGGACCTTTACCCAGTGCAACAATCGTGTTGTCGTAGGTACTAAATCCTAAGATTACGCTGTCTGCGATTATTGGTTGACCACCCCACCGAGTACCCAATCTCAAACCGTCAATTCTCCAAACTTCTCCACCATTATCCAAATCAATACAGATGGCTGGTGCACCTCTTGGTTTAGGATCGATAGCAGAGTGTTCTGTGTGGAAGAAGTAGCCCTTTCCATCTGATGTGAATCCACATGGAATTGACCAGTCGTTTCCGAACAGGAATTCTCCATATTCGTTGCCTGCTTCATATTGCCATCTCATGCTTCCATCTGCTAGGTTATAGGCAGTTGCTACACCACCAAATCCAGCGGTGATTAGGATGTCCTCATAACAAACAGATTGACCCCAATACTGGAAGTAAACGTTTGAGTAGGCGTTGTTGTATGGCTCAAATGCGTTTGTTGCCCATAGTTGGTTTCCAGTACTCATGCTTATTGCGTAGTGTTTTCGGGTTTCTTTTCCAGTTATGATGAATAGATCATGTTCAACTGAGAATGGATGAGAGCCTGCAAAGTCGTAGTGAACTCCTGCATCTGGTAATGGCCATGCTTTATTCCATAGTAATTGTCCCTCGCGGCCTGGTCTTAGGTCAACTGCCCAGATTTGTGGGTTTTGTACCGCTGCGCCACCTGCCCATTCCATGTTACTGCCGATTACCTTGTCTTGAGGAATTACCACTTCAACAGAACCAATTAAGTTGCTTGGGAAGGATTTTTGAACTTGGGTTCCGTTTCCGGCATCAAAAGTCATTCCAATTGGTCTCCAGCGTCCAGCTTGGTATTCCTGAAGTGGGTTATCGTCTCCTAATTCGGCCAGTCTCATGTCGTAGTATGCTGCTGTGGAGTTCCAGATGCTTATTGTTCCATCACCAATGTCGATGTCATAGAGCATAATTTCTCCATTTGGACCGTGAACTCTTGATCCACCTGGGACGTTAGTCATTGAATATTCCCATCTTCCAGTTAGTGGGTCAAATGCGTGCCATGTGCTTCCTTGGGTTGCCCATAGGTATGCATAACATCCGTGGTTGTTCATTGTGGACCAGTAGAAGACTTGTCCAAATGATGGAGCTAGTTCAAGTCCTTGGTCCTCTCCCAAGACTTTTTCCCACATCATTTCGCCTGTTCGAACATTTACTGCATAGGTTGTTGTTGTTCCTCTTACAAATCGTCTTCCGATAAGGGTTCCTGCAATGACCATTGGGTTGCCCCATTTTCCTTCATATGCGTCACCGTCTTCGAAACTGTGCCAGCCTCTGTCTCCTCCTGCAAGTCCACCCACGTCTTGGACCATTTCCCAAAGGATGTGTCCGGTGTCAGGGGCGTCATTGTATGGTGCGTATCTGTTGTATGATGCTTGGATGTATGTTGTGTCTAGCCAGCTTCCTGAAACTGAGTACCATTCTCTGTTTTGGGCATCGATTGGTCTTACCCAATATTCATCGGGTAGTGGAGTGTCAGGGAAAAAGTTTCTTTGAGTTCCCTCTTTTACTACTAATTCAATTTCTGGTGTATGACTTGCTGAAACTGTTGTCCCTACTTCAAGGCCCGCTACGGCAACTTCAACTTCTTGGGCAGGGAAATTACATACAAATTTGTAAGTTCCGGCCATTGTCGGAACAAACACTGCACCTCCCAATCCAGTGGTGTCGGTCATGAATGGCCCTAATGTTTCTGTGCTTCCATCAGGGGCTGTCACAGATACTGTTATTCCAGTCCAACCTGCTTGTGGCCAAGCAGTTTGTCTGGTAATACCATATGACAATAATACTTCTTGACCGACTCCAGCTTCGTCTGGAATTACAGACAATACTGGAAATGATGGCCATGTTGTTCCGGGCTGAGCAAAAGCAAAAGGTAACACTGCCACGAAACTCGACAGAGTTAAAATAACAATTGCAGCCAAAACAATTATTTTATTTTTTAATTTATTCAATTTTTTTCATTCCTTCATAAATTTATATTATAGCATATATGTCCTAATTTCTTTAAAAATATTTTCATATTATACTTTTTTTTAAAAAAAATATACCTTAAAACCTTGATTTTAATAATATTTTTAGAATAGTGACTTGTTAACATATTTGTTATATTAATTAGATTTTTATTCAGTAAAATGATTGTTTTTTTATTTCATTTAAAATTTTTACACTAAAAAAACAGGCCAAAATTGTACCTTTGTCAATTTCATCAAATATGAAAATAAAAGCTGAAACCCAACGATGGAAAACTAGAATTAAATGAAAAAACAACTTTGAACTAAAAAATTACTAGTTACCAATTCTTGGGCGGCTTTATCATAGCCACTGAAATTCAAAATTGCTTGAGCATAAAACTTTGTAAAGTTTTTCTTGGTTATTCGTGGGTTTCTGTTACTTGGGCGAAAACGTAGGCTTGGTTTTGCCATGTGTTTATCCAGTAGTTTAGGTCGTTGCTGATTGCTTGGATGTTGGCTTGGGCGCCTTCTATTGTGATTTCTGCTATTACGATGGTGTCGGGGTTGAATCTAAATCCCCAATGGTTGTCGTATTCTTCTATTATTCCGCCTATCCATAGTTGAGTTTGGT
>PIXT01000039.1 GCA_003096235.1 Candidatus Bathyarchaeum sp. | reverse complement strand
TATAGGCAAGACCATCTAACAACAAATAACAAAACCGGAAACAACGCGCCTCGGTGGCTCAGCCCGGTAGAGCGGCAGCCTTGTAAGCTGTTGGTCGCGGGATCAAATCCCGCCCGAGGCTCCACTTAAAATTTTTTAAACATTCACATGTTTTTGTTTTCTATTAATATTATAATAGTAGTCAAGTGTTGATAAAAAGGTCAAAATTAAACATTGGGTTTTCCTAGAATTTTCAAATTTATTATATATTCTCCAAAAAATGAGGAGTATACCAAAAACTTTTTAAATTTTTTTTCATATATAACATGTAATGGGCTAGATTATTATGTTAGCTCATAAACAATCATTAACTGTTTACCGGATACACGAGTCTGTGGATGGTAGCCAGATAACCGAATTTGAACAAGCACTTCGGGACCCTTCATCACTCCAGTCTTTTGACCTTATTCCATCTATTCCATTCCAAGGTCAGTTCTTCCTGCAGAAATCCGATCCCAAGAAACCCTCGTGGTTTGATTTTCTTGATGACGGGATTAATGACCTTATAGTTCCAGAGATCCAACGGATAAACGCCGTCCTCTTTGTGAAAGTGAAGTATCATGACGATCAAATATTTGCCATCACTTTCGGACAAGGACGTTACCTTCTCCGTCCAGATTGTATAATGAAGAACTATGGGTTGCGAGTAGCCCTTAACGTCATTTACGATCAGTCCGATGGGCAATCCACATTTGAGCGCATAAAAGGCATAGATGCAAAAACCGTTGCTGAAAATACAATGCGAACCCGTCGGCAGTCAGACAGACGTGCAACCTTCGAGACATTTGGGGTCGATATTCAGAGGGACCTTCTACGTGCTGTAACCGGAATACCAATATCATCTGGAATCTGGGGTACTCGAATTTCGGGATCTGATAGTATTTCGATTAATCCAGTTACCTCCTTCGATAATTTGGGAGACATTTGTAAGAATGTGGCACAAGCCTATAACGATGATGCATATCAACAGAATTTCGAATGGATAGATAACCTTCACGCCGTCACTGATCCACAGATACTAAAGGAGCTGAATGAGGTGCTCATTGAGGCGATCAAAACAGGTTCAATGGATGTTGCCATAACAGTTCCTGAAATCGTTGACTGGGAAGATATTTCCAACTTTTATTTCGAGTTTGACTCTGCAAACACTTTTACTGATCCCGAGGATGTAAATCTTCATGACGCTCTTGAATCTTCCAAAAAACTTGAGAATCTAACAATAAAGCACCTTCGTCAAATGCATTTAGAAGTCCTTTACTCTGATGATGAAGTTGCAAGATGGCCCTTGTTACGGTGCCTAACTGGAGAGTTAAAACTGGGGGGGAATGACTATATTCTCTCAGAGGGCCATTTCTTCGAGATACGTAAGGAGTTCCTAGATGACTTGGATAAGTTCATTTCCAAATTACCTGCAACTACATACCCACTGCCGTCTTCACAAGGTGATGTTCCCGAAGGGGAATATAATGAAGTCGCTGCTCAAAGCAGTGACTCTTATCTTCTCTTCGACAAGAAAACAGTAAGGATATCCAGTCACACTAGTCCTATCGAGATTTGTGATGTCTTGACTGATGACGGTTGTTTTATTCATGTGAAACGCAAACTTAGTTCATCCTCTCTTAGTCATCTGTTTGCACAGGGATGGGTATCAGCAGATTTGTTCCACATGAGCCAAGAATATCGTACAGACACTCTAACAAAAATAAGAGAACAAGAACAAGAACAATACGACTCTACTGTGGATCGATTTTCGAAATATTATTCTACGATGAACACTCCGGGAGACTATGAAGTATCGTATGCTATAGTAGCAAAATGGAACGGCAGGAATCTTGTTCAGGCACTACCATTTTTCAGCAAGGTTAATTTGCGTCGGCACGTGGACGACCTCAAACGAATGGGTTACAAATATAGTATGGCTTGTGTCGATGTGACGTAGAAGTGAACAAGTGAAACCGGGCATAGAAATTTATTTAAATAAAATTTTTGAATATATTCAACTAGGGGGAGAGTTCATGAAACGTGAAATTTTAAGTTTAACACATTTTCTATTCAGCAAAATTGACTTTTTTATATTCAATTGGAGAAATGCAAAATGACTGATGCTGCAACTGGTAAAACATACGTCAAACACGTATGGATTATTTGTTTATATTTTACAGCAGTTTATTTTCTACTAGGTTTATTGTGCTTTTTTGTATGGAATCAGTCCAGCATTTTTGAAATATTTGGTTGGAGTTGGAGCAATCCAAGTTATGAATCATTTCAAAATGTTCTATATTCGGTAAGTGCAGGAGGACTCGGAGCTACCTCTTATGGTTTCTGGAAACTGTTCAAGTACTATTGCAGTTGCAATTTCGACCCAAAATGGATTGTGTGGTATGTTTTCAGCCCCGTTTCTGGCAGCCTTTTAGGAATTGGTACATACGCGGTTGTCGTAGGAGGTTTATTGGTTTTTGGAGATACAGTAACTGTTACCAGCAGTTGGGCAATATTTGCTCTATCTTTTCTTGTTGGATTTAGTGCCAAGAGAGTTCTAGAAAAACTCCATTCTATAGCTGGTCAATTATTCGAAAAATCAAAAATACCAACTGGAAACGAATAGTAGTTTGCTCTTGAAGATCTTACAACAAACAACGTGAATTGGAGCCTATGTAAATTGTGTGAGAGCTTAAGGCTAAAATTTTAGCCATTTTTCCCTCTTCTTTTCACAATGCGCAAAACTAAAAACAATAAAACAAAAAACGCTAACTGATTCACACTTCTGTGTGGCATATTAGTAGTCTAATAGCAGTAGGATGTTGAAAAACAGACTATTTTCTGAATTTTTCAGCAACACACCCAAAATCTAGCAAAGGTTCACACAAACTTGATGCTTTGGTCAAGGTTTCTTGACAAAAACCCTTTTTCAACAGATACAAGTAACAATTTTAAGGATAAAATGAGAATCAAGTCTACTATCACAATAACACTTGTTCTTGCAATTGTTTTGACTGGCATTTACCCAAATGACGTAAAGGCACAATCCAAAACGGTTGTTGTTCCAGACGATTTTTCTTCGATTCAGGAAGCTATTGACCGTGCCTTAGATGGAGATACCGTTTTTGTGAAAAATGGAGCCTATCATGAAAATGTTAGAATTAATAAATCAATTTCTTTAGTTGGAGAAAATGTTGATGCCACAGTAATTGATGGTAACCCGCCTGAAGGATATAGGATACCGATAAAAATACAATGTGATAATGTGTCAGTTTCTGGTTTCAAGTTGCTTTACGGTTATACTGGAATATCTGTAGAGGACGCAAAGTATTGTAACATTTCAGGAAACAGGATAGCAAACAACCAACATG
>PIXT01000038.1 GCA_003096235.1 Candidatus Bathyarchaeum sp. | reverse complement strand
CGCACTAAAAGCTGTGGTTAAGCGGGCTAAAGTAGCTTTGAAGTGTGTTCCAGAGGAGACCCGCGCAGCAAATCCTGATGGAACTACAAAGTATATGCGTCCTAGACCGGGGGCGGCTCGGATGTATCCTGAAACTGATGTTCCTCCAATACAATTAACTAAAGATTACATAGACGAGTTGGGGGGTAGGCTTCCTGAGTTGCCTGAGCAGCTTATGAAGAGACTAATGAACGAGTATAAAATTAACAGGAAGCTTGGCAAGCAGCTTTTGGATTCTGATTACCTTGAGTTGTTTGAGGCTTTGTCGAAGGAAACGAAGGTTTCTGCGACTGTTATTGCTGTTGCGTTGACGGAGACGCTGAAGGCGCTTAAGCGTGATGGAGTGAATGTGGATGCGGTGTCTGATGGTCAGTTCAGGGAGATGTTTGTGTTGATTGGTTCAGGAAAAACTGCAAAAGAGAGCATTCCTGAAATTTTGACTTGGATTGCAGATAACGAGCAAGCCACGGTAAAGGATGCCCTTGATAGTTTGGGGCTGTCAATGATGTCGCGAAAAGAGGTTGAGGCGCTAGTGGATGATGTGATAGTGAAGAACTCTGAGTTTATCAAGCAGCGAGGAAAGGGCGCTTTTGGACCAGTAATGGGCATAATAATGAAGAAGGCACGGGGACGAGTAAAACCCAACGTAGTCAACGAGATACTGAAAAACAAACTGGATACAACATAAACATTGAGGGCAGCATCGCCAAACCGTAGGATTCTTTGTGTGCAGTCGCCCATTCATTTTTTATTGGAACATTTATCTTCTCAAAGCATCAAAACATGAATAGATGACAAAGTATGGCTGATGCGCTGATAGGAACTGCGGTTCCTATTCTTTTGTTGATGGGGATAGGCTTTCTTTCACGAAAGTTTGGAGTTCTAAGGTCTGGAGATGAGCGGGTGCTCAGCTCTTATGTTTACTATTTTGCGTTGCCTGCATTGTTCTTGGTTGACATGGCGCAAACAACTTTTGTCTCAGAAACGTTAGTGTTCATTTTTGCGGGGATTATTCCAATCTTTGTGGTTGTGGCAATTTTCGGTCTGCTCTATGTTGTACTCAGGTTTTCAAGAAACACATTTTATTTGCTTACAATAAGCACCATCTTCGGCAACACCGCATTCTTCGGAATCCCGTTTGTGACTTTTGCGTTTCCTTCAGCACAAACCGAGCTTTTGGCTACCTTGGCGGCAGCCACTATCGGTATTGTATCAATTGCGGTTTCGATCGCGTTGCTTGAGTTTTATCGGCTTGAGGGGGCTTCAAAGCTTGAGGGGATAAAACAGGTTGCTAGAAGGCTTGTTCGAAATCCGTTGATTATTTCGATTTTTGTGGGGATTTTGATTTCGGTTGTGGGTGTCGAGATTCCGTCTCCTGTATCTACGTTTTTGCACATGCTAGGAGGCACCACATCTGCGGTGGCGGTTTTTATGTTGGGGGCGTTTCTGTACGGAAAAAAATACGCTAACTTAACAAGGGCATTTGGATTGAGTCTTCTTCGGATACTTTTCTTGCCTGCAGTAGCCTTGGCATGTTTAGCTCTGTTCAATCTGCCGACCATGGAAGAGTCTGTGCTAGTGCTTATGCATGCGATGCCTGTTGCCGTTTCTTTGTCGGTTCTCAGCGAAAGATACAACTTCTACAAAGAAACCGTAGCGTCGCTAACCCTGATTTCCTCAGTTGGCGCAATAGTCTACCTGAACATCTGGCTAGCAACATTAGCAATATAGTTCCAATGTTTTCTGAAAAAAGGCTGTTTTCAACAATGAACCTCTATTAGTCTTCTAATATGATTCGAGCTTTTTTAGGTGTCCGCAAGTTTTTGTGTTTTTTGTCAGGTTCAAATGGATTTGTAACTTGAATGTTTTTGTTACATTTTTTAGTTTTGAATCCTGTTACCCATCTGTCGATTAGTTCTTTTGACCAATCAATTTCGGCTAATTTTTGTGCTATGTTGTCGTGGTTTATGAGTATGTCATCGTATTGTAGCTTGATTTTAGATAAATTGCCGTGTTCACGTTTTTCGAAAATGACGTCATATGGAATTAGATATGGTTTTTTGTTTTTGATATTCCATCCAATGAACAACGGCGAGTAGTCTTCAGTGATATATAAGAAAACGTGAGAAATCTCTTGTTTTATTGTCTCTTGTTTTGAAGATTGCTTTTCTTGTTTGGATGATTCTGTTATCCATGATGGAATATTCATGATGTTCATGAGTGGACGTTCATACCCATCTGTGTTTGACCCCGTTTCTGTCCAGAATCCGTATTCTGTCCAAGTGCCAATAGTGTGTGTATGACCATACACGACTGTTAGAATATTTTCTGGATCTAAGGTCTCCTCAAATTTGCTCCATATTTTATCAAGTCTGTCAGCTACCGCCTTCTTGGCGGCGTAGGGATCATATCTTATGCTTCTAATCCTGTTCCAGAGTGGTCTTGCAAGTTTGAACGCCAAAAATGGTATCGTAATATAGTTTAGCAGTGCCAGCAGCATCCAGTTTAGAACGCCCCCAAATCCAACTAATACTAACGCCCAATCAATGACAAACAGCGGTACTATACACCAGGTCCAATTTCCAAAAGCAAGAGCAGGCTTTCGGAAGAGCATCATTATTTTCCATGTTGGCAACTCGAAACCTTTGTCAAATTGGTGACCGTGCAAAAAGCAGTAGTCCTGTTCTCCTTTTGAAACCCAGTATTCGTCCTCTTCTACTATTGTAATCGCTGAGGCGCCTAGGGGATAGCATCCTTTAATGTTTATGAGGTCACGGTCATGGTTCACTAGCACGTAGACTTTCTCACAATCTAGCTCAGATAATAACTGCATTAGGTATATTGTTGATGCAAAAATTTCTTCATTAGAAGCCGTCCAAAGTTCCAATATGTCACCAAGAAAAACCATTTTTTCTGGCGGCACAAGAATCAATGTTGTTTCAACATCAGTTGAACCCCAAACTCCAAGTTTCAGTTTTTGTTTCTTTCCTGTTTCCAGTTCTTTAATCCACTTCAAAAAATCTGAAAAAGCATTAGGGTCACAAGCCTCAGAATCAGTATACAATCCAAAGTGTGTGTCAGCGACAACAATTATGCTCTTTTTTGTCTCCCCCAAAAAAACACCTTCAAGATGTTTGTGTTTGCACTAAAAATAGATGATTTGCAGGAACTATATAAGATTGGTCGCTTGAAATCTGTGTGTAATCGTGAAGAACTTTGAGTGATCTTGTTAATGGTCTGTTAATGGCGAAATTGAAAGGCCTACTTGGGTTTTTATTAGTGTCTATTTTTTGTCGAGAAAATCTAACATGAAGCAAAACAAGATAAAAATAAAATCGATGATAAAGCCAAAAAATGATTTACAGACTATTAGAAATGTTTAATAAATCCAGTTACGCAAAGAGGGAGTGAGTGAGCAGAAAATGCCAAAGAAAATATTCCTATATCGCGGTCAAACCATTGAAGAACTGCAAGGCATGTCCATGGACGAGTTCATCAAGTTGCTCCCCTCAAGGCAACGCAGAAGCCTACAACGGGGACTTAATCAGACACAGCGTACACTCTTAGAAAACATCAGAATCGCCAAAAAGAATGCAAAAGAGGGCGAAAAAGCGTCAGTTAAAACCCACGCTCGCGACATGATCGTGCTCCCAGAAATGGTGGGCGTCACACTTCTAATTCATGATGGAAAAGAGTTCACTCCAGTGGATGTTGAACCAGAAATGATGGGATGTTACCTAGGCGAATTTGCCATCACCAACAAGCCTGTAAGACATGGCTCACCAGGTATCGGTGCATCCAGATCATCAATGTATGTGCCACTCAAATAAACAGCAAACACGGGCACAATCCATACGATGCTAATTGAGGCTGAGGTCATCCTCATCTCAACATTTTCTTTGCATTGAGTACTTGTTTTAGGTTAAAAATTAACATTTTCAGAATATTCCCTGCGTGTTTTGCTTTTACAGAGGTAATTTGGTTTCGGATGCTCAGGTTAGATTAGCTTTTGCAGATGATTTTTTTCTATCTTCAACTCTTGCAGGGTCAGTGGCATTACGTTAGTTATAAAAATGGCTTTGACATCTGGCGCATCAATTCAATTTCTGGACAATCCCAGATTACAAACACCAAATAAGTCATTCGTTCTAGTCGAAGTCTAGAGAAGCACCACTGGAGTTTGCATAAGTACCGCTTGAATCTGGGGGATGTGACAAATCGAGGTCATAAGGCGAAATGCGGTCTGTACCAATTAGGTTAACTTCTGCACGTGGCGAATCAGGTGTGATAGTAACGTAGTATTCGCCGTCATCGTGGAGCACTGCATGTTCCTTGTATGATCGTATAATTTGAATCATCAGTTTGCTAGAAACACTTGACATATTCTCTTCAGTGTAGCCTAACTCTCTGAGCACTGCCGATGCATCAACGTTTACTTTAAATCCCCTTCGGTCATTCGTGACATCTTTTGGCTCTGCACTAACAAGAAACGGAACGCTGATAGATACAATTAGCACCGAAATGAACAACAGACAACAAAGTATTCGTTTCATCTTTTCATATCCCTAAGTTCATCCCGTTAAACAAGAAGTTATTTCTACAGTTTAGTACACATTGTACTAAAACTAGTACAGATTACAAACTAGTTCAATGTTCACAAACCGACGCTGAAAAAAGCAGCAATAAAAACGGTTTACTACATGATACCGTAAGCCAAACTTACACAAAATCTTCTATAAAGCCAACCCATTAAGGTTAGGCTCTGTATGTTGGCTCCGCCCGCTTCTTTTGCTGTGCTCCCGAAGGAATTTTTGGAAGCGGTATAGGCGGCGGAATGTTTAAAGTTCGACACAAAATCACAGACTCCAAGAAAACAACATTGGATATTGACTGAAGAACAACTGGTGGAGGCGCCTTCTTCTCCTTATTCTCTTTAACTATTTTCTCCAGCTCTTCTTTTTGCCCTATCACATGACTTGTTCCTTTAAAGTTGATTTGAGCCACTGCAGGCTTGTAATTTATGGTGAAAATAAAAGGAACTTCAAGCAGTCCCTCACCTTTCTTGTTGACTCCAACAACATTAAGATTTGTGGCTATCTGAACGGGCGGGATTGGCTTTCCGATTTCCCAAAAATTCTCCGCAGAGATATTTTTAACAAAGACTCTTACGTTAACCATACTGTTTCAGCCCACTCAGTCCACATACTCTTTCAGGTTTATGATTGTTGCTTGTATCTAGTTAAACCACAATGACCACACGTGAAACGGTCCCCATGGTCAGCCATGAAATATCCAGACCCACAGCGTTCGCAGCTGGGACGCAAACGTTTGAGTTCCTGTCCCTCAATTTTGTAGTATTCGTGGCTTGACTTTCCCTTCTTTTTGGATTTTCCTTTCCCTTCGTTTTTAGGCATTTACTATTCCTCCTTTTTCTCTGTCGCCTCTTCTGATTTTTGTGGCTCTTCAGTCTTCTTTTCTGGGAGCACATTTCTAGCAATTACATGTTTAGGTTCCATAAGTTTAGCCTGTTCGACAGATTCGTAAACGTTAGCATCGCCAACAGCAACCATTGTCCCTGTTTTTGTTTTCAAACCGTTAACGAAAACTAATTCAGGTTTTGTTTGCAACAAACTTGCAAGCTGTCTTCTAACCTCAACACGTGATGGAGTACCCCCAGTCTGGGCATGATCGACACTAAATGTTATTTCCTTTCTTTTCATCAGAGGGTTCTGCTCTTTCGAGATGATATTAACCTTCATTGAAACACTTCCGCAGGTTGTTGTTGAATTGACACATCCCCCTTACTTTAGCTTTTCGAAGATTCTTCCATAGCATCCACAATACTACGCATCTTTTCTCTTGTTTCTTTGGTAACTTTGACCACCACAATCCCCTTTTGTGGCTGCCCATAAACCACGAAGGCGTCTTTGGGCGCAGACAACACCGTTACAAGAGTAAGCAAATCCTCTTCGCCGTCAATAATAATCTTGGTTCGACCCTTATTTTTTGTAGCCCGCTTTATTGCATCCCAAGCCTCATCCGTTATTGTTCCCGGAGGATTCTTCGCGTACAGTGTTTGGTCAGTGTCAACTGTTATGGGCTGGATTGGTTTACGCATCGTTTTATTGTCAACTATCAAAACATCAAGAACAAGATTCCGCTCAATCATATGCTGTGAAACTATGTCACCCACAGAAATGACTGTTGAAGGTTTTTCCTTGTCGATAATCTCTTTTAGTTTCTGCATTGCCTCTTCAAAGGAGCCTTCAATCAAAAGCCCCTGAGGCTTCTTTAACTCATTTCGCAATTCATCGGTTAAGAGCCGAATTCTGGTTACCTACCTTACTCGAAGTGCATAGTGTCCTTTCTTTTTTACCTTCATGGCTTGAGCTATAGCTGAGCCTTCAGGGTCAATAATCAAAACTACGCCCGAGAAGTCGTCACTTAGATCAGACTCGTTACAGTTAGGACAAATAGAACCATCAGATATGAAATGGCAAATTCTACACGCTTTATCTGTCATTTCTCTGATTCTCCTGCTGCTTCAGCATCCCCTGAAGCCTCACCAGTTCCATCTATCTTTTCTACATCTTTTTGTATCCACTCAAGCTTCCCAAGGAAAGGCTGCCTAGCAGTTACACCTATCTTACCAGAGCCACCGCTGCGACCCAAAGAAACTGCTGTGATGCGAACTCGCACACGGTCTCCAGTGTTGAGTTTTCGTTTTGTTTCTTTGCCCATTAGAACTCCTTGTCGCTCGTCGTAGGAGATGTAATCGTCCATTAGTTGAGATACGTGAAGGAGTGCGTCAACAGGTCCTATACGGACGAAGGCTCCGAACTCTGCTATTTCTACAACTTCTCCCTCTATGACTTCCTGAATCTTTGGGAAGAAAGTAAGTAACGAGAACTGGACTTTATGGAATGTAGCGCCGTCTCCGGGGATTATTTTTCCGAAGGGATTAACTTTGATTGTTGTAACTGCTATAACATAACCGAGCTCTTCGTCTACCATTCCATCATACTTCATTTTTAGCTGTTCATAACCTACAGTGTCGATGTCTTCCCCAAACCTTTCTGGCGGTATACGAATTGCATCTTCTAACGTTACAAGCTTGAACACTCATCTCACCTATATCTTAAATTAATGACATTCACTCGAAATTACCCATTGGGCTTTCGCCTCAAAATAAGAGACAGCCCCATTTATAAGCCTATACTGCCCCCTCCATCGCTAAACGCCGCTTCTGCCTCAAAAAAATAACTGGAACACCATTTTTTCTCAGCCTTTTTCGAAGTTCGCGGTCGTTTGTGGCAACAGGAACCCTAAGCTCTGACGCCACACGCACAATCACGTCATCATACGTTTCCATAACGTCCTTATCCACAGAAACAAAACTGCATTTTTTGGCAAATCTAAGAGCCAACAATGCTTGTTTGCGGACCTTTGGAGTTGATTGTGCAAGACCTTCAAGCTCATCTTGAGTCGAAGAAAGAAGAACAGGTTCAAACCGCTGATTTAGCAGGTTCGCCAATTCTTCAAATATGTCTACATTAAACTGTGCGGGAACAAAAAAGAAGTTAGCGTCTAAAACAACTTTCAAGCCCTTTTCTTTGGAAACAACCAAATCTGTTTTTCTCCAAAACATAGACTGCTTTTATCCCGTGCTTATTGCTTTATAGCCGCTGACTGCTCCTGTGTCCGCCCATATGCCTACTCCGATGCTGTTGACGTTTCCGGGGTAAACTTTGTCAAGTTGCAAAACCACGTACCAGTAGGGAATCAGCTCTAAGGGTTCTTCTCTGATGTGTGGCCATAAATTCGCTGACGCAGGTTCTTCGAGTATAGTAAAAGCTGTTACTTCTACGCCATCCGCAGTCCACGAGTAATCTTGTGCATTGTTCATCGCTATTTGTATTGCCTCTTCCTCTGAGATGTTAACTTCAGTGCTGCCTACGTTGAAGAGGAACCATCCATCCGTAAGAGTCTCTAGCACGCCATTAGCGCAACTAAGACTTACCCCCTTTGCTTGGTAGTCGATGTCGTTGACTGTTTTTATCCACTGGATTTCTGTGTCTTTTCCTTCAGTTGATATTATGAGCTTTATGTCATCCACTGTCTTTTCGGTGTCTTCGGCGTTGTTGATTGTGTTCAAAATGGTTCTCATTGTTTCCAAGTATGAACCTCCTGCATAGTTATGGTATCTTTGCATAATATCATCAGCAAGGTCAAGAACATCAGTTGACTGTGGCTGAGAATAAGTCGGAGACCCCTCAATTACATCCAATATGTACCTGGACAAAGTTTGATTTCTAAACCTGAAATCTATTGATAATTCGCTTTCATCTGATGTGAGCCTGTAAGTTAAGTGCTCTTCAATAATATCATCTAAATCAGAGCGGTACCCTACAGTGTGGCGTTGTAGTTCTGCATTGTATTTGGTCATGTCAAGTTGGATTACATCTTCCAAGAAATTTATTACACTATCAGTGGATGCACCCCATGATAGCAGTCGTTGATTTTCAGTGGATAGCTGTTCAAGCTCGTCTTTTAGCTGTTCTTGTTCCGAAGATATATTGTTCAAAGCAACATACTGAGCATATGATACGCATGATAGCGCCACAATCCCGATCATGAGGACTGCAAAGAAAGTCTTCCACTTCATGGATAATGACAGCACATGTTTTTGTTTGACGTCGGGTGTCTCTTCTACGCCCTTCATTGTTAGCACTGCTGCTTGTCCAAATGTGGAAAGCCTGTACTTTCCATCATCCATTTTTGTTACGAGTTCTCCGAGGTTTTCAAGGTGATATGTTAGGTGGGAACTGGAAATGCCCAGTTCTTCTAGTATGCGTGAAAAGTTTTTTGGTTTTTCTGCGAGCATTCTTAGTATTTTGCGGCGGGCTGGATGCTTCAGGGACGTGAACATGATCGAGTAGGTTTCTTCTCCGGAATCTGACGTTTTTTAATCCCCCGTTCTCTATAGTCTAAGAATGGTAAGTAAGCTTTTTGTTTTATCTGTTGCCGTTGAAAATGGTTTATTTTTATTCAAAACAAAACTTATATGTTAAGTAACAATATAGCAGATACTGTTATTGTTTGCAAGGAGTTTTGTTGAGGGTGGACAATCTATTTGATACCGTACTCCAAACAGTTGCAGATTGGAATCCGAAGGAGAAATATTCAACAGAGCGCGAATACAGAGATGACCTACTGGATTTTCTTCAAAAAAATCTTAATTCCGAAAGCAACACATTCAGTTCCGCAATTTGGGGGCTTGAACATTCGGGTTATCACTGCATCAAAAAAGAGGCGGGGCGTAGTCTAGCAGATATTGGAATAGATGACGAAGTTGGTATTGAACTCAAGAGGAATTTGAAACGAAAAGGTCAAATAAACAGATTGGTTGGTCAGGTTGTAGATTATCTGAGTGGATATTCTTGTGTGATAATTGTTTTGTGTGGGGATGCAGAACAAGAGGCTGTTAGTATTCTAAAGTATAATCTTAAAAAGATCTTGAAATCGTTTTCTTCTCCGTTTGATGAACAAAAATTTGTAACAATTGTAATTAAGTGTAAAATTCAAAAAACAAGAAAACCCAAGAATGTTATTGCTATACAGTAGCGCCAAAATAAGTGACGGATTCTCAGAATTTATGCATACACCAAGATATTGCCTGCTACACTGTCAGGGCGGATGGGTTGCTTAGTTGCTCTTTTTGTTATCCAGCTTGTTTGGGTGGCATGCGCCTAAAACGTTGTATCCCTGCTGTGATTGTGCTTTTGTATGCACCGTAGTTAACATTTAGTTAACTTTGGATTATTCCGTATCCTATAAGTCGCCAGCGGCTCGCAATTTTTCTGCTTATAGCTGCTCGGGCGCCATCCTCGGCGCAGATTGGTCTGGCTAGCTTGAATGTGGCGCTGTCTTTTTTTGAGGATAAAACGGTTCCAATGGTTATGGTTGTTCCAACATCAAGAAGTAGGCGTTCGCCTTTTATTATGTTGTCAACTTGCACAAGTTCTTTGGTTCCGATGGCTCGTTTCAGTAGTTTAGTGGCTAAAACGATTTCTGATCGTGTTGGAGGGAGTAGATCGGGTTTTCCTACTAGGTTGCCTGTTAGGCCGTCTGCTTTGGTTAGTGATGGGTCCAGGTATGTTCCTATTCCAACTAAGCCTCCGCTTTGGGCTTCGTCGACTTCTTTTCCTCCTGCGCTTAGGCTAGTGATTTCGGTGAAGACTGATTCGTAGAATGTTTTTCCTTGTTTGTCTACTTTTATTCCGGGGCGGATTTCTACTTCGTCTCCGACTTTGAATGTGCCTTGGAAGATGCTTCCTCCGAGGACTCCTCCGTTTAGTTCCTCGATTGAATCTCCGGGTTTGTTTACGTCGAAGGAGCGTACTACAAACATTCTGGGTGGTTTGTTTGGGTCGCGTTTGGGTGTTGGGATGTTTTGTTCTATGGATTGGAGAACTGCGTCAACGTTTACCATGTGTTGTGCGGAAACTGGGATGATTGGTTTTCCTTCAGCTACGGTTCCTTTTACGAATTGTTCTATTTCTTTGTAGCTTTCTAGTGCGCGTTTTTCGTCAACGATGTCGATTTTGTTTTGGACGATGATGATGTTTGTTAGTCCAGCTAATTCGATGGCTGCTAGGTGTTCGCGTGTTTGGGGTTGTGGGCATTTTTCGTTTGCTGCGATTATCAATAATGCTCCGTCCATGACTGTTGCTCCTGAGAGCATGGTTGCCATGAGGGCTTCGTGTCCAGGAGAGTCTACAAAGCTTACTGCTCTGACGAATTCGCATTGTGTGCCACAGTTTGGGCATTCGGGGTTTGATGTGTAGCATTGGGGTTGTTCGCAGTTTGGGCATTTGAATATTGGGGCGTCAGCGTAGCCAAGTTTTATGGTGATTCCTCGTCGTAATTCTTCGCTGTGCTTTGCTGCCCAAACGCCAGTTATGGCTTCAACTAAAGTTGTTTTTCCATGGTCTACGTGACCGATAGTTCCTATGTTAACTTCTGGCTGTTTGGGAAGAGGAATGGGGTTTTTTCGTTTTCGTGACATTGTAATCTCCTAGAGTTAGTGTAATGCTATGCAACTAGATTCTAAACAGTTTATATTAAGCATTCTCCTAAACTCATCAGTTAAGTTTCGGGAATGATGAAGTTGCCGTTGAAGTATCATGAAGCGCCAGACGTTAAAATGTTGGCTGACGAGATTATCGAACGGTTAGATTTTTTTCATGTTGCTCCTCAAGCTGTTTATTGTTACCGAAGTGTGGGCTCAAAATCTAGGCGGATTATCGCTCGGATTCATGGGTTTGGCAAGATTTGGCAGCAGGCGCTTGGGCTTCCACCATCATACGTTATTGAAGTGCTCTCTGAGCGTTACGACAAGTTAAGTCAAGAAGACAAAGAAAAAACTGTGCTTCACGAATTAATGCATATCCCGCATGGATTCAAAGGCGGTTTTCGTCCCCACAAAGGATACGTCAGCAGACAACAAGTAGAAAAAATGTACAAAGAATACAAAAAAAGAAAACAAGCCACAACACAAAATTGACTTTCATCAAAACTACAAACGTGCAACTTTGCTTTTTGTAGCTCTCAGATTTTACAGAAAACTATTGTTTTCAACAATGTTCTGCTATTAGTCT
>PIXT01000037.1 GCA_003096235.1 Candidatus Bathyarchaeum sp. | reverse complement strand
GTACACCTATCAAGGATAACGTATAATTCAGATTTGATGTTACCAGGAATTGTAAGGTCTTTGATTGACTGAACACATTGTTGTATTTGTTTTTCCTCGTTATGTGCCTGAATTAAAATCAAAAGTTCGTTCATTTTGTTCTTTCCTCGATTATTTTCGTGATTTCAACTGCTAAATCGGTGTTCGGGTTTTCCTTTCCAACTATGCAATCATGAAATGAAGAGAGCGCCAGTCGTATGTTATGACCCTCATCGAAGGGGTAAGTCTGTTCTTCTTTCGAAATCTTAGCAGAAACTGTCCAGCTAGGTTTCGAATATGACGTTACAGAAAGAGTTGGTTGAGCACCAGGAGTGTATCTTAAAGTTCCATTTTCACAGTAAACAAGAACTTCGGCTTCTTTCCAAGGATAATTCAAGCTTACACAAATTGTCCCCTTTACAGGTCCATCGAAAACTATCATTCCAGTCTCGTTTTCGACTAAATCAACAAAAGAGAACGTTAACTCAGACAAAGGACAAAACATGTCCAAAACACTTAGCATATGACTAGCTAACAACCAGTAAACATCAAAGCTCCCGAACCTGCCAAGATGCTTAACAGACAATTCTATAGCTAAAGCTTTCCCAAGTTCACCGTCTTGAACAATCTGTTTAGCTTTCTTTAGCGCCTCAGAAAAGGTGTAAATATACTCGGTTTGAAGAATTAATCCATTCTTCTCTGCGATATTCTTTAAGTCTAAACACTGTCCAGCTTTCAACGCTAATGGTTTTTCTGAAAGGACATGTTTCCCTACAAGTAAAGCAGACTTCACTAGCTCGTAATGGGTATCAATTGGTGTGGCTACAACAACAGCATCTAAGTTTTCATCGTTCCAAATCTTGTTCAAATCGAACTTGCTATCGCAAGTATACACTAAACTGAAACGCTTATCGTTTTCAAGATAAGTTTTCAGTTTTGAACCCCAGTAACCAACTCCAATCAAAGCACAATTAACTGTCTTTGTCTCCGCTGTTTCGAACGGTTCATTTTCACAATTAACAGTTAGAATTGCCATGTGTACTTCTCCATTCCTGGTTAATTTCCAGTCCCATTCTGTTGCAGCGTCCACCGTTTCTGAAACATTCAGTGCAGTCAAATTTTCGAACTTGATTCTGTTTTATCATCCATTTGAAATCGGTAAAACTGTTGGTGATTTTTCCAAGTCTGAGTTTTTTAAACGTTGGAGTTGAAACAGTTGTGCAGCGATAAACATAACCGTCTGCGCCCCAACAAATCTGGTAATATCCATATGCGCATTCTTTGAAATCAAACAGATCGATATCTTGGAAATCTGGGCTCATCCAGAAAACAAAGGGCTGGTCACTTTGGTCTTTTGATAAGTGTTTCTCAATTTTCTTGTAGTAGACGTTTTTATAACCTTGTTCAACTCTGTTGCGGTACCTTTTAACCACGTCAAAAGACTGGTTATAGTGGGCAAATGGGATACTGAAACGAAGACTGTCAACGCCTACAGATTCAGCAAAGGCCACTATTCTATCAATCTCTTTCTGGCTGGAGTTAAACTGGTTCATCAAGTAGCACATTCGTATGGCTGGTTTTGTTCCTCGTATTTCTGTTGCGAGTCTGATGCCTGCAAGAATTCTGCTGAAATAGTTTTCTTTTACATTCTTGGTCTTACAGTGACTAAGAGTTGAGCCAGCATCTAAACTAACGCTCAAATAGTCTGTTTTGTCGGTGGCTATACGACAAAGTTCTGTGAGCCACCCTTGATTTTCTTCCAAACTTAGCAAAGTAGAGCCATTAGTATGAATGCCAAAATGGCAGTTCATCCGTTTGGTCATAGCCAAGTAAGCCAAGAAATATGGATTCAAAGTGGGCTCTGTGTAGCTACCGCCGTAAATATGGTAAGGAATTTTGTCTTTGAGCTTTTGCATAAGCTCAAGTCCATCCATTTCCCATGTTCCTAAGTCTTTCACGAAATTCTTTCCAGCACAATAGAAGCAATCAAATCCACACGCTTTCTTGTGGTCTGAAGGTAAATGAATTTCAAGTTGCCTAGGATAGGTTAGGTCACCATTGAAAATAACAGATGAGTCTCCAATGTGGTCAATCAGTTGATCCCAATAGTAGTACCCTTTTGGTCTATTACGAACCTGCTTCAGAGGTTTTTGTATCGCTTCAACTTTTTGTTCTAAGGGGTAAAGTTCGTTTTGTCGAATCAATTAATTCACGTCCATGTGTTCAGCTTCATTTTTGAGCAGGTTTTTCGTTTATTTTTCCAAACGCTCGATTCAGTGCACAGATTAGTTTGGCGTTGGGCTTATGGTAAGATAAGCACAAACTGCAGAACATGTAGCCATCTTTCGGGTCTTTTGCCTGTTTTTTGTCCTTTGGGGGTTGTAGAACCTGTGACGGAGTGGTCTTTGTGTCCGAAGGCCCAATTGGGTTCTGAGGTTTATCCAAATCAAGTTGGGTGGTCATTGTTGTCTCCTCCAGATGTATTCAGTTCATTTCTGATCTAAAATCGGTTGACTGGTTTTATTGAGCAGGAACTCTTGTTTTGAGTAAATCAGCAGTTAGTGAAGTTTCTGCATTCCACAGGTTTGTGAAGAGCAGGTTCATTGATTTGATGAATGTGCTGTAGTTTGTCCAGAGAAATGATGTTTTTTCTTTTTTGCGTCTCATTCCAGAGTCTTCCTTTCCATCGCCGTTCTTTATTGAGAAAAGAATTTCCGCTTTGTCAGATAGGATAAAGTTTGGCAGGTCTTCAGATTTTACAGGAATGTATTTCACGTTCGTTATTCCCATTTTCTCTGTGATGAATCGGCTCTTGGAGGAACTGTTAGTTATCAGCATGACTTTCGTCTTTTTCTTTGAGATTTTTTCAAGATCGTCTGTGAAGCCAGAATGATAAAGACGCAGCAGGTCAACGTCAGGAGCTAAAACGCAAATTTCTTTTTTGGTTTTATCTGCGAGCTCATTTGCTTTGAGAATCAGTTGTTCTTCGCCTTCTAGTATTTGGAAGATTTCTTTGGTTTCAGGCTCTGACTTTTGTTGCGGGATTGATGCCCAGAGGTCAACAAGGTTTTGCTTTTTGCGTTCCAACATTTCAACATTCAGTTTTTTAGTTTTCACTAGAATGTCATATGCGTCCTCGAAGGGAACAGCTTTGAATTTG
>PIXT01000036.1 GCA_003096235.1 Candidatus Bathyarchaeum sp. | reverse complement strand
TTGCTTCAGTTAGTTGTTCTTCTGGATTTGGTGCACCAGTTAGTTGTAGGGTTACTGTAACAGATTCATCGTCTTCAATGTTAACTTGGTTCTTGTCTGTTGAGACACTAATCGCCAACTGTCGTTCGGCGTGGTCTTCAAAGCAGTACACATTGTTGTCTTGTGAACCGAAGTATAGCTTTCCATCCCAAATGGCAGGAGAGCTTCCAAGACCACCCTGAGTTGTGTACCAACCAACAGGCATTCCGTCTTCAGCGTTCCAGCAGGTCATACCGTAACTTTCGGAACCACAGTAGACTCTAGCATCATTACCGATACCAGAAAAGATGACCGAAGAGAATATCTCCCAGCCACCCCAAGCCGACCAAATGTTGCTTTTACCGTCTCCCGAAGGCGCGGTGTCATTGTATTCTACGATTATGGTTTCGCCATACCAGGGGTTTGTTCCACCAAGGTACGATGATTGAGTGTCTTCTACCGTTGGCACTAAATCAGCACTTAGGCAAGCCATTGTTGGTCCTGCTTGTGAGAAGATTCGGTTTCCTGCAACTACACAGCTTCCGTGTGAGTTTTCTCCAGCTACGTATGGTTGTTCTGCTAGGAAGATTATATCTCCATTTGTTGCATCATAGACTGCCATAACAGCTTGATCAACACCCCAATATAGGCGGTCACCTTTTACAATTGGAGTTTTTGTAGCAGCTGTTGAGAAGTAAGTTCCAAAGAAGCCTCCACTTTGACGGACACCAGCCATGTTTACCCTTATCGGGAATTTCATGACAAAATGACCATCTGCAGTGAATTTGTATATGTTGTTAGCATCGTCAAAAGCGGAATCAGTAGAGCCCCACGTTGCAAAGTATACATAGTTATCTTCGATTGCGGCTGAGCCTAAGATTGGTCCTCCGGTCTCGTATGACCACACTACGTTTCCGTTAAGGTCTACACAGTAGAAAGTGTTGTCATGGCATGACCCAACATATATTCGGTTGTTGTAGATTATCGGTGATGATCGAATGTTATGTTGTCCGTGAGCTACTTTAACAGCTCTGTATGGACCCATGTTAATGCTCCATAGTTGATTTCCGGTATCGGTGTCTAAACAGTACATGTTGCCATCGTCAGGACCAATGATTACTTTATCATCTATGACCGCAGGCGCAGAACCAAATGTTGTCATTTTTGGCTCGTTAGTCGTGAACGTCCAGATGTCTTGACCAGTATATGCATCGATACAGTATACCTTTCGGTCTCCAGAGTTAATGAATAGTTTTCCTTCGTCAATTGCAGGTGATGAGAGAATCGGTCCACCAGTAGTGAAAGTCCATTTGGGTCCAGCATTAAGATTAGTTGGACCAGCGCTTGAGGCAACTCCTGGGTTTTCAACGTTTCCGCGCCACATTGACCAAGGTTCTGGAGTAAAGGCAGTGCTGAGGCAAGACATCGCTCCAGGTTCCCAATAGGTTCCTGTTCCCATGTACAAGCATCCGTAAGCAACGATTGCACAAGCTTCGTCTAGTTCAACTGACCAAATTTCTGCACCTGTAAAGGCGTCCCAGCACGAAAATCTGGTAGGAATAGCTTCCCTGCCAGTTGTCACTGAGTTGTCACTTTGTCGTCCATAGATTTTTCCATCCGCTGCAACAGTTTGGTAATAACCGATGTACATGTCGGTTCTTGCCCTCCAGAGTTCTTCCCCTGTTTCGAGGTCAAGACATTTAGTTGCACCGTTTATTCCTTCACCTAAGTCGTGCCAGTATGTTCTTCCGTATGCAATGATTCCGTTCCAAACGTTGAAAGCTCGATATTTGACTCCATCACCGTTAGCCCACAGAATTTCACCACTGTCCGCATCATAACAGATTATCCATTGACTTTGACAACCCACAACGAGTTTGCCATCTGCATAAGCTGCAGAGTAACCAGCCGCGTCAGGTCTTGCTGTTTCCCAGACCTTCTGTCCATTAGAAGCATCTATTGCATAAACCATGCTAGAGCTATAAGAGCCCATGAAGACTTTTCCGTCACCAGCAGCAAGTAATGGATTTCCAGGTTCATCCATTATGTACTCCCAAACCATTCGATTTCCATCACCCATGTCGACATCAGGATTGGAAAGATCCCATCCAGTTAGAATATCCGCATAAGGTTCTGACCGAAGAGGAGCACCAGGTACTTCTCGCATTGGACCAAACATCATTTTCAGATCGGTGTCAACAACGCCTCGGAAGTAAGCAGCTCTTGGGTTTATCGTTGCATCGTTCCACAGAAAATTGCCGTTGTTTACCTCAAACATGGCTAGTCCTTGATTTGTTATTACTGCTAAGTGATCATCATCACATTTGTAAATCACCGCAGCACCAAAGGCTCGGGTCACACTCATTCCATCAGGAAATGCAGTTTGCCAGAGTATATTGCCAGTGTGGGGGTGAACTGCACTAAGTGTCCATTGACCGTCAACTGTTGATGTTAAGAAGAGTTTCCCAGAAAATGCAACCATGCCAGATTCGACTGTTCCTAGTGCAGGTATATCTTTAGTTTGCCATAAGACATCTGGTCGGTCTGGTGCTGGACCGTCAACATAACAAGTACGTGCACCTGTGTTGCCGATCCATTGGTCCCATTCATAATCTTCATTTAGTAGGTTGCCATATTGAGCTGCGTTACTTGCAGCGGTATTGGTTGAGCTCATGTAGTCGGCATTAATTACAGTGTTGCCAGCATTAGGATTCGGGTTATATGCTGCGAAGGTTGTTGAAACAACAAAGGTTGTCATCAGAGATATCAAGATCAGAGTTGAAAATATTTTCGTTATTGTTTGTGTATTTTTCATTTTTTTCAATTCCATTTGTTATACTAACCCTTTTACAAGGAGGTGATAATTTAAAATTTTCCATATAGTTGTATTCTCGATTGGAAAAAATTAAGAATTAATATCGTAATCGTAAAATATTTCAACGTAATACTCATATTGGATTACGATAAGATTTAGTTTTAATAAAAAGTGAAATTCATGGCTAAAAAACAAAAGATAGATGAACTTGATGCAACAATTCTGAAAACATTGTTAAAAGATGCGCGCACCAATTTTTCAGATATCGCCCTAAAATGCGGGGTTTCAACAGCATTGATTCACAACAGATACAACAAACTAAAAGAGTCTGGCATCATAAGCGGTTCATCATTTGTAACTGATTCGAAAAGTTGGTTTAATCTCGCTTTGGCGGTGGAACTTAGTGTTCAGACTGGACATGAGGAATCAGTAATTAGAATGCTCAAAGAGATTCCAAGCTTTCGTAATGCTCTTCACGTTGTGGGAAAGTATGACATTCATGCAATTTATCACCTTAAAGAGTTCGAGGAAATAAACGATATTCGGAAAAAGTTGTCAACATACGAAGGGATTACTGAAATCAAATTTGTTGCAAGCAACCAAATTTTTGGGATTTTTCCAGAAAACCTAACAATACATCCAAGGGATGATCAAAAATGAACGAAATTGATCAGAAAATCATAGATGAGTTGACAAAAGACGTTCGTAAACCTTTTAATCAGATTGGGAAAAAAATCGGAGTTTCAACGCAAACGGTAATAAATCGATA
>PIXT01000035.1 GCA_003096235.1 Candidatus Bathyarchaeum sp. | reverse complement strand
TATTTTGGATTTGAATATGATACGGCAATTGAAGCAAGTGGAAACTGTGAAATTTCTGATAACATAATTGTGGGTCCAGGGCGAGACCTAGTAACAGGAAGCGGATACGGAATCGCGGTTGATGATGGATATTCTTACATTTTTGGTAATGTAATTTTTGATTATGATGTAGCCATTAATGCACAAGATGGGGCAACAATTCAAGGAAACTTGTTTACAAACAATAGCGAAGCAATAGTGGCTGATCGTGGTAATGTAGTTGTTCGAAATAACACGATAACCACGGGTGAAAGAGGCGTCGTAGCTTATGGAGCAGGGTCAGTGACTATTGATTTGAATTTGATTACTGATCAAACAGTTTGTGGAGTTTATGTTGAATGTCAGAATACAATTCGAAGCAACACCATTTCTAACACTCCAATTGCACTGAAATTAGTTAACTCTCCTTCGGGTTCCATACAATACAACAATTTTGAAAATTACACTGAATACAGCGTATACTTTGAAACTAACTCAAATAATTTTGATTTCAGCCACAACTGGTGGGGAACAACAGACACCAAAGCAATTAACCTGACGATTCACGACTTCAAATATGATTTCAATTCAGAAAAAGTTGATTTCACACCCTTCTTAACTGAACCAAACCAAAAAGCCTTACCAAATTCAACTCCTAAATTGCCTCCAATATTTGAAATTCCAGAATTTTCATCATTGGTCATTTTGCCTTTATTGTTCGTTGTAACTTTTGCTGTTGTTTTTATTAAAAAGAATATTACAGGAGTAAAAAACACGTATGATGAATAAATTGTTTTTAAGTATGGTTTTGATATTTGCTCTAGTTACTTGTGTAGCTTCAGCTTGTACAGAAAATTTTGTAGTTTTTGGTTCTACTGAAGTTTCTGGAGAAATTACTTCAGATACGGTGTGGACCAAAGCCAACAGTCCTTACAATCTAACTGGGAATTTGCTTGTTAGTTCTGGTGTTACCTTAACTATTCAAGCCGGTGTTACTGTAAACTTCAATGATGATGACTATGCTTTGCAAGTGGAAGGCACCTTAACCGCAAGGGGCACCAGTGATGATTCAATTTATTTTAACAATGGTAAACGAATAAGGTTCACTGAGGACAGTACTGGCTGGAACCCTGAAACGCAAACAGGTTCAATAATCAAAAATGCAGTTTTGAACGATGTAATAATTGAACTATACGGCACCCAAGAAATATCTAATAACTTTCTTGCATACGGTGCAATCAGCGTTAGGGGGGGAACTCCTTTGATTATCAACAATTATCTGCAATGCAAAACAAATGTTGAAGGTGGGTCTCCTCAGATTATAAATAACACAATTTCTGACAAACCTAAATTCGACGCTTATAATCGTCCTAGCTCTCCTGATTATGGAATTGATATCCTAGGTTTTGGAACCGCAGAACAACCATACATTGCTGATAACACAATTGTAGGGAACTTTGAACAAGCAGCAATTAGAATCGAAACAGGAGAACCAATACTAGAAGGAAACTTGATATCCACCAGACGCTCGGGTATTTTAGTAGAATCGGGTTCAAAAGTCATAATTCGAGACAACACAATCACAAAAACCACTACTGGAATTTCTTGTCGTTCTGCTTTGGTAACAATAGTTAACAACAATATATGCAATAATTCTGAGAGGAATCTTTACTTACGTTTGCGTTCTGAAGACGAAATAAACGCCACTAAAAACTGGTGGGGAACATCTGACCCAACAGCAATCAGTGACTCAATTCATGATTATTATGATGATTTTGACTTAGCAACCGTGATTTTTGAACCGTTCTTGGTTGAGCCAAACTCAAACGCCCCTTCAGTTCCAACAAACATAGAAGTCTATGTAGATAACATGCCAACAGTTGTTGGTTCACCTCTTATTATCAGTGCAATTCTTTCAGACATTTCTGGGCGACTTATTGGTGATGAAACAATTACTGTATCATACTCTGTCGATGGAAATAGTTGGGAAAAAATTGGTTCAAACACTACCCGTTCTGATGGTGGAGGCTGTTTTGTTTCTTGGTCACACATTGAATGGGGCACTTTTCTACTCAAAGCCGAATGGAACGGAAACGAAATGTACCGTGAAACCTCCACTATCGCTGGGTTTGCTTCGTTAAATTATCAAGACCAGAACATCTTTTTCATCCAATCAACCAACAAGATAACCGACATAACTTTTGATGCAACAAGTGGAAAACTGACCGCAAGTATTACGCCTTCAGATGTTGCAGGTCGAATTATTGCTAAAATAGTGGAAAGCTCTTCACCTGCTGCAGGCGGTTTCTGGCAAATATACGCAGATGAAAACTCAATAGAAAACCCAACAGCAAGAAACGAAGGTGGCACTGAAACCTTTCTACAGTTCAACTACGAAGCCAACACAAAGACAATTGAACTAATTGGAACCCCCGGAATTCCAGAATTTTCTTCATGGTTACTTTTACCCTTGTTTTTGGTGATAAGTCTGTTCGTCGTAGTTTTCAGAAAAAATTTTGGTGGAAGCTTTAGGTGAATCGAACATATTGTGTATTATTGTTGACTATTCTTGTTGGAGGATTATCTTTAGTTGGTGTTGTGCCTGTCTGTGCTGAAAGCTCTGGAGTAATTATCGTAATTAATTCAGATACCATATGGACCTCTGTAGATAGCCCATACAATCTTACTGGCCCTTTGCTTGTAGAACAAGGAGCAACATTAACGATTGACCCGGGTACAACAATTAACCTCAACGGCTACGATGTGCAAATTAGGGGCACCTTTGTTGCAGTGGGCACGAGTATTGCCCCAATTAACATCACTGAAACCCTAGAAACAAAAAACATTTCTCCTGATTCTAACCCTTTTGGAAGACTTGAGTTCACTTCTTCCAGTAATGGCTGGAACAAGCAGCTTGCTTCGGGTTGTGTGTTTGATAATGTTTTCATAGAAAATGTAGACATAATCAGTGCAGTTTCTCTTAAGATATCCAACAGTAGAATACGAGGAGATTTGACTGTTGACGATTATTCAATAATCTCTGACAGCTATATTGCGATAAACAACAGAATCACAAACGGAAAAATCACAATTGGAGGCTCATCAGAAGTTACAAACAATGAACTGATAGGCCCCATTCATTTTGAAAACTCAAACACAATCTCGAATAACGCCCTTAAAGGCAGCGTTACTGCTGGAAGTTCAAACACAATCTCTTGTAACAACATTTCAAGCAGTGTCTATGCTGGTAGTTTCTGTTCAATTTTGAATAACACAATAAAAGGGATTGTTGAAGCTTCAGAATCAACCATTTCAAATAACAAAATTAGCCACACTGTAAGCTATTACGGTGACATCTTCCGAAAAACAACACACATAATTGACCCTGGTCCCGCAATCAAAGTAAGTGGAACCTCAAGAATTTCAGATAACATCATCTCTGGTCAAGAAGATTATGTTGGAATCGAAGTTAATTCAGGCTCTTTTTACATTTCTGCAAACACCGTCACCGATGCTGGAACCGCTATTCGTGCACAAGGCGGTGGAACAATCCAAGAAAACTTGCTAGTGAATAATAAGAATGGGATTGTTGTTCCAAGTGCAGGAGATTTAACAATTCACGACAACATTGTTGTCAATGGCACAGTAGGAATCGCAACTCATGGTAACGTAGTAATAATCGAAAAAAACTTAGTCAGTAACCATTTAACAACGGGTATAGATGCCGCTGGTTCTTCTACAGTAATCAGAAACAACACAATAAACAATAATACTGTTGGAATTCGGTCAAGTGCGTCATCATTAACTGTTAACTACAACAATCTGGAAAACAACCAACAAAACAGCATTTACCTAGAAAACAACTCTGATGAAGCAGACGCTACCAATAATTGGTGGGGAACAACTGACACCAAACAAATCAACATGTCAATTTATGACGGAAAATACGCGTTTAACTTGGATAAAGTAAACTTTGTTCCCTTCTTAACTGAACCAAACCCTAATGCAAAACCAGAATATACTCCAACGATTCCAGAGTTTCCAGTTTTGACTTTTTTGCCTTTTACTATTATTGGAACCTTTGTTCTAGTGCTTTACAAACACAAAATCCACAAACTGACCTCTAAGGGTTCACACCTTTGTGCGGTATATTAGTATACTAATAGAAATAGAATGTTGAAAACAACCTTTTTTCAAAATTTTTTCTACACCGCACACATTTGATTCTTAAGGTTCACTCTTTCATTAATGACTTAAAAATTGAAAAGTGGTGGGGTCGCCCGGATTTGAACCGGGGTCACGAGAGTCCAAGTCTCATAGCCTGGACCAAGCTAGCCGACGACCCCCCTCAACACAGAGAACTCACCAGATATTTCACAATCTAGTAAGCTTTTATGAACAACACCAATTTCCTATAAAACTTTAGTGTTTACTTTCATCGTTTATTAATCAAAAAATTTTGAAGAAACGGGTTTGCTGAGGCTTCTGCACAGGCAATAAGGTGAAAAAACGAAAAAACCAAGCTACTATCACTTTGTTATTTTTTCATTTTTTGTGCTTGAGCCTTTTCAGCCCCGTTTCTTTCAAGTTTATTTCCCAAAAAAGGAGGGAAGAAAATGTTGTTTATTTTCTTCTTAGAATCCAGAATGCTGCAACGCCGATAACTGCAACTACTGCAACTGCCGCGATGATTGCTACTTCTGCAGATATTATTGGTGCTGTTGGTTCGGTGGTGTCTGGTTGCTCTGTGTCTACTGGTTCCTCTGGCTGTATTGGTGTTGCTGGGGTTGGTGCAGAGTCTATGCCAAAGGCGGTTGTCGTTTGTGATGGATAGTACGAGTTAGAGCCCTCAAATACAGCGGTAACCTGATACTCTCCAACAATTGCTGGTGCCCACATGTGACTGTACATTCCGTTTGAATCACATGTAACCGTGGTTTGATAGTAGTCACCGTTAGGGTCTTGTATGATCAAAGTAACATCGGCACCTTTGACATCAGCAGGACGCTCAAACTGGTTGTACACGTGAAGTGTCCAATCTGTCATTGATTCATCAGATACCGCAGGTACGCCATTGGGGAACCGTAATCTGATAGCTGCATCTTCAGTTCCCGGAGAAACATCCATCAATGTGCCTTTGATCATTACGCTGTTTCCTTGTGCTTGAATTTCAGGTGATGTAGTGACTGTAATTGCGCTTGGACCCTTGCCAATTGCATAGATGCGCTGGTCGTATTCATTGTACATCACTATTATGCTGTCTGCAATCATTGGGCTAGAACCCCATTCACTTCCACGGTAGGGTATTCTGAAAATTTGCTCTCCAGTTTCTAAGTCAAGACAGATGAAAGGTGCACCACGGGGTTGCGGATCTCGTGGGTTGTGTTCGGTGTTTTCGATGTATAGTTTTCCATCAGAAACAATTACTGGTCTGAAACGCCAACGGTTGTTGTGCAAAACCTCAGTGAATGGGTCATCTATATCGAAGGTCCACTCTACTCCGCCAGTTTGTGCATCATAGCACCAGACTGTTCCACCATAGTTTCCTGCAATAACTTTGCCGTCAGCTATGATGTCCCAGCTGTTACCTGATGAGTGGCCCCAGTTATCTGTATAGTGCCTTGATGGTGTTGGTCCCCACAGTTCTTCTCCGGTGCTTAAGCGGAATCCGTAAGTTGTTCGGGTTTCTTTTGTGGAAACGATGAACAAGTCTTCGTCTACGTTTACGTCTTCAACCGATATCAGTGCAACTCCACTGGGTATTGACCATGTTGTATCCCACATTAATTCAGCGTCTCCATGCTCTACATCAACACTGACCGCCCACATAGTTGCAGGATTAGGCGCAGGACCACCACGAGAGAAATCTGCTCCAAGTATTACGTCCTGACGAACTTTATAGACACTTCCAGGTAATTCCGCTAATCCTGGTATTGTTATGTTCCATTCAATTCCTTGGGCGACTGCTTCAGCGTCATAGGTTTGTCCTTGTGGTCTCCAACTTCCTGCAACAGCAACTACTCTGCTGGAGTTCCATAGTGACATTGTGCCAGCGTTTTTATCTACATTGTAAAGGTAAATTTCGCCCTTTGTTCCATATACCTTAATGCCGCTGGGCATGCCTTCCATTGTGTAGACCCATCGTCCAGTGAAGGGATCAAAAGCGTGCCATGTTTGAGGTTGACCAAATCCACCACTTTCAGTGGTCCATAGGAAATCGAAAACACCGTGATAGTTATACGAGTCCCAATAGAATGTTTGACCAAAAGCCAGTCTAAGGTTTGATCCACTGGGCGTTAACAACGGTCTACTCCATAACATTTCTCCTGTGTGTATGTTCTTGGCATTAACCCATTGTTCAGCGTTGGTTCCTATTCCTTCAAATTGGTTGTAGAATAGTATTCCACCAATGATTACTGGTCCAGCTGCTCCAAAGAGACCGCCACTACCGAATTTTCCTTCGTAGGCGTCTCCTTGCTCAAATCCTTGCCAGCCCATTGAACCTCCAGCAAGACCTCCCATTGTTAGTGCTTCTGTCCATAG